>JAUXQB010000255.1 GCA_030685215.1 Actinomycetota bacterium
GCGCTGCGCGACGAACCGGAGAACAGTCGCTCGGTCTTCTACCTCGCCAACTCCCACTTCGACGCCGGCCACACCGAGGCCGCCCTGCGCTGGTACCGGCGGCGCGCCGACATGGGTGGTTACGAGGACGAACGATTCATCTCCATGTACCGCATCGGGCTCTGCTTCGAGCGCCTGAAGGACGAGGCGCTGCTGTACCACCAGATGCTGCTGACCTTCGATCGCTACCCGACCCGCGCCGAACCGTTGCACGTCATCGCACTGCGAGCGCAACGGTCGTCGAACCACCGCCTGGCGTACGAGTTGGCTCGTCTCGGATCGGATCTGGCAGCACCGAAAGACGCACTGTTCGTGGAGTCCGCCGTCTACGAATGGCGACTCGACGACATCATGGCCGTGTCGCTCTACTGGCTGGGGCGCTACGCCGAGGCAGCCGAGATCAACCGGGAGCTGTTGGAGACGGCGCCGCCGGCCGAGCACGCACGGATCTCGCAGAACCTTGAGTTCTGCCGACAGAAGACCACCTGACCGACGCGGCGAGCCGCGTCGGTCAGATGGCCAGCTACCGCAGACTGCGTCAGTCGCCGCGGAGCGTCGGATCGAGCACCACTGCCTGGGCCACCAGCTCGGCGCCCTCCTCGACCGCGCCGTTGGCGATCAGCACGTTGCCGAGGTTGTACATCACCGCTGCCGATGTGGGGTCCGCCGCCAGCACCGCACGCAGATCGACGATCGCTGCATCGAGTTGGCCTGCATCTCGGTGAGCGAGGCCACGGTTGTTCAACGCCGACATCATCGTCGGATCGACTTCCAGCGCTCGGGTGTAGTGGATGATCGCCTGGTCGAAGTCGTTCCCGGTCTGGCTGATCAACCCCAGGTTGTACAGGGCGAACTGATCGTCCGGTTGAACCAACAGCACCGCCTCGTACGCCTTGGTGGCCGCGACGAGGTCGCCGTTGCGGTGCAGTTCGAGTGCGACCTGCAGCAAGGTGGCGGCATCGTCGGTTCCGGCCTCGAGCGCCGCACCGCCGTCTCCGGTGGTGGACGACCCAGGATCGGGTGCAGTCATGCGCCCGACAGCGAACCCGCCGCCGATGCACGCAACGATGACGACCGCGGCGGCCAACCACGTGACGACCGACCGGCGCCCGGCCGGAGCCTCCGGACGGCTCGATGCCGCCGGAGCTCCGACCTCGGACGCTGTCGAACGGTCGCTGCCGTGTTCGCTGTCGCTGTCCTCGTCGAGGCGCAGCACATCGCCGTACAGATCGGCGTCAGCCGACATCAGACGGGGCCGCCGGTGAATCCACCGTAGCCACTGGTGTTGTCGTTGACCGAGACGGCGGTTGCGCTCGTGACCAACACCGTGATGGTCGGCAACGTACCGGGCGACGACGTCACCACGGAGCAACTGAGTGTGCCGCTGAGCGTTGCCGGCACCTCCGCGACGAGCACCATCTGCGAGCCGGGTGAGTAGCCGAGGTCGTTCTGGTAGACGATCGGCATCTGGCCGGCCGAGCCGTTCACACCGCCGAGCGCGTCGACGAACTCGCATGCGACAGCGCCGGTCCAGAAGCCCTCGCCACTCACGCGCGTGCTCGTGACCTGAACGGTGGCCGACACGAAGCCGACCCCGCTGGCCGGGGCGGTGGTGAACAGAGCCGTCGGCTCCGCGGAGATCACCGTGGATGCCGACACGTCAGTGCCCAGTTGTCCGTAGACGAAGCCCGGATCGCCGGTCGCACCCTGCACACCCTGAGCGCCCTCGGCGCCTTGCGGGCCCTGCGGGCCAGCGACGCCCTGGGCTCCGATGCTGCCCTGGGGACCAGTCGCTCCGTCGGCTCCGGTCGCACCCTGGGTGCCGGTGGCGCCCTGGAGTCCTGTCTCGCCCTGGGCGCCAGTAACACCTTGGGCGCCTTGCGCACCCTGGGCGCCTTGCGCACCCTGGGCACCGAGCTCTCCCTGGGGGCCAGACACGCCCTGGGCGCCCGCTGCTCCCTGAGGTCCCGTGTCTCCCTGGATACCGGTGGCGCCCTCGAGGGCGAGCACGGCCCAGACCGAGGAGTTGCTGCTCGGGACCTCGGCGATGTTGGCCGACAATGCGATGTAGGACGAGCCTTGGTACGAGACGGCGTCACCGATCGCGTAGTCGGTCACACTCCCCCAGTCACCGAGGAAGGTGATCGGCGCTCCGGTCGCCCCAGTTGCACCTTGGGCTCCGGTGGCACCGATCGAGCCTTGCGGTCCGGTGAGGCCTCGTGGCCCTTGGATGCCGATCGGACCGGTGGCACCGATCGAGCCTTGTGCTCCGACAGCGCCCTGGGCGCCGGTTGCACCCTGAGATCCTTCGACACCCTGAGCGCCTTGCGCGCCCTGAGTCCCCTGGGCCCCTTCGACGCCCTGAGCGCCTTGCGCGCCCTGAGCCCCTTCGACGCCTTGAGCGCCCTCGAGCGCCAGGACGGCCCAGACCAACGAGTCGGTGGTCGGGTCCACGCCCGTGTTCGCCGACAAGGCGATGTAGGAGGACCCTTGGTACGACACGGCGTCGCCAACTCGGTAGCCGACAGAGTTCAACCAGGAGCCCTGGAAACTGATCGGAGCGCCGGTTGCACCTTGCGGCCCGGGTGCGCCGGTTGCTCCGGTCGGGCCTTGGATGCCCTGGAGACCTTCGGCCCCGCTCGCGCCCTGCGCTCCTTCCGCGCCCTGGGTGCCTTGCGCGCCCTGGATGCCCTGAGTTCCTTCTGCTCCTTGCGCGCCCTGCGCCCCTTCGACGCCCTGAGCACCCTGGGCACCCTGAGCCCCTTCTGCGCCCTGAGGACCAGCAGCGCCGGTTGCGCCCGTGGCACCGGTCGGTCCGGCAACGCCATCAGCCGAGAAGTAGCCGAGCACGTCGACGATGATGTGTGTCGAGGTCGAGTTGTAGATCGAGAAGCCGCCAACGGTGTTGAGCGTGACGATCGTTCCGTTGTTCTCGGCCGCAGTCGCCGGATAGTTGATGCTCGACGTGTTCGGGCGGGCGTCGACGCCCGACCAGGCAGTGGCCCAACCGGCGCTGGTCGCAGACACCACCTGAATGCTGATGACGACGGCGGTGGCCGAGCCATCACTCGGCACGCCGGCCAACGTGGCATTCACCGGGGTGACTGCTCCGGCAGGCACCAACGCACCAGTGCGGGTGTTGAGCACTCGGAACGGGGCGACGGGTACGAACACGCCGCCGCTCGATGGTGCGGCCGGCGCGTGGCCCTGGGTCACGGGTCCGCCGGCCTGCACTGTTGCGCCGAAGGGAATCAACGGAGCGGCGACGAACACCGCAGCCAAGGCCGAGACACCGATCCGCGCTGCCGATCGCTTGGGCTGGCGCAAGGGGCGACCGACCCGCTTCCCTGTCGGCTCAGCGCCCCTCTCCAGTTCAGGGGCGCGGCTGTAGAGGGCTGCTGATCGGTTGTCCACCATGGTGACTCCATCCAGTGCGCAGCGAGGCGCACTTCTTCGTCGGGGGGCGTGTCTAACAGGGATACTGACCGTGGTCAAATCACCACTATTTGTGGTAAGCTGTCATCGCTCAGGGACGTGCCCTGTCCGAACGACTCTCGGTTGGAATCCGGGAGCTCGGGCCACATCTTCCGCTTACGGCATTGCTCCAACGTGGCGACCCGCGTCCGGGCATTCGCGGACGGTCTCCGTGAGGGTGCCGGACTGATCGACGCCCTCGTCGCGCCGTCGTCGCGGTGCCGTTCGAGCAGGTCACGGCGCCGTGGCGCGGATCCCCCAGCGACGACGTCTCCCCCGCTTCACGATGTCCCTTCGCCCGACCGACTACATCGACGTCGCATGGCTCGTCGGTGACTTGGCGCTCCGCGACTTGCCGATCCCGGCGTACGCGCCGATCTGGAGCGTCGAGCACAACCAGCTCGAGTTCCTCGGGCCGCGCACGCATCAAGAGGTGTCGGTGGCACCGGCCATCCGAACGGCGATCGCGCTCCCGATCTGACGTCGGGCACACCGGACGCTGCCTGACCGAAGTCCTGACATCGTTGGCCAACGGAGTGTCATCAGGGCGCGAAGCCCCAATGACACTCCCTGACCGCTCACATCAGCTGCAGCCGCTGGTGCTGCCGCAGCTGGGGCAGGCGTGGCAGCTGCCGGCGCGGATCATCTGGACGCCGCACTGCATGCACATCGGCGAGTCGCTGTGACGCACCGCGGGCTTCGAGGTGATCTCGGCCCGAGCGACGCCGCCGGGGTTGGTGACGTCGTTGTTCGGGGCGGCCGGGGCCACACCGAGCTCCATCTGCACCAGCAGGTCTTCCGCCGACGGGATGGTCTTCGGATCCGACACCATCTCGGAACCCGAGCGGGTCTCCCACACGCTCTCCTCCACGCCGGGCAGCGTGGGCTGCAGCCGCTCGTCGATGGAGAAGATGCCGAGCTCGGCACGCTCGTCGTAGGTCATGTACTCGAGCGCCAGGCGGCGGAACAGGTAGTCCATGATCGACGAGGCGAAGCGGATGTCGGGGTCGTCGGTCATGCCGGCCGGCTCGAAGCGCATGTTGGTGAACGCCTCGACGAACGCACGCACCGGCACGCCGTACTGCAGGCCGTAGCTGATGCTCTTCGCGAACGCATCCATGATGCCGCTGAGCGTGCTGCCCTGCTTCGACACGGTGAGGAAGATCTCGCCGGGCTGACCGTTGGCGTACTCGCCGATGGTGGCGAAGCCCTTGCAGTCGGCGACACGGAACTCGAACGTGCGACCACGACGGCTGCGCGGCAGCTTCTGGCGGATGGGCTGGTGCACGATCTTCTCGACGATGCGCTCGACCACCTGCGTCGCCACCGCGTCCGAGGCCGGCGCATCCTGCACGTCGTCCTTCTTGGCGGTGCTCAGCGGCTGGCCGACCTTGCAGTTGTCGCGGTAGATGGCCACGGCCTTCAGACCGAGCTCCCACGACAGCAGGTGCAGCGCCTCGACGTCTTCGACCGCTGCCTCTTCGGGCATGTTGACGGTCTTGGAGATGGCGCCGGAGATGAACGGCTGCACCGCACCCATCATCCGCACGTGACCTTCGTAGTGGATGGTGTTGTCGCCCATGCTGCAGGCGAACACCGCCACGTGCTCGGGCGCCAGGTGCGGCGCCCCGAGGATGCTCTTCTCGGCATCGATGTAGGCGACGATCTCGTCGATCTGCACCGGCGAGTAGCCGAGCTTGCGCAGCGCACGAGGAATGGTCTGGTTGACGATGGTCATCGTGCCGCCGCCGACCAGCTTCTTCATCTTGCACAGCCCGAGGTCGGGCTCGATGCCGGTGGTGTCGCAGTCCATCATCAGGCCGATGGTGCCGGTGGGTGCGAGCACGCTGGCCTGCGCGTTGCGCACGCCGAACTCCTCACCGTCGCGCACCGCGGACTCCCACGCGGCCTGGCCGGCAGCGACCAGCTCACGCGAGACGCCGGTGTGGCTGGCGATGATGGTGTGTGCATCGCGGTGCATGCGCAGCACGTCGAGCATGTACTGCTCGTTCTCCGAGAACCCGGCGAACGGGCCCATGCGGCTGGCGGTGCGAGCGCTGGTGGCGTACGCGTGGCCGGTCATCAACGAGGTGAGCGCCGCAGCCCAGGCCCGACCCTCCTCGCTGTCGTAGGGCAGGCCGAGCGCCATCAGCGTGGCGCCGAGGTTGGCGTAGCCGAGCCCGAGCTGACGGAACTTGCGGCTGTTCTCACCGATCTTCTCGGTGGGGTAGTCGGCGCGACCGACGAGGATCTCCTGCGCCGTGAACATGACCTCGATGGTGTGCATGTAGGCGTCGACGT
>JAUXQB010000258.1 GCA_030685215.1 Actinomycetota bacterium
TCGCGTTTCGTCTCCGTGTGCGAGACGAAACGCGACCGAAGCAGCTGTGTGACGGGTTCGCCCAGCCGCCGACCGGGTAGAGGTGGCCATGCCCGACGCAACGAGTACCGTGCCGCGCCCGCTCGAGAAGGCGGCTGCGTACTCGTGGCGACTGATCGTGATCGGCGTGGTCGTGGTGGCCGGCCTGTGGTTGCTGCAACGAGCCGCCATCGTGGTCATCCCGATCGTGATCGCGCTCTTCCTCACTCGCATCCTCTCGCCGGTGTCGGGCTGGTTGTGCCGGCATCGCTGGCGACCGGGAGTCGCTGCCCTCGCCAGCCTGCTCGTGTTCATGGTGGTCATCGGCTCGCTGCTCACGGTGGTGGTGCGATCGGTCGCGGGCGAGGCGGACTCGATCGGGCCGACCCTCACCGAAGCCACCGACGAGATCGAGGACTGGCTGGTCGACGACAGCCCGTTCGAGATCTCCCGCGCCACCATCGATCGCATCCGTGACGACGCCGCAGTCGAGTTCGACTCATTGCTGCAGTCCTCCGACGGCAGCATCAAGGATCGGGCCACGCTCGTGGCGGAGCTCTTCGCGGGCTCGGTCCTCGCGCTGATCCTCACCTTCTTCCTCCTGCGCGACGGTCGCCGACTGGCCGAGTGGTCGGTGCGCCGCGCCCGCAACGGCCGACGATCGCAGCTCCGGCGCTCGCTCGACGCGGCATGGTCGGCGCTCGCCGGCTATCTGCGCGGCGCCTCACTGCTCGGCGTGGTGGAAGCGGTGGCCATCGGCATCACCCTGTGGCTCGTCGGCGCCGACCTGATCGCGCCGATGATGGTGCTGACGTTCCTCGGCGCGTTCGTACCGCTCGTCGGAGCAGTACTGGCCGGGGTGATCGCGGTCATGGTCGCGCTGGTGACCGCGGGCACGAGCGCCGCCATCATCGTGGCCGTGGTCGCGCTGGTCGTGCAGCAGCTCGACAACGACCTGCTCGCACCCGTCATCTACGGCCGCGCGCTGCGACTGCACCCGGCCGTCGTGCTGCTCAGCGTCGTGGGCGGTGGCGCGCTGTTCGGCCTCGCGGGCACGGTGCTCGCGGTCCCGATCGTCGCAGTCGCGTCGCACGCGATCCGCGCCTACCGTGAAGGAGGCGAGCCGGTCGACTGACGAGGTTCGAACACCACCACAGCCGTCTCACACGGGCGCCGCGCGGCGTATGCGTCGAGATCCTTGTCGATCTCACGCCATCGCGACCACAGGCGTGCGCGTTCCTCACCCTGCGCGGCGCGACCGGTGACCGCGCGCTTGCCGTCGCGAAGGTCGAGCATCGCGTCGGGGTGAGCCTGCAGGTTCAGCCACCATGCGGGCTCCTCCGGACCCCAGCCGTTCATGGCCATCGTGACCACGTTGGGGCCGTCGTCGACGTAGCCGATGATCACACTGCGCTCGAGTCCGGATCGTCGACCGACGGTGGTGAGGCGCGCCGCGCCCCACCCCTTCCCCGTCTGCTTCGGTCGCCACAGACCCACCCGTCCGCGGGTGAGGCGGAACACTCCGCGGTGCGCGAACCAGAACGACCGGATGAACCAGCGAGGGGGAAGCCGCGGCTCGGACATCTGCATCTCCTGACGTCTCCACCTCGATTGTACCGCTGCCTGCGCACCGCCTCCGCGGCCGTGCGCAGACGCCGAGGTGACGGACGGCGGCCGGTGAACCACGGATAGCGTGTGCGTGATGCGTGAGAAGCCTGTGCCGGTCCTCGGCCGTTGCCGCGGCTCCGGCCCGTTGGTGATCGAGGCCGATGACCACCTGCTCCGGGCGCTGGGAGCCGACCCGGTCGCCGTCACCGACGGCGAATCGCTCACGCACGCCATCGGTCCGCTCCTCAGCACCGACGCCATCGAGCGGGTCACCGGTCCCGCCGCCGGCATCGAGATGTACGAGCGCGTGCTCCAGATCGCCGGGCACCCTCGCCGGTTCCACGTCGTGGTCGCTCCGGATCGCTCGTCGCCGTCGGCCTGGTCGCTGTGCATCGTCGACCCTTCCGCCGACGCAGGCGACCCGTCGTCACCCGAGCCGGTCCTCGAACCGAGCGGCCACACCGAAGGGCCGGTCATTCGCGACCGCCATCTGGTGCAGGCGCTCGACGCCGCCGACTTCGGCGTCTTCATTCAAGACCTCGGCGGCACCGTGATGTACGTCAACGAGTCCGGGGCCGAGATGTACGCCATGTCGTCGGAGGACGCAATCGGACGCCACATCTCGGAAGTCGTCGGTGATGCCGATCTCTCAACGTTCGAGGAGCTCACCCAGATGCTCGATCAGGTCGGGTCGTGGACCGGTCGGGTCGACAACGTCGACCACAACGGCCGCCGCTTTCCGGTTGCGCTGCATGTCGCGCTCGTTCGTGACGACGAGGGTCGAGCCGTGTCGCGTCTCTCGATCGGCACCGACATCACCGACGTGGTGTCGATGGAGCGGCGCGCGGCAACCTCGCAGAAGCTCGACTCGCTGGGGCACCTCACCGGTGGCATCGCCCACGACTTCAACAACCTGCTCACGGTGATGCTCGGCGGTGCGGAGATGCTGGCCGCCGAGCTACGCGACGATCCACGGCTCGGCCCACTCGCCGACACGATCGTGCGAGCGGCGGTCAATGGCGCAGACCTCACGAGCCGGCTGCTCATCTTCGCCAGCCGTCAGTCGCTCCAGCCGGAGACGTCGAACGCGGACGCCGTGGTCGACGACGTGCTGCCGCTCCTGCGACGCGCGGTGGGACCCGACGTGCAGATCACGTTCTCGCCGCGTGCCGACCCGTGGATGGTCGTCATCGACCGCGGCCAGCTGGAGGGAGCGTTGGTGAACATCGCCGCGAACGGCAGCGACGCGATGAATGCCACAGGCACCCTGGAGATCGTGACCGAGAACGTCACGCTCCAACGCAGCAGCGGTCGAGAAGGTCCCGCTGGCGACTACGTGCGAATCTCCATCTCCGACACCGGCTCGGGCATGTCGCCAGAGGTCCTGGACCGCGCGTTCGAGCCGTTCTTCACCACCAAGCCGGTGGGCAGCGGCACCGGTCTCGGCCTCAGCATGGTGCACGGTTTCGTCCAGCAGTCGGGTGGCTTCGTCGACGTGCGCAGCGAACTGGGCGTGGGCACCACCGTGCAGCTCCACCTGCCGCGTGCCATCGGCGATCGTCGAGCTCCCACCGCTGCACCGCACGTCACGACACCCCGCCGCGGTTCGGAGACCGTACTGGTCGTCGACGACGACGACCTGGTGCGACCACTCGTGTGCATCGCGATCCGGCGCCTCGGCTACCACGTGCTCGAGGCCGCAGGCGGGAGCGACGCACTGGACATCCTGCGTGGACCCGACCGCGTCGACCTGCTGTTCACGGACGTGTCGATGCCGGGAGGCATGTCCGGAGTGGAGCTCGCCGCAGCGACACGGGAGGTGCGTCCCGACCTCGCCGTCCTCTTCACGTCCGGGCGCATCGAGTCCGACATCGGCGTGGAACCGACGGCCCAGATGCTGCGCAAGCCGTACCGCCACGAGGAGCTCGCCGAGCGACTGCGGAGCATGCTCGACACCCGCTGACTGACCACTTCATCGCGCCCCTGTGGCAGCATCGGACGGATGAGGTTCGGACTTTTCGGTATCAACAACGGGCCGCTCGCCGATCCCGACGCGGCGGTGCAGGTCGCGCAGGCGGCGGAAGCGGCCGGGTTCGATTCGGTGTGGACCGGTGAACACGTGGTGCTGCCCGACCCGCAGGAGCCACCGTCGCCGGCGCCGCCGAAGATGCCGATGCTCGATCCCGCCGTGGCGCTCGCCTACGTGGCCGCGCACACCACCACCATCGCCCTCGCGACGGGCATCATCATCCTCCCGCAACGGAACCCGCTGGTGCTGGCGAAGGAGCTGGCCAGTGTCGACGTCGTGTCGAAGGGACGACTGTGGTTCGGCTATGCGGCGGGCTACCTGCACCAGGAATTCGCCGCGCTGGGCATTCCCTTCGACGACCGCGGCGCGCGCTGCGACGAGTACCTCGACGCGATGCTCGAGCTGTGGGACAGCGAGTCGCCGACCTTCACCGGCGAGACGGTGCGCTTCGGTGGCATCGACGCGCACCCTCGGCCGGTGCAGCGTCCGCACCCGAAGCTGGTCGCAGGTGGGCACAGCCCGCCGGCCTTCCGCCGCGCCGTGCACCGCGCCAATGGTTGGTACGGGTTCGCCCTCGCCCCAGAGGCGGTCGCGCGTTGCGTCACCGGCCTCGAACGGGCCGCCAACGACACCGATCGTGCACCGACGCTCGGCCCGCTCGAGATCATCGTCACGCCGCCGCCCGGCACGGTCGACGCCGACACGGTCGATCAGTACCGCCAGCTGGGCGTCACCCGACTGGTCATGCTGCCGCGCGCCCGCTCCGCGGAGGGCATCGTCGAGCTCGTCGCGGAGACCGCCGACGCCCACCTCTGAAGCCCGATCACCCGACGGCGCGGGTCAGCTCGCTCGCGGTGCAGCCGCGATGATGCGCCGTGCCGCTCGGTTGGCCACGGTGGGACCGGCGAGCTGACGGAGGAGGAGCAGGCCGTCGAGGATGGCGATGGCCACTTCCGCCTCGGCGCGCCGGCGAGCGCGTGTGCCGCGGATGAACTCGGCGGTCCAGTCGATCCAGTCTTCGACCAGCTGCGGGACGAGGCTCCGGTACGGTTCGAGGCCGGTGGCGGCGAGGCCGCCGGCCTCGAAGAAGAGCGCGAAGACAGGGTCCGCTGCGGGGCGAGCGAGGATGGGCCACGCCGTGCGGAGGAGCTCGCGGTGGTCGGCCGCCGGCGTGGTGAAGGTGGGTGCGAGGGTCTCCTGGAGCTCGGTGCCCATCGCGTAGAGCACCTCACCGATCAGGTCGTCCTTCGTGGGGAAGTAGTACACGACTATCCGGTCGCTGATCCCGAGTCGCTTGGCGATGCGCCCGAAGGTGAGCTGGCTCAGCCCCTCCTCGAACGCGGCCGCGAGGGCCCCGTCGAGAATCTCCGCCTTGGTGTGCTTGTGACCCATCGCACTTGATTGTAGTGATCGCTGCGACTACGGTTTCGTAGTGATCACTACAAACGTCCAGGAGGCGTCGACCACATGAGCATCTCCCCGCAGGAGGCGTCCGACCTGTTCCGTCGCCCACCCGACAGGTTCCTCGACGTCGGAGCCGGTGAAGTCGCTCACCGTGTGATCGGAAGCGGGCCGGACGTGCTGTTCGTGCACGGCTGGCCGGTGACAGGAGCCACCTACCGCACGCTGCTCCCCCACCTGGTCGACCACGTCACGTGCCACGTCATCGACCTGCCCGGAGCCGGGTCCAGCCGGTTCACCTCCGAGACGCCGCTGTCGGTCCAGAACCACATCCACAGCGTCCGTCGCACGCTCGACCTGCTCGACCTGAACGATGTCGCCGTGGTCGGACACGACAGCGGCGGGTTGATCGCTCGCCACGCCCTCGCCAGCGACCCTCGCCTGCGGGCGATGGGGTTGATCGACACCGAGCAGTCGACGGGGCTCAGCTGGAAGTTCAAGTCGTTCCTCGCGGGTCGGCGAATCCCCGGGTTCGGCTCCGCGCTGGGCTGGCTCGCCGGCAAGCCACGCCTGCGGCGGAACCCACTGGTGCTCGGCGACGCGTTCGCCGACTCGGCACTGCTCGACGGCGAGTTCGACGAGTTCTTCCTGCAACCGCTCCACCGGTCGAGCGAGCATCGCCGAGCTGCCATCCGGCTGCTCCGCAGCTTCGACCACCAGCTCGTCCGCGACCTCGCCGCGCTGCACGCCCGCATCGATGTCCCCGTGCAACTGGTGTGGGGCGAGCTCGACCGCTTCTTCCCGGTGAAGTGGGCCGAGGAGATGGTGCCCAGCTTCCCCGATGCTCGCCTCGAGGTCATCGAGGGCGCTGGGCTGTTCTCCCACGAGGAACGACCCGCCGAGGTGGCCCAAGCGCTGCTCCCGGTGCTGACCGCATCCCGGTAGCCGCGCCCGTCACCGTGCGGCGACCAACCGATCCGCCGTGAGCGTCTGCTCGCCGCTCCATCGGTATGCAGTGAGGGGACCACCGAGCACGGCGCTGTGATCCACGCAGGCCGCGCGATCGCTCACGTCGGGCTCACCCCACTGGTTTCCCGACTCACGACGCTACGCGATGAGGCGGTTCAGCTGAACCGCTTCCGGGTTCATGGAACCTTGTGACACCCTTTGCGTACGGTCGGTTCATGGACACCATCACCACTGCTGCGACCGTTGCTGATGATCTCGCTGAGCTGCCGTTGGAGCGGTTGGAGGCCGAGCTGTGCACCTGGTCCGCGAACCTCGCCGCCGCCGAGTACCGCTGGTTCACACTGCTCGCCGAGTTCGACCGACGCCACGGCTGGCACCAATGGGAATGCCACTCCTGCATCGCCTGGATGCGCTGGCAGTTGAGCCTCGACCACCGCACCGCCCGCGAGAAACTCCGCGTCGCCCACGCACTGGGCCGCTCGCCGCTGATCGCCGAACAGATGCGACTCGGACGCCTCTCCTACTCCAAAGTCCGAGCGATCACCCGCATCGCCGAACCCGCCAACGAAGCCAGCCTCGTCGCCATCGCACTCGCCGGCACCACCGCCCAGGTGGAACGCACCGTCGCCGCCTACCGACGAGCGCTGCCACCCGATCACGACGCCAGCGACGAGACCCAGTTCGCCACGCGCGGGCTGCACGTCCGACACCACGACGATCGCACCAGCACCATCACCATCACCCTCCCCACCACACTCGCGATGGAAGTCCTCGCCGCCATCGACCACTTCGTCGTGCCCGCCACCACCGGCGACCACGGTGAACGACCCACACCCGCCGCCCGCCGCGCCGATGCCCTCGTCGCAGTCGCCGGCGCCGCCCTCGCAGCCACCGACGACCAACTCGCATCAGGACGACCCCGCTACCTCGTCCACCTCCACGCCGGCCACGAACAGCAGCACGCACACCCAGAAGGAGCCGACGACGACACTGCGGTCGGGGTCAGCGACGCCACCCGCGAACGCCTGTGCTGCGACGCCGACCACGACACGATCACCCACACCACCACCAACGACAGCGACAACGACAGCGGCGACAGCGGCGAAAGCGGCGAGGTCGTCGCCGTGTCAGCACGCAGCAGCACCATCCGCGGCAGGCTCCGACGCCTCGTCCTGCACCGCGACCGAACCTGCCGAGTGCCCGGCTGCACCCACCGCGCCCGCAAGGAGATCCATCACCTCCACCACCGCGGTCGAGGCGGCACCAACCACCCCGACAACCTCCTGCTCGTGTGCGCCTACCACCACCACCGGCTCCACGAAGGCGGCTGGCACGCCACCCGCCTCCCCGACGGCACCCTCCAATTCACCCTGCCCAACGGCCGCATCATCCCCACAG
Organism: Actinomycetota bacterium; assembly: GCA_030685215.1. Taxonomy (GTDB): domain Bacteria; phylum Actinomycetota; class Acidimicrobiia; order Acidimicrobiales; family Ilumatobacteraceae; genus UBA668. Next base: position 7,424 of record JAUXQB010000258.1, read on the forward strand.
CACCATCGCAGATCGATGGCGATCCCGACCCCGTCCACGCACTCGCCCGCGAAGCCGCCGACGGCCGCTGCCAATGGCAAGGCGACCACCTCGACCTCGACTGGACCCTCATGACCCTCTTCTCACAAACCCCATGGCACGACCCCTGGCACCCAGCCTGGAACCCCGACATCCCACACCGGTTCAGCTGAACCGCCCGCCAGTCAGGTCTGGTCTGGTCGGGACGGAGCCGCCTCAGGGGCAGGTGAGGAAGGCGCGCCGGAGGCTGTTGCCGCCGGTGTCGCTGTCGTCGCTGAAGAAGACGGGGCGGACGCCGGCCGTGCACTCGGCGAGTGGGGTGATGACGAACCCTTCGTTGTTCAGGTTCGGCATGTCGACCGGGCGGTTGTGGCTGACGGTGACGGCGAACGCACCGGTGGCGTCGATTCGCAGCACCGACGAGCGGCCCTGACACGTGTCGTCGCACGCTGCCCACAGGTTGCCCAGCTCTGCGTCGAACTCGAGCGCCATCACGCCCGGGAAGCCGCTGACGATGGTGGCGAGCCGAGTGAACGTGCCGTCGCTGTGGTCGAGCTCGTAGGCGTAGATGCCTCCGGTGGCCTCGACGGCCACGAGGAACAAGCCATCACCATGATCCGGGTACGCCGCCGGGTCGTAGGCCGCACCGGTGGTCTGGTCGACGAAACCGCTCGCCACGAGGAATGAGTCGGGCACCCAGCTGACTGCTTCGATCCCGGTGTTCGCCCCGGTGACCGGCAGGTCGGCGGTGAGGTTCCACTCGCGCATGGCGGTGAGGCTCGAACCGCCCGACGTGGTGTCGAACTGCAGCACGGCATTGCGGCTGATGCTGCTGGCGGCGTTGTTGCGCTCGGACCCCACGTACACGGTGCCGGGGCCACCGGCGAGGGTGACGCCTTCACTGTCCACGTCGCCGGTGCCGTCCGGGTAGCGCAGCGAGGCGCCGGCTCCCCAACCGCTGGAGGCGTCGGGCACCCACGCGGTGCCATTCCAGGTGAGGCGGTACAGCGTGCCGGGCCCGTTCTGCACCGCCCACAGGGTGCCGGGCGCGGCGCTCCCCGACGGCTGGTAGTCGAGCCCGCTGAGGTTGGTGGTGAACGTCGCCATGTCGTCGACGGTGGCGACCGTTGCGCCGCCCGGCCACGGTCCGAAGAAGGGGATGCCGGCACAGTGGTTCTGGCTGCCCTTGGTCGCAGCGACGGTGGTCTCGAAGGCGCCCGCGCCGTCGGGGCAGCGCCCGTAGGTGGACGTGGCATGAGCGGTCCAGCTGTACGACGAGACCACCGTCGTGCCGTCGGAACCGAACAGGCGAGCACTGTCGGCCGAGCCCAGCCCGAAGCCGAACGTCGCCTCGTCGAGCACCAGGAACCCCAGCGCGGGCACCGTGGTGCCGGCGGGGAGCACGTAGCCCGCAGCGTCGTTGCTGTCGCGCAACGTGAAGCCCGAGATGTCGGCTGCGGTGCCGGACGGGTTGTAGAGCTCCACCCAGTCGCCGGGCGTGCCGCCGCTCGACTCGACTTCGTTGATCACCACCGGCGACCCGCATGCGTTGGCCGCTCCCTTGGTGGACGCGGTGGTGTCGGCGAAGGCGCCGGTTCCGTCCGGGCAGCGACCCCACGATACGAGGGCATGCCCGGTCCACGAGTGACTGACGACCGGTGCACCGGCATCGGCGAAGTTGGCCGAGTCGGCCGAACCGAGACCGAACCCGAACTGCGCCTCCTCGACCAGGAAGTAGCCGCCGGGCGCGATCACGGAGCCGGCGGGGAAGGTGTAGGGGGTGTGGGTCGGGTCGCCGTCCACGAACGTCCAGCCGCTGATGTCGAGCGCCGATGTGCCCGTGTTCTTCAACTCCACCCAGTCACCGGGCGTGCCGCCGTTGGACTCGACTTCGTTGATCACGACGGTCGGCGTGGCGACCACGCAGTCGTTGGCGGCACCCTTGGTCACCGTGTTGGTGGTGGCGAACGAGCCCGACCCGTCCGGGCAGCGGCCATACGAAGTGGTGGCGTGGCTGGTCCAGGCGTACTCGTCGGCAATGCCGGCGTCGGCGCGGATCAGTCGAGCCGAGTCGGCAGAACCGAGACCGAACCCGAACTGCGCCTCGTCGAGCACGAGGAGCCCTCCGGCGGCGATCGAGGTGCCGACAGGGAACGAGTACGGCGTGTGCGTCGGGTCGTTGTCGACGAACTGCCAGGCCGTCAGATCGACCGCGGTGGAGCCGGTGTTGATCAGTTCCACCCAGTCGCCGGGCGTGCCACCGCTGGACTCGACCTCGTTGATCTTGACCGTGGTCACCGGTGCCGCACAACTGTTGGCAGCACCCTTCGTCACCGCGAACGTCGCGCCCATGGCACCGATCGCATTCGGGCAGCGGCCGTAGGTCACTGCCGCATGCGAGGTCCAGGTGTACGAGTCGTGGAGCGCGCCGTCGGCCCGGAACAGGCGAGCGCTGTCGGCACCACCGAGACCGAAACCGAACTGCGCTTCGTCGAGCACCAGGTAGCCGCCCGACGGCACCACCGTGCCGGCGGGGATGGCGTACGCGGAGGCGTCGTTGCTGTCGCGCAGCACCCAGCCCGACACGTCGCTCGCGCTCGGGCCGGGGTTGTACAGCTCCACCCAGTCGCCCGGGGTGCCACCACTCGACTCGATCTCGTTCAGCACCACCAGCGGCTCACAGTTGTTGGCAGCACCCTTGGTACCGGCGCTCGTCACACCGAAGTTGCCCGCACCATCGGGGCAGCGACCCCATGTCGACGCCGCGTGCCCCGGCCAGGTCGTGCTGTCGAGCAAGGTCACGCCGTCACGGGCGAAGAATCGCGCCTGATCGTTGCCACCCAGGCCGTACCCCAGCACCGACTCGTCGATCGCCAAGTAGCCATTGGCGGGGATCACCGAGCCTGCGGGAATGGTGCCGATGTGCGTGTCGTCGTCGTCCTTGAGCACGTAGCCGGACACGTCGAGCGCGATGCCCGACCGGTTGACGAGCTCGACCCAGTCGCCGGGTGTGCCGCCCTGCGACTCGACCTCGTTGATCTCGACGTGCGTCACCGGGCTGGGTGCGAACGGCACGCGCTCGTAGGTGAAGCCCGAAGGAGCGGACTCGTCGACGGAGATTTTCAACCACTCATCGACGCCGGTCGACCCCTCGACGGTGATGCGAGTGAGGTTCGACACCGCCTTGCGAACGCCGTAGAACGACAGCCACTTCGAACCGCTGGCGAGCGGGTTGTCGACCACGAAGCCGTGGCTGTCGCCGTCGAGCAGCAGCACCTTGCCCGAGAAGGCGGCTGCCTCCTGAGCGATCAGCTTCACGATCGGTTGGAAGGCCGAGTAGTCGGCGAAGACCGGGTTCACCACCGTGGGGTCGAACATGTCGGCCTGGATCATCAGCACGACCAGCGGATCACGCTCGAGCTTGGCCTGGAGGAAGGCCGTCTTGATCAGTGCGAGGTCGGCGACGCTGCGCACCGTCACCTCGACGGCCTGTTGGAAGGTGGGCGCCGTCTTGCCGGTCCACGGCGCGAGACCGTTGTTGCTGCCGACGACGTGAGCGGCTGCGTACACGGCGTCGCGGTCGCTGAAGCGCACGTTCTCCTCCAGCCCGATTCGCCACTGGGAGTCCACCCGCATCGGGTTCTGTCCGAGCGTGCGATCGCGCACCGGGAAGAACACCTCCCGAACCGCGTCGAGGCGCTCCAGCGGGTCGTACGCACCGTTGTTGGTGCGGTGACAATCGGTCCACTCGTTGTCGCCCGGCGTGTACACCAGCGGGTCGACGAAGCGGTCGAACTGCGAGCGGACAGTGGCGAAGTAGTCGTCGCTGCACACCGACGAGCCCGACTTGATGTCGCCGAGGTGTGCGACCCAATCGACGTCCGGGTCGGCGTTGATCTGGTCGACCACGTACGGGAAGTTCGCGAGTTGGAGTGAGCTGTACGGCGTGTCGCCGATGACTGCGAACGTGGTGACCACGGGCGCCGGCGCCGGCACCTGGTCGGCTGCGACCGTGACCACCGGCGTCAGGCCGGTGAGAGCCGCGACGAGAGGAACGAGAACCTGAACACTGGTGCGCATGGTCCGTGAGGTTGACTCACCGGGTTGAACCCGGCCTGCCCTCGACGCCAACGAGCGCTGAACGACCCATGAACATCTGGCGAGCGAGCGGCCTCCGCACAACGCTGCGGCGCCGGCCCTCGGCCGAGAGCTCGGGTAGCGTCGCGACATGAGCCTCGAGTGGGAGCAGATCGTCCTCGACGCTCGCGATCCGGTGGCGCTCGGCCGCTGGTGGCGCGAGGCGCTCGGATGGGTGGTGGTGAACGACCATCCCGACGAGTTCGAGATCCGGCCGGCGACGGACCGTCTGCCGGGCATCATCTTCGAACCGGGCGCGGCTCACAAGCTGGGCAAGAACCGGCTGCATCTCGACCTCCGTCCCGACGATCACCACGCCGAGGTCGAGCGACTGCTCGGCCTCGGTGCATCGCGCGTCGACATCGGGCAGGGCGACGTGTCATGGGTGGTCATGGCCGACCCCGAGGGCAACGAGTTCTGCGTGCTGCGCGACCGCCGCAGCGCGCCCTGACCTACGGGCGCGTGGGGCGCTCGACGAGCGCGATCAGCTTCTTGGGAGCCAGCACGCAGAAGCTCTCCGTCACCAGTTCGCGCACCTCCTCCCAGTCGGTGGTCTCGTCGAGCACCATGCCCATCGCATCACGCCCCCACCCGAGGACGAAGAACGGATGACCCGCGTGGCGCAGCACCTCCAGCTCCTCGCCTGCCGAGCGGAACGAGAGCACGACCACGGGTGCAGCCTCGCCGACCTCCACACCGAGCACGTGGGCGAACGTCCGCTTGCGGACCATCCACCGGGTGCCCACCCAGGCCCGCTCCTCGTACGCGTCGGGCAGCTCGAGGCACAGCTCGCGCAGCCGAATCTCGACCTCGTCCGGTACGCCGTCGGTGTAGCGGCGCGGTGCGTCGGCCATCGACGAAGCCTAGGTCGGCAACGATCCCAGCAGCGTCCGGTGCAGCCTCCATGTTTCAAGTCCTCACGGATCCGGGCACAGGTCGGGGTACCGTCGAGCGACGGATCGAGAAGGGAGCCGATCGTGCACAAGATTCTCGAGTTTGCGCAGCTGGTCCCCGGCTCTCGCGCGCGCGACTCGCTTGCTCGACGCACGGTCTCGGCCCGTCACGACCTTGGGGTGCGAGTGATGGCCTTCTGGTCGGAGCTCGGCCAGTTCGGCGACGACATCTTCGAGTTCGACGACGAGCAGTTCACTTCGGATCTCAGCCGCTGCTGAGCCGACCCGACGCGCCCCGGCTACACCACGATCGCCTCGTCCGCCCGTCGCAGGATCTCGTCGACGCTCTCCTCGGGTGACTGCTCCGACGTGTCCAACCACAGCCCCAGGTCTCGCCGTGTGCCGGCCACGTGGAGGTCGTTGATCGCCGGCGTGAAACCGCCGCGATACGCCACCTTGCCACGCGTGCGTTGACGTTCCGCATCGCGCGCCGTCACTGCTTCGACGCTCGGGCGCAGCACCACCAGATGCGTCGGCGTCGCCTCGATCCGCGCCAACCAGCGTTCGACGTCGGGGCCGTAGATGTTGTCCTGCACGACCGCGGTGAAGCCGGCCGCCGCATAACGATCGGCCGCGGCGGCCGACAGCTCGTAGCGAAGATCGAGGTGCCGTCGCACCTCGGCCTCGTCCTCGTCGCCGACGTGCACCCACCCTCGCACCGCCCAGCGATAGAACTGCCCACCCTGCACGTGGACGCCACGCTCGAAGCGACGGGCGAGCGCGTCGGCGATCGTCGTCTTCCCCGATGCCTGTGCTCCCGTGATCAACCACACGCCTGCCATGTCGCCAGTGTGCCCGCCGGCCCGACACGCGATCGAACGAGTTCCGCACGCAGCTCCGGCGCATGTTTGCGCCTGTCCGAACGAGGGCACATCAGGTTCCGATCCGCGAACGGGAGCACAGTGAACGAGCGCACACAACCCAGATTTGCCGTCGGTGTACCGGCTCGCGACGAGGAGCTGCTGGTCGGTGAGTCGATCGAGTCACTGCTCGCCGCGGCGGACGCGTTGGACGATCCGGCGTCGGCTCACATCGTGATCGCGTGCGACACGTGCACCGACGCGACACCAGGAATCGCGAACGCGTTCGCTCGCCGAGACGCGCGCGTCACGGTCGTCGAAGGCACGTGGAGGAGTGCGGGTGCGTGCCGCGCCGCGGCCATCGACCGGGCGCTCACCCAGGCTCGGGTGCACGGAAACCTCGACGACCTCTGGGTGGCCACCACCGACTCCGACACCGTGGTGCCGACCGACTGGCTCACATCGCAGGCACTGTTCTGGTCGAGCGGAGATCATGCGGTCGCCGGAATCGTCGACCTGCTCGACGCCGATCACGACGTCCGCTCCGCCTTCGGTCGCCACTACCTCCTCGGCCACGACTCTCACGGCCACGTCCACGGCGCCAACCTCGGCATCCGAGCCGACGCGTACGTGTCGGTCGGCGGCTTCCCGCCGGTCCCCACCGCCGAGGATCATGCGCTGTGGCACGAGCTGCGCCGAGCCGGGTTCATCTGCCGGTCGTCGGTGGCGCTGCGAGTGGCGACCAGTCCGCGCCTCATCGGTCGCGCGGTCGCCGGGTTCGCCGACCACATGCACCAGCTGGTGACGCTGTCGCTCACGGGCACCGATGCGGCGGCAACAGCGTGAGCCCCGTCCTCGACCACACCGTGAGCGGACCCACCGAGGCCCAGTGGGACGACGCGTTGCGCGACCTGCCGACGTTCGCGTGGCCGGACTGCCGACGGCTGGTCGTCGTCAGCCCGCATCCCGACGACGAGTCGCTGGGCGCTGGCGGCATCATCACCCTCGCGCTCCTCCGCGGGCTACCCGTCCTCGTGCTGTCGGTCACCGACGGCGAAGCGGCGTCACCCGACCCGAACCTCGGCGACATCCGGCGAGCAGAGCTGGCACGCGCGCTGGAGTGCCTCGATCCGAGCGGATGCATCACCGCCGTGCGGCTGGGCTTTCCCGACTTCCACGTCGCGTCGGCGACGGAGGCGCTGACAGCGGCGATCGCGGCGCACCTTCGGCCGGGCGACCTCGTGCTCTGCCCGCTGAGCGACGACGGGCATCCCGATCACAACGCGGCGTCGTGTGCCGCAACCGCCGCGGGCGAGGCCGCGGGCCTGGCGGTCCGCTGGTATCCCGTCTGGGCGTGGCACTGCCACGACCCGGAGCACTCGGTGATCGCGCAGGGGGAACGGCTGTCGTTCCCCGACAAGGTGCTCGCCCGCAAGCGGCATGCGGTGGCGTGCTACCCGTCGCAGACCAGTGGCGATGATCCGGTGGTGCCGCCGGCGATGCTCGTCCGGCTGCTGAGGCCGTTCGAGATCCTGGTGCGACCGCGGTGAGAACCGACCCAGCGAGCTTCGAGCCGATGTACCGGGGCACCGACGACCCGTGGGGCTTCACCAGCGCTCCCTACGAGCTCGCGAAGTACGACGCCACCGTCGCCGCGCTCGGCGCGGCGAACTACAGCCGCTGCTTCGAGCCGGCGTGCTCCATCGGCGCGCTGACGCAGCGACTCGCGACGCGGGCTGCCACCGTGGTCGCATGCGACGTCTCGCCCACCGCCATCGAGCGCGCTCGTGCCCGGCTGGCAGGCGTCGACAGTCGAGTCGAGCTGGTGACCGCCACTATTCCTGAATGGTGGCCGAGCGGCACCTTCGATCTGATCGTGCTCTCCGAGCTGGGCTACTACTGGGATCTCGCCGGCTGGCGCGACGTCGTCCAACGCTGCCGCCGCTCGCTGCGCGACGAGAGTGAGGTGATCGCCGTCCACTGGCTCGGGTCGTCCTCCGAACACATCCTCGACGGCGCGACGGTGCACGGCGAGCTGTCGGATCAGCTCGGTCCGTCGGACCTCCACCTCGAACACTCCGTCGACGCGGCGTCCGTCGGCTTCGTGTTGGACCGGTGGACCGGACTGCGCCATGGCTGAGCACGAGCGCGACGAGCTCTCCCCGCTGCGCGATCCGTCCGATCCGGTGTTCCGTCCGCTGCCCGTGCCGGGTGCCGGTGGCACCGCCAAGCGCTTCGAGGCGTTGTGGAACATCGCACGCTGCTCGCCTGCACTCGGCCGCCTCGCCGAAGCCCACCACGATGCCGTCGCGATCCTGCACGAAGCCGGCAGGTCAGACGTCGCACCCGGCCTCCACGGGGTGTGGGCCGCGGGTGGACCCGATCCGCTGCGGCTCCTGCGCGACGGCGGTGGATGGCGGCTGCGCGGCAGCAAGCACTGGTGCAGCGGGGCCACGCTGGCCAGCCGCGCGCTCGTCACGGCCGAACTGCCGAACGGGCTCGGGGCGCTGGTGCTCGTCGACCTCGCCGCCAACGGCGTGCGGCCCGCGGCACCGAACTGGGAGTCGCCTGCGCTGCGCGCGGTCGACACGCGGAGCGTGCACTTCGATCTCGCCGTCGACGCGGACATCATCGTCGGCGTCGACGACTGGTACCTGCGCCGGCCGGGGTTCTGGCACGGCGCAGTGGGTGTGGCCGCGTGCTGGGCCGGATGCGTCGACGGCATCGTCGGCCGGCTGCAGCCACGCTGGCGCGCCGACCCTCACGCGGTCGCGCACCTGGGTGCGATCGATGCACTGATGTGGAGCCTGCGCACTCTCGTCGCGGCGACTGGCGATGCGATCGACGCAGAGCCGATCGGCGAGGAACCGGTGCGGCAGCAACGCGCGATGCGCATCCGTCACGTCGTCGCCGAAGCGGTCGACGAGATCATCGATCGCATTCCACGGGCGCTCGGCCCCGGCCCGCTGGCGCTCGACCCGAACGTGCACCGCCACCTCGCGGAGACCGACCTGTACCGGCGCCAGTCGCAGGCCGAGCGCGACCTCGAGTCGCTGGGCGAACTGTCACGCACCATCGGGCGCTGACGCCGGCTCGTTCGCGTGCTCGACCCCGCCCTCACGCAGCAGACGACGAGCGAGCACCAGCCGGCTGGCAGCATCGAGCCCCACCAGATCGCGGATCGCCAGGGTCTCCTCGCTGACGAGCGCCTCGAGGGCCCGGGCAGCGGCGACCGGCATCCGCAACTCGCAGTCACCGAACGCGAACACGACCACGTCGCCGATGGTGGTGACGGTCGCTCCGGCTCGCACGCGGATCATCGTGGCGTCGGTGAGGCCGACGAGTGCCAGCTCACGGCGCAGCCCACCAGATCGATCGGCACGGCGCCGCACTCGCTCCTGCTCCGCCCGGGCGACGTCCATGAGGTCCCGCGAGAGGAGCTGGGAGGCCGCGCGGGAGATCGCATCGCCGATCGCGACGGCGAGTTCCACACCTTGTGACTCGGCGGCGAACCCGAGCGGCAGCGCTCGGTCGAAGCCGTGCTCGAGCGAGTCGACAGCACGCCGGATCACTGAGCCGTAGGTCACCGAGAGCACGCCGATCGTGAGGTGCAGGCTGTGGCGGTCGTTCGTCGAGGCGGAGTGCTCACACCCTCGCGGGATGTAGAGGACGTCGCCCTCGACGAGCTCGAGCGGACCGAGCCCTTCGACGTCCCACGACTTCGAGCCCTCCAGCTGCACGACGAACACGTCGTGGCGGTCGGAGTGCCGAGCGAGCGCCGAGGCGCCCGGGGGGCTCAGGTATGCGTTGGTCTGCACCGGGTGGCTGATCTCTGCTTCCATGGCGGACGCGAGCTCGCGGAGCGGCGGGTGGATGCGTTCGAGGCTCTGCAGCACCAGCGTCGCGCCGGCCGCGAACTCGCGGCCGATGCGTTCGACGTCTGCGACGTCGTCGGTCATCACCCCGCCGATGCGCACCGACCGGGTGTACTCCTGCGCCGGCAACGTCGCTCCGTCGCGGACCATCCGCAGGTGCGGCCGGCGAACGGCCCGCTCGAGCAGGTCGCTGATGGCATCGCCGGACAGCAGGTCGCCGAACGTCTCCGACGAGTGGAACACGACGGGTCGCACGCTCCAACAGCTCTCCGCGAACGAGTCCGTGTCGCCGACCAACGACGCCAGCACCGGCCTCGCAGATGCAATCGATGAGCTGATTCCCTGAGCGTGTTTCGCGGCGTCCATACCTGGGCACTAGTGCCAACATGAGCAACGATTCAAACCTCAACGACGACCAGATCCAGTCCAACAAGCCGACCGAGGCCGACCAGAACCTCGATGCCGGCGGCGAAGGACCTCGCGACACGGGCGACGAGCCCACTGAAGCCGACGACGACCGCGACGCAGGCGGCGAAGGGGCCGCCGACACCGGCGACGAGAGCTGACCCACGCTCGATCGCGCTGAGGGCGGATCAGTTCGTGCGGCCGGGTTCCAGGTACCAGCCGTACGGCGACGGTGTGTCGTCGGCTGCGTGGCGCGGGCCGTAGTGCTCGAAGAACACGGCCGCGACGAGCTCCTGGCGGCTGCGAACCTCGAACTTGGCGAAGATCGCCTTCAGATGGTCCTGCACCGTCCACTCCGAGATGAACAGCGCCCGACCGATCTCCCGGGTCGATGCGCCTCGCGCCACCCACTCCACCACTTCGCGTTCGCGAGGAGTCAGGCCGCGCGCACGCACGATGAGCTCTGCCAGCCGATGCGACCGCACCTGCTCGACGATCACCACCTCGCGATCGCCCATTCGCGTGGCGTGGAAGGCCAGCCAGCGCCCGTCTCGAGTGGCCAACGCCGCTTCGGCACGCACGCCCGCCGCCAGCTGGGCGCGCAGCGCGGCCACCACCTGTGGCACCTCGCCCGTGCCCAGTTGCTCGACGAGCCGACTCGCTTCGTCGGTCATCTCCGGCGCCGTGCCGCGTGGCCCGCACACGATCAAACCGGGAGGTACGTCGAGGGAGTCCGGGCGACGAACAGCGGCGCCGAGCAACGACCTGCGCAGCGTGACCGCGAACGAGGAGGAGATGGAACCGACCGCGTTCATCTCCTCGACGGTGAACGAACCCCCCGAGCGGAGCAAGCAGATGGCGCCCCAGGGCGTCTCGCCGTCGACCAGCAGGACCCTCAGCTCGTCGGTCACCCCGATGGGGCGGTAGATGTCGTCGAGACGTGCGCTGCCCGCCTCGTGGAGTCGGCTCGCATCGCGGAGGATGCCGCTGTGTCCTGGCGTGCGGAGCAGGTCGGTGAGTCCGAGCAGGTCGCCGCCGAGGTACTCGTTGTGGAACACCTGCTCCTCGAGGTCCGCGTCGCGGTCCATGCCGAGCAGCAGGCAGTGGGTCCACATCACGGTCGTCGGGTCGACCGTGGCCATCACGGCGACGTCGAAGCCGAGGTGACGACGCAGCACGTCGGCTGCAGCACGGCGCAGGTCCACGTGATCGACCACGTCACGGTCGAGGCGGTCGAACGCCCGCCGCAAGCGGTCCGCTGTGGCGCTCAACTGAGCCTCCGCGAACCCCAGGATCCTGGGATGGCCGGTGCACGACGACGCTCGTACCGTGATCGGCGCTGCCGGCAACGCGCCGGAACGAGCAGATTCACGAGAGGAACCGCCATGTTCACAACCTACCGACCGCATCCCGTCGCCGAGTTCTCCATGCGGGGCATCTCGATCAGTCCACTGGCTGCAGCCGGCGACTCGTGGGAGGCGATCCACCAGCGGGTCGCTCCCGGAGGTGGCTCTCCGCTCCACACACTCGCCGCCGACAAGCTGTTCGTAGTGCTCGCCGGCGCACCGACGCTCGTCATCGACGGCGTCGAACACGTCGGCCACCCTGGCGCGTCGGCCACCGTCACGGCCGGCGTGCCTCACCGCTTCGAGAACCGCTCGTCCCTCGACGCCGAGTTGCTCGTCGTCACGAGTGGCGGCGACCACGTCGACTTCCTCCGCGGCATGGCCGCGCTCGGCACCGACGGGGCTCCGACCGCCGAGGTGTTGCGTGCACACGCGGCCGCGCATCACGTCGAACTGCTGGTGTGAGCTGATGCCCAGCCCGCGGATCTGATAGGCACGCGCTTCGATGAGCAACGAGCTGCACGATCGAGGGTTCGCCGCGTTCCTGTTCGACATGGACGGCACCGTCATCGACAGCATCGCAGCGGCAAATCGCATCTGGGCGCGGTGGGCAACACGCCACGGCCTCGATCCGGCCGAGGTGCTGGCGGCGATCCACGGGGTGCGCGCCGTCGACACCATCCGCCGGTTCGCGCCACCGGGCACCGATGTCGAGCTCGAGGCCGAACAGCTCACACAGGCGGAGATCGACGACGTCGAGGGCGTGGTCGAGGTGCCCGGCGCTCGCCGGTTCCTCGACTCGCTGCCCCCTGATCGATGGGCCATCGTCACCTCCGCGCCACGCGACCTCGCTCGGCGCCGGATGTCGGCCGCGGGCGTACCGATGCCCGCCGTGCTCGTCACCGCAGCCGATGTGCAGCGCGGCAAGCCGTTCCCCGACGGCTTCGTCGCCGCGGCCGCCGCGCTCGGGGTACCGGTGGCGGACTGCCTGATCTGGGAGGACTCGCCCGCCGGCATCGCCGCCGCCGAGGCATCGGGCGGTTCGGTGGTCGTCGTGAGCGCCACTCACGCCGAACCGACCCTCACCCGTCACCCGACCATCGAGGATTACGAGTCACTCGTGGTCGACGTCGATCCCGACGGACAGCTCCGAGTCCGGCGCCTGAGCTGATCCGCGCGGCGTCGATGCGCGGATCGAGCAGACGGCTGACGTCAGCGGGCAGTGGGACGTTTCGTGCGGCGCTTCACTGCGGCCAGCTCCACCCGTTCGGGGCGCTCCTTGTAGAACGGGTCGAGCGGGTAGCAGCCGGAGACGAGACCGGCGCGCGGCGCCGTCGTGCAGTCGCTGAACGTGCGGCACAGCTGCCGGCGGCGCAACGGTCGGCCGGCCAGCACGTCGGCCGGCAGGTCTGGGTACGACAATGCCATTCGGCCGATGCCGATCATCGACGCCTGCCCGGCGGCGACCACGGCCTGGCCGACGTGCGGTAGCCACTCCTGTAGGTACGAGTACCCCGAACCGATGACCACCATCTCCGGCGCGGCCTGCGCCAGCGCCGCAGTGGCCGCGACCTGGCGGGCGACGCCGGCCAGCGGGTCCTCCGGTGGCAGGTAGCCGTCGGACGGCGGGAAGAAGGCAGGCCGCTGCACATGAGGGCAGTAGTAGGGGCTACCGGCGGTGGTGCAGAGCAGGCCGACCCCGAGCGACCGCAGCATGCTCACGAGCGCGAGCGGCTCGTGCAGGTCGACGCCGCGCCCGTACTCGTCCGCGCCGAAGGCGTACGGGTATCGGGCCTCGGTGGCCGGCATGCCGCGACCGTCGGGCCCGGGCACGAACGGCACCGAGTCGAACACCGAGAAGCGCACGCCGATCGCCAAGCCGGGTGCTGCGGCGCGGATGCCCTCGATGGTGGTGCGCATGAACCGCGTGCGATTGGCGAAGTCGCCGCCGTAGCGGCCGGGCCGTTCGAACGCGGTGAGCAGTTCGTGGCCGAGGTAGCCGTGGCATGCCTTCACGTCGACGAAGTCGAATCCCGCGTCACCCGCCAGCACGGCGCGGTCGACGAACAGTGCCACCAGATCGTCGAGCTCGCCATCACTGAGCAGCGAAGTGTCAGTCGCGCCGCTGGGCCCGTCGAGGATCGGGTGCCGATAGACGGTGCGCGGCGCCGGCGCGCCGTCGGGCCGTGAGTAGCGGCCTGAGTGGGTGAGCTGCAGCCCGACCACCTGGCCGTCGGTGAACAGCCGGCGCAGTGACGCCAACGCTCCCACCGTCGTCTCGTCGAGGAGCAGCTGGTGCGGGTTGGCACGACCGTCGTGACGAACCGCCGTGGCCTCGGCCCACACAAGGCCCGCGCCGCCATCGGCGAAGCGCTGCCAGCGGCGCTGCACCAGCTCCGTCGGACGGCCGTCGGCAGTGCCGTCCCACCCCTCCATCGGCAGGATCGCGAACCGGTTCGCGACGCTCAGTTCGCCTGCCGAGCCGTCGCTGATCGTGACCGGCCGTGCGAGCGCGCCGTCGTGAGCAACCGTCTCATCGACGGGCAGATCGACACCGAGCGCGGCGAGGTGGGCCGTGAACGCGGCATGCGTGTCGAGCGTGCGGAGTTGCGGGATCATGCCCATGTCTCCAAGCGGCGGAGGATGTCGGCGAGCACGTCACGGTCGCTCTCCGGACGGCGAGCCACACCGATGGGAGTGGCGCCGCCGGTGGCCCACCCGCGCAGATGGAACCACATCGCTGCGTCGTGGCGGTACGCCGGCACCGGCGGGCGAAAGGTGAACTGGCCGAGGTACTGCAGCAGATCGTCGAGCTCGTGGAATGCCGGGTCGCCGGCCAGCCACAGTCGGTCGCGCATCGCGAACTCGGCCGGCGCGAACGTGGACAGGCCGAGCAGGTAGTCGCTCCCCCACATCACCATGTCGATCGCAAGGTCGTTCCCGGTGAGCACCATGAAGTCCGGGCGCACCTCGTCGCGCACTCGCAGCCGATCCCACTCCAGCTGACGAGACAGCGAGGAGTGCTTCGCTCCGATGCACTGCGGGATCTCCATCAGGGCCTGGTACGTCTGGAGGCCGACGATGCGACCGTAGGGCACGAACATCGCGCCGAGCTCGAAGCCGATGAAGCTGCCGATCTCGCGACCGACGGTTGCATGCGCCGCCACCCAGTCCGCCTCGCTCAGCGCCCCGAGGCCGTGCGACGGGAACACCACCGGCGTGCCACCACGTTCGGCGATCGCGTGAGCGGCGCGCAGCAGCGCGAGCTCATCGTGGCGATCGCCCGGGGAGTCGGCCACGAACGCGCCGGCCACGAATCGACCGCCGGTGAGTGCCGACGTTCGATCGAGCACCCCCGTCGCCGTCGCAGCATCGAGCAGCTGCACGTAGCCGGTGTCCATGTTGACTGCGGGAGTCAGCCCCGCGTCGTGCGTCCGCACCACGTGCGCCTCGAACGCGGCCCAGTCCACCGAACCGTCGGCGAGGAACGGCAGCAGGATCGCCGACATCCCGGTGATGCGCCGACGGGGGCGGAGGTCGGGCGTGTGGTTCATCGCGTCACTCGGGTCCTCTCACTCGTGCACGTCGATTCGTGCAAGCGTTTGCACGACGGTCGATCGTATCGTAGGCTCACCCGGCCGGCTCGTCCACCTTCGTCCCGAGGCGGTGCAGGAGCTCGGTGTCAGGTCAGGCCGTCACACTCGCCGACGTGGCCCTCGCCGCGGGCGTGCACCCCAGCACCGTCTCGCGCGTCCTGAGCCGGCCGCAGTTGATCGGCGAGCCCACGCGCACCGCGGTGCACGAGGCGGTGGCACGCCTCGGTTACGTGCCCAACCGGGCAGCTCGACAGTTGGCCGGCGGGCGTGTCGGCAGCATCGGCGTGCTCGTGCCCGACATCACCAACCCGTTCTTCGCGCAGATCGTGCGCGCTGTGCAGCAGGGTTGCCGCGACGCCGGCCAGACGATGCTGCTGGCCGACACCGACCAGCGCGCCGACGAGGAACTGTCCGGGGCCCGCGCGTTGGCGGGCAGCGTCGACGGCTTCGTGGTCTGCAGCCCGGTCGCCGACATGAAGGGGTGGCGCAGCGTCGTGGGCGACACGCCGCTCGTTCTCGTCAACCGCCGAGCGAACGGCATCTCGTCGGTGGCACTCGACCAGCGGGCGATCGTCGAGCTCGGCGTGCAGCACCTCCGCGATCTCGGCCACCGAACGATCGGGGTCGTGCGCGGCCCCACCGCGTACTGGTCGTCGAGGGAACGCGATCGGGTGATCCGAACACTCGACGGCATCACCGTCCTCGGCCCCGTGGCGCCCGACTTCCAGGCGGGCATCGCGCTCGCCGCCGAGCTGATGGCGTCGAGCGTCACCGGCGTGCTCGCATTCAACGACGTACAGGCACTGGGCATCATGGCGGGCTACCGCGCGGCGGGGCGATCGGTGCCGCACGATCTCTCGGTCGTCGGCTCGGACGACATCGCGGCCGGAGCGATGAGCGACCCCCCGTTGACCACCGTCACCGCACCGGTGCAGCAACTCGGCGTGACCGCGCTGCAACTGATCGAGCAGCTCATCGCCGGCGGTGGCGCCACCGACGAGGTGTCGCTGCCGGTCTCGCTCACCATCCGACGCACCACCAAGGCGGCCGCCCGCGGCGCCGGAACACATCTCGCACGAAGAGGGGAACCGCAATGAGGAAGTCTTTCGGCCGACGCCAGTTCTTGAAGGTCTCGACGGGCGCGCTCGCCATCGGGGTGGTGGCGTGCAGCGACGACGGCGGGTCGGGCGACACGACACCCGACCCGACCGGCAGCGACCCGACCGCCGCACCCGACACCACCGCGGTCGCGGAGACGACCACCACCGTCGCAGCGGCGATCACGGCCGCGACCGTGCTGGCCGCCCCCGGCAGCCCCGGTCTCATCGACGAGGCCGTCTACCAGCAACGCGCCACGGAGTATCTGCAGTTCGCCACTCAGACCCCGAAGGTGGGCAGCGCGGTCGGGGTGGCTGCCCACCTGGCTCGCGCAGCTCGCGAGACCGACTTCGAGTGGGCCATCGACGACATCACCGTCGACTCGTTCGCCAACACGTTCACCAAGATCGACGAGTGGCGAGACACACGCGACTTCGACCTGATGTACCTCCACTGGGTGCTCGCACTCGGGCAGGGCGAGACGCCGTCCACGCAGCTCGCGCCAGAGGTGATCGAGGCCATTCGCGAGCGCATCGTCAACAACCGATACCGCTACGACGATCCTCTGCCCGACGGGCGACTCGACAACCTCTGGTTCTGGTCCGAGAACCACATCATCATCAACCGCGTCATCGAGTACCTCGGCGGCATGAGGTACCCGGACGACACGTTCACCGTCACCGGCCTCACCGGCGCCGAGCACATGGCCCGCGCCAAGCCCGACATCCTCGAGTGGGTGCACGAGCGCGGCCAGCTCGGCTTCTTCGAGTGGCACAGCAACGTCTACATGCTGAAGAACATCACGCCGCTGCACCTGCTGGCCGAGCAGGCCGACGACCCCGAGCTGGTGCAGGCCGCGGCGATGGCGCTCGACCTGTGCGTGCTCGACATGGCGGCGCACACGCAGGCCGGCTGCTACACGGCACCGCGAGGCCGCACGTACAAGAAGGACAAGCTGTCGTCGCTCGACGAGGACACGTTCGGTTCTGCCAAGTTCCTGTTCGACGACACCACCGCCGAGTACACGTCCGAGACCGACGGTGGCGCCACGTTCCTCGCCGCTGGTGTGCGCTACCGCCCGCCGCAGTTGCTGGTCGACATCGCCATCGACGATCAGGAGAGCGTGGTGCGCGAGCGGCACGGCGTGTTCCTCGACACCGATGCCCCGCTGGAGGACGCTCCCGCCGCGCCGTACGGCAAGGACTTCGCCGACCGCGCCAACCTCTCGTTCTGGTGGAGCCTGGGCGGCCTCGGTCTGTGGCAGATGACCCGCACCGGTCTGCAGGAAGCCACCGACCACAAGCTGTGGGACACCGAACTGTTCGCGCAGGTGAAGCTCATCGCGGCCATCAACGACAACGATCCCGAGCGTGTGCGCGAGTGGCTCCACCGGTTCGACGCCATCGTCAACTTCGGCTTCCTGGGCGAGGCCAACACCTACGCCTATCGCCACCGCAAGGTCAGCCTGGCCAGCGTGCTCGACCATCGCTTCGGCGAGATGCGCGACCAGGTGCATGTATGGCAGGCCGCCATCGACGAGGACGCGATGGTGTTCACGTCGCACCCCCTCACCGCGCCGAAGGTGACCGACGACTGGAACGACGACGACTCGCCCGGGTACTGGACCGGTGAGGCCTCTCTGCCGCGCAGCGCACAGCACCGCCGCACGGCGGTGCACATCTACCAGCCGGCGTGGAGCGAGGCGACCGATGCGACGCTGTGGTCGGTGTTCCCGTACCGCATGTTCACGCACGCGTTCGTGCCGCAGGATCGCTTCGACGAGGTGCGCCAGGTGGGCAACTGGACCTTCGCCACGAAGGAGGGCGGCTACATCGCGCTGTGGTCGTGGCGAACCCCCACGTTCAAGGCCAACGACCCGGGTGTACCTGCCCGCACGTTCACCAAGCCGTACGACCTGGTCGCCGAGGGCGGCCCCGACAACGTGTGGATCGTGGAGGTCGGCAACGACGAGGACGACGGCGACTTCGAAGCGTTCATCGCGGCGATCACCGCCACCGAGCCCGTCGTCGGGCAGACGGCCGACGGCTTCGATGTCGCATGGACCTCGCCATCGTCGGGGACCGTCGAGTTCTCGTCCACCGGTGCGTTCGTCGTGGCCGGCGAGGAGCAAGCGCTCGACGGGCACCCGCGCCACGACGGGCCGTGGGGCACCATCGAGCACGAGTCGTTGGTGCACGAGCTCGACAACGGTGCCAACAGCTGGGCACTCGACTTCGACGCCGCGACCCGAGTCGTGACGTGAACGTTCGTTTCGCGGTCATCGGTGCCGATCACCTGCACCTGTTCCAGATGGTCGATCGGCTGGTGGCAGCCGGCGCAACGCCGGTGGCGCACGCCCCCAATGGTGGGCTGGTGGCGAGGTACGCGGGGTGGCGCAAGGACTCCGAGGAGCGCAGCGTCGACGAGATCCTGGCCGACGACTCCATCGCTCTCGTCGTCGTCGCCGGGGTGCCGTCGGAGCGGGCCGAGGTCGCGCTGGCCGCGATCAGCGCGGGCAAGCACGTCCTCAGCGACAAGCCGGGCGTCACCACCCTGGCTCAACTCGACGAGCTGCGCGCTGCGCTCCACGATCGTCCTGGCCGGCCGTGGACGGTGCTGTTCTCCGAACGGTTCGAGAATCGCGCCATCGGCGAGGCAGTCGCCATGGCCCGGGCGGGCGCCGTGGGCACGGTCGTGCACGTGGTCGGTGCTGGCCCGCACCTGCTGAGCGAGAAGCACCGGCCGGACTGGTTCTGGAGCTCCTCGGCGACGGGCGGCATCCTCGTCGACATCGGGTCACACCAGGCCGACCAGTTCCTTGCGGTCGCGGTGGGCGCCGACGGGCCGACGGCAACCGCCCACGTGCGACTCGCCGCGGTCGGCAACGCCGCATGCCCGGATCATCCCGACATGCAGGACATCGGGTCGATGACCCTGGTCGCCAACGGCATCGTCGGCGACCACCGCCTCGACTACCTCACCGCCGACGGACTGGGTACATGGGGCGACGTGCGGCTCTCCATCGTCGGCACGCGCGGCGTCATCGAAGCACGCGCCAACGTCGATGTTGCCGGAGCGGACGGCGCCGAGCACCTGATCGTCGTCGACGCCGAGGGCACGAGACGCGTCGACGTGTCGCAGCGGCCGGTCGACTGGGCCGAGCAGTTCCTGGCCGATCTCGCCGACGACGGAGAGCGGCTGATGTCGCAGGCGCACGTCGTGGCAGTGTGCGATCTGGTCCTGCGTGCGCAGCAGGCAGCAACGAAGTGGGGTGACGCGTGAGCGATCTGCGAGTCGGCGTGGTCGGCCTGGGCATCGGCCAGATGCACCTGCTCAGCTGGCTGGGAGTGGAGGGCGCAGCCGTCGCGATGATCGCCGACGTCGACGAGCAACGCCGCTTGCGTGCCGAGCAGGACTGGAAGGTGCCCACCGTCGACTCGCTCGACGCGCTGCTCGCCGCCGGTGTCGATGTGGTCGACCTGTGCACTCCTCCGTCGATGCACGAGGCTCAGATCGAGCAGTGCCTGGCTGCGGGCGTGCACGTGATCTGCGAGAAGCCGCTCGTCGACTCGGTCGCGGCCTGCGACCGGTTGCGCATCGCCACCGAGACCGCACTGGCCACGTCGGGTGCGCGGCTGATGCCCATCCTGCAGTACCGCTTCGGCGACGGCGCGCTCCGCGCTCGCGCGCTGGTCGACGCCGGGCTCACCGGGCGGCTGTACACCGCCTCGGCCTCCACCTGGTGGCGCCGCGGTCGCGGCTACTACAGCGAGGCACCGTGGCGCGGCACGTGGCAGGGCGAGCGTGGCGGTTCGGTGCTCACGCACTCCATCCACATCCACGATCTGCTCACCTGGATCGGTGGCCCGCTGGTCGAGGTGCGCGCGCTCACCGCCACTCGTGTGAACGAGATCGAGACCGAGGACTGCGCGGTGGCCATCGGTCGCACCGTCGACGGTGGACTGGTGTCGATGAACGTCAACCTCGGCGCGGCCACCGAATCGAGTCGGTTGGTGTGGTGCTTCGAGCATGTCACCATCGAGTCGTCCACCTCGCCGTACGACCCGGCCGCTGGGCCGTGGACGTTCGACTTCAAGAAACCCGCCCTCGCCGAGGCTGCGGCTCCGGTGCTCGACGCGGTAGCGCCCACCAAGCCACTGTTCACCGGGCAGTTCCAGCGGTTCGTGGATGCACTCCGAGACGGCGGCACCTTCCCGATCACGCTCACCGACGCACAGGCCACGCTCGAGCTGGTCACCGCCTGGTACCGCAGCGCACGAACCGGTTCCGTCGAGACGCTGCCGCTCCCGGCCGACCACCCCGACCGCGACTCGTGGCGACCCGAGGGCCATCGCTGAGCAGCGCCCTGCGATGGGCTCCGGAAAGTCTGTGACACCCTTCGTGCACGATGCCGACATGTGTCTCCAATGTGATGGTTACTCCCACGAAGCAGTGATGCAGGCGCTCGACCTGCAGGTCAAGATCCACGGGTGGGCCGTCGTCCAGGTCAGCGACGACCACGATGTCTTCAGCTACACCCTCGGGCTGGTCGAGAACTTCGGCCATCCCGAGCTCATCATCGTCGACGTCGAGCCCAGCCTCCAGCAGGGTTTGCTCAACGAGATCGCCAAGGGCGTCGCCGCACGTGGACGCCCTGCCCTCAATGGGCCGGCCACCCGAGGGGTGCGCTGCGTCGAGGTCCACCAGAACCACCTCCACGGCAACTACTTCGGCACGTGGGCCAACCGTTACGGCATGCTCCCCACGCCCGGCCAGGTGCTGCAGGTACTCCTGCCCTCCAGCGCATACTGCAAGTGCCACGCTCACGCCGTGCGTCGCCTCGATCGACCCGACTCCACCCCGGCCGGCCCACCACGCCTCGACAGGGCTCAGCGGCGCCGCCGACCCGGGCGCGCAGCCTGAACTCGCAGGAACCAGTGGACACGGCTCATTGACAGGCGGACTTGAACCCGAGTTCAGGCCGGCTTGGTCCCCCGTTTCAGCCGGCGGTGTTGTCGATGATGCGCAGCACCGGATCCGGCAGCAGCCCGGCGAGCTGCTCGGCTGCGAGCGCGGCTCCGCGATGGTCGGGGGCGTCGAGCGAATCGATGATGAACCCGACCCGATCGGTGCCGGCGTGGATCGCGGTTCGCGAGGTCTGGCGCCAGTTCCAGCGCCGGCAGGTGATGCCGGCGTCGTCGATCCACACTGGCTCACCGACGTCGGCGTGATCGACGACCGCAACCCCGTCGGCCGTGGTGTCGAACGGCTCAGTCCCAGTTGACAGGGTCAGGCGGGCGGGGCCTTCGTAGCGGTCGAGGTCTTCGCCGCCGATCGGGACGCGGTGCAGGATCGAGATCGCGTTGTACAGATCGACGAGCGCGTTGATGCGAGGCAAGCCGTTGTCGGAGGCGGCTCGTCGAACAAGAGCGTCGACGCTCGGTCGCGCGAGACGGGGCTTGATGCCGAAGTCGCGGTAGGCGGCGTGCCAGCGCAGGGTGTGCGGGTCGGGCTCGGCCGCCCCGGCGGCGCGGACGACTTCGTGCGCGTCACCGTGCAACCGCTCCGCCACCTGGGCCAGTTGACGAGGGTCGACCCGCTCGGCGGCGATGAGCACGAGCCGGTAGTCGGGCCAGCGTTCGAAGATCGCGGGATCGACGGTCGATCCGTTGATCCAGTCGTGCACGGCGATGCTCATCGGGCGACCTCCGGAGGGTTGTCAGCATTGCGCCGGGCCGGCGATGACGAGCACGCCATCACGGCACGCCACCGCTGGGCTCGTGGACCGCGAGCACGAACGTGGCCGCAGACCTGCCGTCGTTGCGATACGTGTGCGGCTCGTCGGAACGGAACAGCGCAGACTGTCCCCGCTTGACCACGACCGGATCGCCCGAACCTACGGTCAACGTGACCGCACCTGCGGTGACGAGGAGCACCTCACGTGCGTTCGGTCGATGCCCGTCGGAAGAACGCACGTCGCCGGGCGCCAACGACCAGTGCCAGAGCTCGAGCGGATCGGATCCCACGAGCAATCGGGCCTCGCCTCCGTGCTCGCCGGTCCACAACACCGGCGCCGACGCGTTGTCGGCCTGCAGGGTGATCGATGGCTTGTCGTCACCGGCGAGCAGGTCCACCAGCGAGATGTCGAAACCGACGGCGATCGACAACAGCGTCGACAGTGACGGGTTCGCCTGGCCTGCCTCCAGTTGGGCCAGCAGGCGCCGGCTGACGCCGAGCCGACCCGCGGCGGCGTCGAGTGTCCAGCCGTGTTCCTGGCGCCGACGCCGCACTTCCGCGGCCACGTGCTCCGCCTGGGTGTTCGCAGCGTTCGTCACGAAGTGCACTATATCGCACCAATTAGTGCATCAGTTTGCCCAGCCGCAGTCCGTTCAGTGGGCGAGGAACCCCAGCGCCACCGGCACGAACTGCTCGTGGTACTGGAAGATGCCGCCGCGGCCGGAGTCGGGGTACATCACCAGCTCGGAGTTGGGAATGCGACGGTGCAGATCCTCCGACAGCACCGACGGCACCATCCGATCATTGTCGCCGTTGGCGCTCAGCGTCGGCTGAGTGATCGCGGACAGGTCGGCGGCGCTGAACGCGCCCACCGCTTGATCGCCCTCAGATGAGTGAGGAACGCCTTCACGGAGACCTTCTTGTCGCGATCCAGCGTGCGTCCCGCGAGACGGCCGACGAAGGCCTCGGCCGCCGGCTCGCCGACCGCGTTGCAGTTGAAGAACAGGAACTCCTTCGGGTCCTTGCGGGTCACCGCGGCGCGCAGGAGTTCGCCGAAGGTGACGCCGGCGACCTTCGTCCATGTCCTTGCCACCCGCCGGGCCGGTGCCCCTGAGGATCAGCTTGCGGACCAATTGCGGATGGGCGACCACCAGCGCCTGGGCGAAGGCTGGCCGCACGCCTCGCTCAGACCCATTGCGAGGTGTGCCACTCCTCGGGCGGGAACGAGCGAAACAGTCGCTCCCTCTCGAATGCCTGCAGATCCAACCGATCGAGCGCATCGAGGAAGTTGCGGTACCGCCTGTATCGGCCGCCAAAGTTCGCCGCATGCCCGTCGCCGAGACGGTAGTGGTAGGCGTACGCGTGGCCACCGTCATCGAGGTTCAGGTAGCGCCGAGTGTCGACGTGCTTGTACAGGTGGATTCGCACCTGCGAGCGAGCGGCGTGCAACGTCGCCATGTACATGAACTCACCCGGATGGAACTGCGGCAGATCGGGCGACTGCCGCACCACCCGAGCGACGGCTTCGAGGGGCGCCCAATCGGGGCCGGTCTCGAGATCAAGGGTGGTGGTGAACGAGCTCCCCATGTAGAGCGCTGACCGAACAGGCATCGTGGCCTCCGTGCATCGTGCGAACGAGCGAGGAACCCGACCGGGGGTTCCATCTGGAAGCGACTGCTTCGATCAACTGCTGCGCCGCAAACTACTGACCGTCCGACCCGATCCCACCCGGCAAGTCCATCGGCAGATCGCGACGATGCCTCGTCGCCGAGTACCCGGTCTACCATCGGCCGCGATGAGCACGTTGGCCGACGCCGTCCTCCCCCTCGTTCGCACGCGCACCGACGTGTCCCGATGGAGCTCGGCGAATCAGCACGGCTCGCAGATGCATCAGGCCATCGAGCTGATCGAAGCGGCCCTTCCCTCCACGCCGCCAGCCGATGTGTACTCGGTTGTGCACGCCGCAGTAGCCAGCGCGGTGAAGGTGATCGCTCGCGCCGACGACTCCAGCGGCATCATCGGCGACGCCTGCCACCGACTGCTGGAGTTGCACCCACAGGTCGCAGCCGCCGCCGGGGTGGCACCCGGCAAGTTGGTGGACTGGATGATCAAGTTCCAGTTCGAGGGCGACGTCGATTACTTCAACATCGATCCTGTCGCCTACGCGCCCGCCCTCGGCGAAGTGGGCATGACGGCCTACCGGCAGCGCCTTGCGGAGGTCCGCACCCTGATCGGGCCGGAGCCCTCGCTCGATGAGCGGTTCGCGAAACCCCATGGCCGGGAGAACTGGGTACTGGAGTGGAACGCCAAACGGCTCGCCGTGTTCGACCACGACGTCGACGCCATCATCCGCACCCACCTTCGCGACGGGAGGGTGGCAGCGTGGTTTCAGGACACCGCCGAGGCGTTCGAGGAGATCGGTGAGATCGACCTCGCCGTCGACTGGGCACGCAAGGCCTCCGATCACGACAGTGGGCACCAGGCACTGAAGGCCGCCGACTACTGGTGCATACTGCTGGCGCAGCATCGCCCGGGCGAACACCTCGCTGCCCGAGCCGATGTCTTCAATCGCTGGCCGTCGTCGAGCACCGCAGCAGCGCTGCATCGCGCTGCCGGAACCGCCTGGCCAGAGTTCGAGGAGGACGTGACGGCCAGGCTGGCAGCGCGACCCGACCAGGCCGTGCTCTTCTCGCTGACCACCCTGAAGGACCCACGCCGGGCTTGGGAGCAAGCGAACAGCCTTCACCTCACCGATGCCCACGTGTGGATGGAACTGGTGGCGGCGTACGAACGGATCGACCCGCTCGCGACCCTGCCCGTCCACCAGTGCCTGGTGGAGCGCGAGCTTGAGGCCACCGACGCCAAGCACTACAAGCTGGCCGCGAGGCGCCTGGCCACGATGCGCACGTTGGCCGCCGACTCGGAGCAAGAGATCGAAGTCGACGCCTTCATCGCCGCCCTACGCGAGACCCACCGCCGCCGCCCCAGGCTGCAGCAAGAGTTCGACCGCGCCCGCCTGCCCTGAACGGCAGCAGCAACGCCGCGGGCTGGTGTCGAACGCGACGGCCCGTTCGCGCGAAGGTGACACAGATCAGCGTGGCGCTGCCCCACGACCGAGTGTGGGGAGACGGCGCCGCGGACGCGTGGGCGACTGCGTCGGCAACGAGTCAGATCAGCAATCGGCTGCCGTCGTGAACGAGGCGTAGCCCTCGGACTTCTCCGGATCGACCGTGGCATCGCGACCGTAGCGAAGTTCCACCTGCACACCCGCTGAAATCCCTCCCACGGGGCCTGGGCCGTCCAGCCCACTTCGAAAGAGACCGGCGTACACCCACTGTCCCACACCCGTCACGCGGTACCAGGTGTGGTAACCGACCGGGTCTTGCAGGTACTGCGTAGCGACGATCGCGGCCCGCCAGCCCTGCCCGGGGGCCGGGCAATCGAAGCTGAATGTTGGTGGTGCATCGACAGGCACAACAGCAGTCGTCGACGT
>JAUXQB010000260.1 GCA_030685215.1 Actinomycetota bacterium
CTGTCGGCAACCATCGGCCGACAGCGAACTCCCGACCACATGGTGGCGACCGACACGATCGACGACTTGCCGGTCGACGAGCAGCGGGCACTTCTCGCACATGAGCTCGGCCATCTTCGCCTCGGACACGTCGCAACGCTGGAGAGAGCCGGCACCCTTCAGCGGGTGGCGGCGACCATGGTCGGTGCAATCACGGTAGTCATCGCCGACACCGATGGCAGCCAGGACCCGCGAGCGTATGGTGTGTTCCGCGTCGCCACGTTCCTCGCCGCCATGGTGATCATGAGCATGATGGGTCGCTGGCGCCAGGGCTTCGAACGCGCCGCCGACCAGCACGCGTTGACCCTGACCCGGGATCCGGAGGCGTTCAAGCGGATGGTGCTGTCGATCACACGCGCAAACCGCTCGCCCGTCGCCGGCTTCGGAGCATCGAACGCATGTGGCCTCATCGCCCCCGCCGAACGGCTCGAGAGCGCAGACCGATGGGCCGCCGCTCAGACACCGCCGGCTCCTGGCGGTGCGCCACGGGTCGACTGACTCTCAGGAAGCTTTTCATCACGGATGCCGTGATGAAAGGCTTCCGGAAGTGGGTCGTCGCCGGCTACAGATCGACGAAGGTCTCGTCCATCAGGTCGGCGAGCTCCTGGTCGTGGATGGCCTTGCTGCCGGTGGCGGGACTACCGCTGCCGATGCGGCACACCGAGCGCAGGTCGTAGCCCTGCTCCTTGATGCGCCAGAAGCGAGCTTCCACGAAGCGCCACGGGCCCATGTTGTCGGGCTCCTCCTGCAACCACACCAGCTGCTTCGCGTTGGGGTAGTGCTCGAGCACCGCACGCATCTGGTCGCCGGGGCACGGGTAGAGCTGCTCGACGCGCACCACCGCCACCGGTGCCTTGCGCGTGTCGCGCTCGCTGATGGCGTCCCACGCGACCTTGCCGCTGCAGAACACCACTCGCTGCACGGCCGACGGATCGGCCACGAACGGATCGTCGAGCACTTCCTGGAACGAACCAGTGGTGAGATCGTCGATCTTCGAACGGCTCTCCTTCATGCGCAGCGGCGCCTTCGGCGTGAACAACACCAGCGGCTTGCGGAAGTCGCGGCGCACCTGACGTCGCAGCAGGTGGAAGTACTGCGCGGCGGTGGTGGCGTTGCACACCTGGATGTTGTCGTCGGCGCACAGCGTGAGGAAGCGTTCGATGCGAGCGGAGCTGTGCTCGGGACCCTGGCCTTCGAAGCCGTGCGGCAGCAGCAGCACGAGGCCGTTGTCCTGCCCCCACTTGTCCTCCGCGGCCACGATGTACTGGTCGATGATGATCTGCGCGCCGTTGACGAAGTCGCCGAACTGCGCTTCCCACAGCACCAGTGCATCGCGGTTCTCGTGCGAGTAGCCGTACTCGAAGCCGAGCGCGGCGTACTCGCTGAGCAAGCTGTCGTACACCCAGAAGCTCGCCTGCTTGTTGGGCAGCGTGTTGATCGGCACCCACGCGTTCTCGTTCTCGTAGTCGATGAGCGCGGCATGGCGCTGGCTGAACGTGCCGCGTCGGCTGTCCTCACCGGCCAGTCGCACCGGGGTGCCCTCCACCACCAGTGAACCCATGGCGAGCAGCTCGGCGGTGGCCCAGTCGCTCTCGCCCTGCTCGTGGTACGTCTTGGCGCGGGTCTCGAACTGTCGGGCCAGCTTCGGGTGCGGCGTGAACCCCTCGGGGTACGCGGTGAAGTGGTCGAAGATGCCGTCGAGCGTCGTGCGGGCGACGCCGGTCTCGACGTGCGGGCGCACACCCACCGGCTTGGGTGGCTTGGCCACCTTCACGGCTTCCGGCGCGTGCGAGCGCGTGTCGTCGAGCGCCACCTGCAACTTGCTGTGGAAGTCGGCGAGCGCGCCTTCCGCTTCCTCGACCGACAGCTCGCCGCGCTTCACCAGCGCTTCGACGTAGAGCTTGCGCACGCTGCGCCGCTCGGCGATGGCCTTGTACATCAGCGGCTGGGTGTAGCTGGGATCGTCGCCCTCGTTGTGGCCGTGGCGGCGGTAGCAGACCAGGTCGATGACCACGTCCTTGTGGAACCGTTGGCGATACTCGAACGCCAGCTCGGCCACGCGCACGCATGCCTCCGGGTCGTCGCCGTTCACGTGGAAGATGGGGGCTTGCACCGTCTTCGCGACGTCGCTGCAGTAGAGCGAGCTGCGCGAATGCTGCGGGCTGGTGGTGAAACCGATCTGGTTGTTGATGATGAGGTGGATGGTTCCGCCGACGCGGTAGCCGGCGATGTCGCTCATCGCGAGGCACTCGGCCACGATGCCCTGCCCCGCGAACGCGGCGTCGCCGTGGATGAGCACCGGCAGCGACAGGAACGACCCGGGCGGCTCGATGACGTCCTGGATGGCGCGCACGATGCCGAGCACGATGGGGTCGACCGTCTCCAGGTGGCTCGGGTTGGCGGCGAGCTCGAGGCGGATGGTCTCGTCGTGCGGCCCCTTGTAGGTGCCGGTGGCGCCGAGGTGGTACTTCACGTCGCCGGACCCTTGCACCGAGCTGGGGTCGACGTGACCTTCGAACTCCTTGAAGATCTGGTCGTAGCTCTTGCCGATGACGTTGGCGAGCACGTTGAGGCGACCACGGTGGGCCATGCCCAGCACCGCCGACTCGATGCCCGCGCCGGCCGCCATGGTGAGCACCTGGTCGAGCACGGGGATGGCGCTCTCCGCGCCCTCCAACCCGAAGCGCTTGGTGCCGACGTACTTGGTGGCGAGGAACTTCTCGAACGCTTCCGCCGCGTTGAGGCGCTCGACGACGCGACGCTTGCCGTCCTTCGACAGCTCCCAGTGCGCGCCTTCCAGCTTGCTCTGGATCCAGCGCTGCTCGGCGAAGTCCTGGATGTGCATGTACTCGACGCCGATGGTGCGGCAGTACGCGTCGCGCAGCACGTGCAACAGGTCGCCGAGGGTCATCTTCTCCACGCCGCCGACGCCACCCGTGAGGAACTCGCGATCGAGGTCCCAGATGGTGAGGCCGTAGGTGGCCGGGTCGAGCTCGGGCGGCATGTGCGGCTGCTTCCAGCGCAGCGGGTCGAGGTCGGCGATGAGGTGCCCGCGCACGCGGTGCACGCGGATGAGCGTGGCCACCTGCATCTGCTTGTGCAACATCACGTCTTCGTGGTTGGCCGGGTGCTGGTCGACACGCCATTGCACCGCTTCGTAGGGCACACCGAGGCTGCGGAACACGTCGTCGTAGAAGTCGTGCTCGCCGAGCAGCAGCTCGTGCACCCGCTTCAGGAACATGCCGCTCTCCGCGCCCTGCACGATGCGGTGGTCGTAAGTGCTGGTGATGGCGACCACCTTGCTGACCCCCAGCGCGCTCATCGTGTGGTGGTCCGCGCCCTGGAACTCGGCCGGGTAGTCGATGCTGCCGACGCCGACGATGACACCCTGGCCGGGCATCAGGCGCGGCACGCTCTGCACGGTGCCGATGGTGCCCGGGTTGGTGAGGCTGATGCTGGCACCCTGGAAGTCGCTGACCGCGAGCTTGTTGCTCTTCACCTTGCGGATGAGGTCTTCGTACGCCGCGAGGAAGCCGGCGAAGTCGAGCGTGTCGGCGTCGCGCAGCACCGGCACGACCAAGGTGCGGCTGCCATCGGCCTTGCCGACGTCGACCGCGAGGCCCATGTTGATGTGCTCGTTGCGTACGAGGCGCGGCTTGCCATCGGTGCCGGTGGCGAACGTGTTGTTCATGTTGGGCACGGCATCGGCGATGGCGCGCA
>JAUXQB010000263.1 GCA_030685215.1 Actinomycetota bacterium
TGGCCCGGTGTGTACATCGCGTAGAACTCGTCGGCGTCGAGCGTGACGCCCTCGAGGTACTCGCGTTCGTCGACGACGACGGTGAGCGGCACCACTTCGATGCCGTAGCGCTCGGCCAGCGCGGCCGGGAGCTGCGAGTTCGAGTCGGTGCAGATGCCGATCATGCGGCCACACCCCTGCCGCCGCGGAAGCCGTTCCACACGGGGAAGCAGGGGCCGACCAGGGACGCGGAACCGGCGAGATGGGCACCGGCAGGACCGGCCACGAGGGCACCGACGCCGCTGGCGAGCGCACCTTTCGCGATGTCGCCTGCCATCACCGTGTAACCGGCCTTCGCTCCGAGCAGCTTCAGCGCGTTCGCGCCGCCCGGGTTGCCGCTGCCCGCGACGCGCAGGTCGACCGCACCGCCCGACACACGCCGAGCCACCAGGTCGGCGGTGGGGAAGGTGCCGATCAGGTAGCCCAGCACCGCGGCACCTGCGACGGAAGCACGGCGCATGAGTGGAACGCTATGCAACGCGGGTAAGAGGCAGGTTGCATTCGTGCGTCGATGCGTGGAAGTTCATCGAGAATTGACCCGCAACGGCCGAAATGTGCGCTGAGCTGAGCGAACGTTCAGTCACCGAGCGCCAACAGCCACGGCGGCATGCGCACCGGACGCCCTTCGGCGTTGACGCAACCGTGCACGGTGACCGCCGTCGCGCGCACCACGCCGTCGACCGTGAGCAGGTAGCCCATCTGGAAGGTGGCTCGCGTGGCGGCACCCAACCGCAGGTGCACCTGCACCACATCGTCGAACCGCAGCGGCTGCCGGTACTGCACGAACGCCTCCAGCACCGCGTAGTCGACGCCCTCCGCGCGCAGTTCGGTGTACGGATGGCCGAGGTGGCGGAGGTACTCGACCCGCGCCTCCTCGAGGTAGGGGAGGTAGCGACTGTGGTGCACGATGCCCATCGCGTCGGTCTCCGCGAACCGCACGCGCAGGGTGTGCGCGTAGGGGTAGTCGGACGGTTCGAGCGACGGTTCCAGCTGCAAGCGCACGGTCGGCACCGTACCAACATCGAAATCGCCGGCACCGAAATCGCGCGAATCGCTTGGCGGAAAACAACTGCCCGGCTGATAGTGTTTCGACGCTCTCAACCGGAAGCAAACCTAGCCCCCATCGTCTAGTGGCCTAGGACACCACCCTTTCAAGGTGGCGGCACGGGTTCGAATCCCGTTGGGGGTGCACAGCACGTCAAACGTACTGACCAGCTGGTCACAGCCTGGTCCCGTGGTGAAGTGGAGTTCACGCCGGCCTGTCAAGCCGGAGGTCGCGGGTTCGAACCCCGTCGGGACCGCTCGGGCGCAAGCCCGTTCGGAGAAGTCATGCAAGTGACCACATCCAGCCACGAGAGTGGCACACGGTCGAGTAGCTCAGTCGGCAGAGCATACGCCTGAAAAGCGTAGGGTCACCGGATCGACGCCGGTCTCGACCACACCTGAAAGCCGCAGGTCAGAGGTCGAAACCTCGAACCTGCGGCTTTCGACGTTCTCCGGCACCGATCGGCGCTCGCCGCCCCGTCACGCCGGTTCGCGGTCCCACGCCTGCAGACGGCGCAGCAGGCTGCGCTTCTTGTGCTGGTGGTGC
The DNA here is from genome assembly GCA_030685215.1 of Actinomycetota bacterium. Classification (GTDB taxonomy): domain Bacteria; phylum Actinomycetota; class Acidimicrobiia; order Acidimicrobiales; family Ilumatobacteraceae; genus UBA668. The sequence continues at coordinate 1,631 of JAUXQB010000263.1, forward strand.
TGCATGCGGGTGAGAATCGAGTCGAGCGTGTGGATGGCGTCGGCGATGTGCGGGCCCTTGTTGAGCATCACGCACTCGGCACGCTCCGACATGGCCGCGTCGGTGATCTCGGCTCGCGACGGCTGCCCGGTGCGGGCCAGCGTGTCGAGCACCTGCGTCGCCCAGATCACCGGCACGTGCGCGGCTTCGCACGCCCACAGGATCTCCTCCTGCACCTCGGCCAGCCGCTCGAAACCGACTTCGACGGCCAGGTCGCCGCGAGCGATCATCACGCCCACCCGCCGGCTGCGCATCGCCATCAGCAGCAGCTCCGGCAGGTGTTCGAAGGCGGCGACGTTCTCGATCTTCAGCACGATGCCCACATCGTCTGCGCCGCGGCCGGCCAGCTCCGCCTGCAGTTGCTCCACGTCGGCGGCACGACGCACGAACGACAGGTTCACCATGTCGGCATGAGCCGCGGCGAAGTCGAGGTCGACCAGATCCTTGGCGGTGAGCGCGTCGAGTCGGAGGTCGGTGGTGGGGAAGTTGATGCCCTTGCCGGCCTTGAGGTTGGCACCACCGGGCCGCACGTCGGTGACGACGAGCTCGATCTCGTCGTCGCACACCCGGTCGATGGTGCCGCCGATCTTGCCGTCGTCGAGCCACACCCGTTCGCCCGCGCGCGCCTGGTCGAAGACCTCCGACAGCGTGCAGCCGATCCGGTGCGCCGCCCCACTGGGAGTGGGTGGCGCAGGCTCCAACGACCGGGTGAGCACGACCGTGTCGCCGAGGTCGACGCGGTGCACCTGCTCGGCCTCGCGCAGCTCGCCGACGGCCACGCTGTCGTCGCCCTCGGCAGAGCGGCAGACGATCCTCGAGCCGGAGGCCAGGTAGGTGGTCTGCTTCGTCGTCACCAGACACCCGTCGTCACCGAGTGCGACGACCTCCCAGTGACGGGTGGCGTTGCGGCTGTCGACGAGCTCGAGCCGATCACCCGGCTGCCGGCGGCTCAGCCAACCGGGGTCGTCGACGGCGACGGCGACGGTTCCTGCAGGCGCGGCGTGGCCGGTGCACGTGAGCCACACCCGCGCCGGCGCAGTGACCACGCCGAGCGTGTCGCGCCGAGGCGCGATTCGCACCACACGGGGTCCCGGTTGCAGCGGCCCGGTGCGCACCTTCGGTCCGGCGAGATCCATCGCGATGCGCGGCCGGTGACCGTTGGGCCGCTTCGTCGCGCGCACGTTTTCGATCATCCGTGCCCACTCGTCGGCTCCGTCGTGCGCGCAGTTGACGCGCGCGATGTCCATACCTCGCTCGGTCATCTGCGCCACCATCTCCGGTTGCGCGGCGGCGTCGCTCGGCAGCGTCACCATGATGCGGCTGGCGCGCTTCGCGGCGGGCGTGCCGAGCAGCCGGTCTGCGTTACCGGCGAGGAGGCGCGGACCCTCGGTCATCGCCACTGCCGCGGCCGGCCCGGGCGGCTCGTGCCCGTTCAACCGCGCGAGCACCGACAGCACCGCGTCGATGGTCGCGAGCACGTGCGCTTCGGACCGCCCGAGCGACGACAGCCCCGTCGCCGCGAGGCGAGCCTGCAGATCGCGCACGTCGTGGTGGCGCAGCTCGAGGTAGTGGACCAGGTTCGCGGCGGAACGCCGGTGCGACGGATGCGCGGCGGCGATGTCGGCGGCGCGGGCGGCCTCTGCGGCCAACATCGCATCGCGCACCGCTCGCACGTCGGTCTCGAGTTGCTCGAGCACCGTTCCGGATCGAGTGCTGTTCACCGCCGTCCACGCTACGGGCGGTCGGTGAACTGCAGCCGAACGACGGTTGAATCGTCGGCGGTTCATTCGGTGGCGATGGCGCGCAGCACGTCGAGGTGCGCGGCACGCCACGCCGGCCGCACGGACGCGATCACACCTCCGAGCACACCGATGACGACGATGACGGCGAGCGAGCGGCCAGGGATGTTGAACGCCATGAGACCTTCGTGCCGCAGCGTCACGCTCAACGCCCAGCCGAAGCAGACACCCAGCGCGGCGCCCAGGGTCGTGCCCAAGAGCGCGACGATGGCGGCCTCCCAACGCACCGCGCTGCCGATCTGGTGCCGGGTCATCCCCACTGCGCGCAGCAGGCCCAGCTCGCGGGTGCGCTCGTGGATGGACAGCGAGATGCTGTTCGCGATGCTGATCAGGGCGACGATCACGGCCATCGCGAGCAACCCGTACATCAGGTTGAGGATCTGGTCGATCTGCGCGGCCTGCGCATCGATGTACTCGGCGCGGCTCTGCAACTTCGCGTTGGCGTAGGGGGCGGTCGCGTCGGCGATCGCCGCCTCGGCGGAGGCCGCACCGACATCGCCCGTCGTGGCGATGTACACGGAGAAGTCGAACTGGTCGACGCCGGTCTGCTCGTGCAGCGCGTGGCTGACCACGTAGGCGCCGGCGAGATCGTCCTTGGTGTAGATCCCTTCCACCGTCAGCGTTCGGGTGGTGCCGTTCACGAACCCGAACTCGATGGTGTCACCCATCGCGAGCCCGCGTGCGTCGGCGCGATCGTTGTCGACCAGGATCCCGTTCTCGGTGAGCGCTCCCAGGCTGCCGGTGGTCATGCCGATGTCGAACACCCTGCCCGCCGTCGCGGGATCGACCGCGATGTACTGCACGTCGACCTCGCGTTCCATGTCGCGCGCCGCGCCGATCCTGATTCCGGCCGCAGCCTCCACCTCCGGCATCGCGTTCAGTGTGGTGGCGAGTTCGGGGCTGATGCCGCCGAACCCGAGCGCGCTCGAACTGACCACGAAGTCGCCGGTGAACTGCTTGGCGAACACGTCGTGCGTCCAGTCGCGGGCGGTCGCGGCGATCACCGTGATGGCCACCACGAGCGCCACACCCACCATCAGTGCGCCACCCGTGCGAGAGGTGCGCTTCGGGTTCCGCCCGGCGTTCTCGCGAGCGATCACCCCGGCGACGCCGCCGACCGCGGCGATCGGCGCACCGAGCGACCTGGCCACCGGCCGCGCGATCAGCGGGCCGAGGACGAACACGCCGACGAAGATGAGCAGCGCGCCGACGCCGACCAGCAGCAGGCCCGACCCGGTGAGGCCGGCGACGAACGCGATCACCCCGCCCAGCGTGAGCACGCCGCCCTGGATCAGTCGGCCCCGGCTGCGGCCGCCGCCGGCGTCGGCCGCGATGTCGCGGATCGCGGCCAGCGGCGGCACCTTCGACGCGCGCAGCGACGGGAAGACGGCCGACGCGATCGTGACGATCGTGCCGACGAGCATCGCCGCGATCGCGGTGCGGGCGCCGAAGACGGTGCCGCCGGCCGGGATGTCGATGCCGAAGGCCGCCATCATCGCCTTCAGCCCGCCCGCCACGGCGACGCCGGCGAACAGACCGATGACCGACGCGGTGACGCCGAGGATGACGGCTTCGAGCAGCTGCGCCCACAACACCTGCCGTCGAGTCGCGCCCACCGACCGCAGCAGCGCCATCTCACGGCTGCGCTGGGTGACGATGATCTGGAACGTGTTGTAGATGGTGAAGCACGCCACCACGAGCGCGATCACGGCGAACACGAGGAGGAATGTCTTCAGGAAGCTGAGGCCCTCGCGCATCAGGTCCTGGGTCTCGGCGATGATCTCCGATCCGGTCAGCGCTTCCACTCCGTCCGGCAGCACGGCGGCGATGCTCGCGGTGACGTCCTCCTCGGAGACGCCCGGTGCTGCATGCACCATCACCGCGTCGACCTCGTCGGCTCCACCGAGCAGCACCTGTTGCGCGGTCGGGAGGTCGAACAGCGCCACGCTGGCGCCGCCCGGGGAGTCGACGGATCCGAACCTCGCCGTGCCGACGAGCGTGAACTCGTGCGGACCTGTCTGCGTGAGCACCGTGATGGTGTCGCCCAGCGTGAGGTCGCCCTTCTGGTAGCTGCCGCGATCGATCACCACTTCACCGGGGCCGGGCGCGCGGCTGCCATCGGTGAGCTGCCACGGGCTGAGCTCGCCCGAGATGTGGCTCATCCCGAGCGTGGGGGCTCCCTGCCCGGGGTTGCCGAGCGCGTCGCCGTCGCTGCCGACGATCTGCGCGTAGCCGGCGACGAGGCCCTCGGCCTCGCCGACGCCCGGCACGGCGGCCACCGTCGCGACCATGTCACCGGGGATGCGGCCTCGCTGGCTGGCACCCTGGCCGAGATCGATGCTCGTCTCGGAACGCACGTAGGTGTCGGTGTCGTCGTAGATGCCGGCGAACAGGTCGTCGAACGTGCGACCGATGGTGTCGGTGAACACCAGCGTGCCGGCGAGGAACGCGACACCGATCATCACCGACAGCGCGGTGCCGAACAGCCGCCGCTTCTTGGCCAGCGTGGACTTCAGTGCGATCTTCCACATGACTCACGCTCCGAGGCCCTTGAGCTGGTCGAGGATGTCGTCGAGCTTCGGGTGGTGCAGTTCCTCCACGATGCGGCCGTCGGCCAGGAACACCACGCGATCGGCATAACTGGCGGCGCGCGCATCGTGGGTCACCATCACGACCGTCTGTCCGAAGCCCTCCACCGCCGCGCGGGTCAACTCCAGCAACTCCGTCGCTGCTCGTGAGTCGAGGTTGCCGGTGGGCTCGTCGGCGAACACCAGCACCGGCCGGGTCAACATCGCGCGTGCCGCCGCGACGCGCTGCTGCTGCCCGCCCGACAACTCGGAAGGCCGGTGGTGCAACCGATCCTGGATGCGCAGGCTGGTGGCCAGCGTCTGCAACCAGGCATCGTCGGCGCGCTTCCCGGCCAGCGCCATCGGCAACGTGATGTTCTCCGCGGCGGTCAATGTCGGCACCAGGTTGAACGCCTGGAACACGAACCCGACGCGGTCTCGGCGCAGCACGGTGAGGCTCTTGTCGTTCAGCGTGGTCAGGTTTGTGTCGCCGATGTAGGCGGTGCCCGACGTGAGCGAGTCGAGCCCTGCCAGGCAGTACAGCAGTGTCGACTTGCCGGAGCCGGACGGTCCCATGATGGCCGTCAACCGACCCGTCTCGAACCCGATCGTCACCCCGTCCAACGCACGCACTTCGGTGGCACCCTGCCCGTAGACCTTCACCGCGTCGACGGCTCGTGCAGCGACTGCGGTGGTCGTCGGCGCGGGTGTCAGTACAGCAGCCATCGCGGCTACCTCCTCTTCACTCGACTCGCGCCAGTGTCCGCCTCGCGCGGCGAGTGCGGTAGAGAAGAAGGTCCGCCATTGCCCGATGTCACAGCCGTTCGGCCCTTCTCGACCGAGCCTCGCGAGCGCATCATCGATGGTGGTCCTCGAGAGCGAAGGAGCTCCATCATGAAACCGGCCCGCGTCATCCTCCTGATCCTCGGATCGTTGGTCGCACTGGTGGGGTTCGGGCTGCTCGGTGCGGGTGCCAGCGTCGGGTGGGCGACGGCGACGCAGCGCGACGATGCCGGCTTCTTCACCACGTCGAGCGAGCGGTTCGAATCGGACAGCTTCGCCATCACGTCGGACTCGATCGACCTGGGCGACCCCGGCCCCGACGACTGGTGGGCCGACCGCGAGCTGGCGACCGTCCGGATCGTGGCCGACAGCGCTGGCAGCGAGGAGCTGTTCGTCGGCATCGGATCGCAACGCGACGTCGAGGCATTCCTGGCCGACGTGCCCCACGACGAGGTCACCGACGTCGACTTCCGACCGTTCTCGGCCGACTACCGACGTCAGAACGCGACCGGCTCGGCGACTCCGGCGGCGCCGTCCGGCCAGACCCTCTGGGTCGCGCAGGCGGCCGGCGACGGCACCCAGACGGTCACCTGGGACCTCGAGCCCGGGGAGTGGGCGATCGTGGTGATGAACGCGGACGGCACCGCGAACGTGAGCGCGGACATCGAGCTCGGCGGTCGACTCGACTACCTCGCACAGATCGCGATCGCGCTCGTCATCGGCGGCGTAGTCATGCTGGCCGTCGGTGCAGGCATGATCGTCGGCGGCGTCGTGCGGCCCAGGTCCGATGCCGACCATGAGACGCCAACGGCAGCGGCGAGTGTGGAACCCGTCGCAGTCCCTGCACACCCGCTGCGCATCGAAGGACAGCTCGACGCCGAGCTCAGCCGATGGCGCTGGCTGGTCAAATGGTTCCTCGCCATCCCCCACGTGGTGGTGCTGGTCTTCCTGTGGATCGCCTTCGCGGTGCTCAGTGTCGTCGCGTTCTTCGCGATCCTGTTCACCGGTCGCTACCCGCGCTCGATCTTCGACTTCAACGTCGGGGTGCTGCGCTGGACCTGGCGGGTGAGCTTCTACGCGAGCGGCGCGCTCGGCACCGACCGCTACCCGCCGTTCTCGCTTGACGCGCCCGACTACCCGGCAGTGCTCGAGGTGGCGTACCCCGAACAGCTCTCACGCGGGCTCGTCCTGGTGAAGTCGTGGTTGCTGGCCATCCCGCACGTGTTGATCGTGGGAGCCTTCACTGCCACCTGGACGGTCGGGGATCACGACGGCCTCGCGTTCGTGTTCGGTGGCGGAGTGCTCGGTCTCCTCGTCGCGATCGCGGCACTCACCCTTGCGTTCCGAGGCCGCTACCCGCAGGGCCTGTTCGACCTGATCATGGGCATCAACCGGTGGATCTACCGTGTGATCGTCTACGTCGCGCTGATGACCGACTCGTACCCGCCGTTCCGCCTCGACCAGGGCGGCACCGAACCTCACGCTCAGGAGACCCACGATGAAGCACGATGACAAGGGAAGCTCCGTCGAGTCCGTCCTCGACAGCATTCGTGGCACCCGCGATGCGCTCACCGTGCGCCGTGTGTTCGGCGATCCCGTCGAGGTCGATGGTGTCACCGTCATCCCGGTCGCCCGCGTGGCGGGCGGTGGCGGCGGCGGTGGCGGAGAGGGTTCCAAGGCGGAGGAGACGGGCAGCGGCTTCGGCACCGGGTTCGGTCTACGCGTGCATCCGGTCGGCGTGTATCGCGTCCGCGACGGCGAGCTGGAATGGAAGCCCACCGTCGATGTCACCTCGCTCGCCCGCACCGGTCAGCTGCTCGGTGGCGTCGTGGTCGTCTGCGTGGCGGCCCTCGCCATGCGGTGGCTGCGCCTCGGGCGGCATCACGCAGAATGACTCTGGACTCGCTCCTCGCGATGTGGGAAGGTGCGCGCCGCATTCCGCGCAGATGGAGGAACGAAGAAGATGGGTTTGCTCGACAAGATCAAGGGTTTGCTGGGTGGCAACAAGAAGGCCGTGCAGGACGGCGTCGACAAGGTCGCCGACATCGTGCAGTCCAAGACGCCGGACTCGGTCGACGCACACGTGGAGACTGCCGCCGAGAAGGTGAAGGACGTCATCGACAAGGTCGACGGCGAGTAGACCACCTGGTCAGCCCGTTGCCGTGAACGCACGGCTCGCCGACGTGCCAACAGTCGCACCGGCGTGGTCGTGCCGTTCAGGCAGTATGTGAGCATCGATCACACACCGCTCATCGTCACGCGCGAGGCGCAGCCGGCCGACTTCGACCGCTACTTCGCAGAAGCGTTCGAACAGCTCGGCCCCGAGTCGCGCCACTTCCGCTTCTTCACCGCGGTCCGCGAGCTCCCGCCCAACGTGATCGAGCGGCTGCGCGACGTCGACGGCACGCGCAACGCGGCCATCGTCGCGTTCGACGCAGCCACCACCACCGACGACTATCCGGAAGGTCGGCCCGTCGGAGTGGCGCGGTGGATGGCGAACACGGAAGGCCCACCCGAGCTGTCGGTCACGGTGATCGACGAGTACCAGGGCCACGGCGTCGGCTCGCGGCTGATGGACGCGCTGCTCGTACTGGCCCGCAAGCGCGGTATCCGCCGCATCCTGGCCGACGTGCTCCGCGACAACGTGGCCATGCGCAGCCTCATCAACCGCTACCGAGCGGTGGTGCAGCCGAGCGGCGACCCACTTGTCGTGCGTTACCGCGTCGACGTCTGACCAACTGGCAAGCTGTGGCCGTGGCGACCCCCGAACGCAGCGTGCTGGAGCAACAACTCGTCGACGCGCTCACCGCGCTCGATCCGAGTGCCGATCGGGCGGAGGCGCCGGCGCTCGAACCCGATGCCCTCGCGACCCTGGAAGAGCTGTTCGACCTGCAGGTCGCCAGCCGCCACTGCGACCTGGCCGCCCGCTGGCTGCGCGGCCGGCAGCAGGGCTACTACACCATCGGTTCGGCTGGCCACGAGAGCAACGCCGCGGTCGCGAAGGCGCTGCGCCTCACCGATCCGGCCCTGCTGCACTACCGCAGCGGCGGCTTCTACCTGGCGCGATCCGGGTTGGCGGGCGTGCGCGACATCCTCTCCGGAGTGGTGGCCGCCACCGACGAGCCCATCTCCGGCGGGCGTCACAAGGTCTTCGGCCGGCACGACCTGGCCATCATCCCGCAGACCTCCACCATCGCCTCGCACCTGCCTCGAGCTGTGGGCGTCGCGTTCGCCATCGGTCGTGCGGCGCGCCTCGGCATCGAATCACCCTGGCCGGAAGATGCGCTGGCCGTCTGCTCGTTCGGCGACGCCTCGGCCAACCACGCCGTCGCGGCCGGAGCCGTGAACACCGCGTTGCACTGCGCACACCAACGGCTGCCGCTGCCGCTGTTGTTCCTGTGCGAGGACAACGGCCTCGGTATCAGCGTGCGGACGCCGTCGGGCTGGATCGAGAGCGCGTACGGCAACCGCGCGCACCTCCGTTACGCGTCGGTCGACGGTACGGATCCGGAGGCCGTGCTCGCCACCACCGCCGAGTTGGCCGAGTGGGTGCGCGGTACTCGCCGTCCGGCGTTCCTGCACCTGCGCACCGTTCGCTTCGGCGGCCACGCCGGCACCGACGTGGAGAGTGCCTACCGCAGTCCGGCCGACGTGCGCGCCGACGCCGAACGCGACCCCATCGTCGGTACGGCCCGCGCATTGGTCGCGAGCGGCAAGCACTCCGGGCAGAGCCTGCTCGCACGACACGACGAGCTGCGCACGGAGATCTACGGGGTGGCAGCGTCGGTCGCCGATCGCCCGCAACTGGCCACGGCCGAGCAGGTGATGGAGCCCCTCGCGCCGCGCCGGCCCGACGAAGTCGCGGCTGCCGTGACCAGCGCGGTTGCGTCGAGCGCCGACGCCGGCGAGCAGCCCGTGCCCACCTCCTCGACGCTGGCGCAGAGCATCAACGCCACGCTCGCGTCGCTGCTCGCCGAGCACGACCACCTGCTGCTGTTCGGCGAAGACATCGCTGCCAAGGGCGGCGTCTACGGCGTGACCAAGGGCCTGCTCGCGCAGTCGGGCGCTGCGCGTGTGTTCGACACGCTGCTCGACGAGACCAGCATCCTCGGGCTCGCGCTGGGCGCGGCCATCAGCGGGTTCACACCCATCGCCGAGATCCAGTACCTCGCCTACCTGCACAACGCGGAGGACCAGCTGCGCGGCGAGGCCGCGACGCTGCAGTTCTTCTCCAACGGTCAGTACCGCAACGGCATGGTGGTGCGTGTGGCAGGCCTCGGCTACCAGGAAGGGTTCGGCGGCCACTTCCACAACGACGACTCGCTCACCGTGCTGCGCGATCTGCCCGGTGTGGTGGTCGGCGTCCCGTCGCGTCCCGACGACGCGGCGGCGATGCTGCGCACCGTCGTCGCCGCGGCTCAGGTCGACGGCACCGTCAGCGTGATGGTGGAACCGATCGCCCGCTACCACACCGCCGATCTCATCGAACCCGGTGATCGGCTGTGGCTCGCCTCGCCGAACCGCGACGCACACGTGCCGATCGGTGCGGCCCGCACGTACGGCGACGGCCCGCACCTCACCATCCTCACGTTCGGCAACGGCCTGTTCATGTCGCTGCGGGTGGCGCGCCGGCTGCAGGCACGCGGTGTCTTCGCGCGCGTGGTCGACCTGCGCTGGATCGCGCCACTCCCGGTCGACGACATGCTGCGCGAAGCCACCGCGACGGGCAGCGTGCTGGTGGTCGACGAGACCCGGCAGTCGGGCGGAGTCGCCGAAGGTGTGCTGGCCGCGCTGATCGACGGTGGCTTCACCGGGCGGATGGCTCGCGTGTGCAGCAAGGACAGCTTCATCCCGTTGGGAGACGCGGCGAAGCTGGTGCTGCTCAGCGAAGCGGAGATCGAGGCCGCCGTGGAACGCCTGCTCGGGCGGTAAAGGCCTCTCACACAACTCTCACCTTGGCGCGACACCACGCTCACGGGTGGGTTTCACACTGGCTGCATGAGCTCGTGGATGTGGTTCCTCACGCGCAGCACCGGCATCGTCGCCGCGGTGCTCGCAGTCGCGGCGTTGGTGTGGGGCTTGTTCTTCTCCGCCCGCAACACCGGCACCCGGCTGCGGCCCAACTGGTGGCTGGCGCTGCACAACTACCTCGGCGGTCTCACCCTGCTCTTCATCGGCCTGCACATGCTGGTGTCGTTCCTCGACACCGACGCAGGCCTGCGCTTCATCGACCTGCTGTGGCCCAGCAGCGACGTCGGTTGGGCGATCGACTGGGGCGTCGTCGCCTTCTGGCTGTTCGTGATCGTCGTGCTGTCCTCCGTCGCTCGCATCCGCCGGCGACTGCCGCGCTCGGCCTGGCACGCGGTGCACCTGGTGGCAGTTCCGGCCGTCGTGCTCACCGGAGTGCACGCCTACCAGGCGGGCAGTGACTCGACGTCGGTGTGGTTCATCCGCGGCCTGGCGCTGCTGGTCGGCCTCGCCGTCTATCCCCTCACCATCCGCGTGCTCGGTCTGACCCGGCGCCGCCGAGGCCGTCACCTCTCGCTGAAAGGCGCATCATGAACACCACCCGCACCCTGCGCACGCATCACCCGATCGATCCGCTCCTTCGCCGCAGCGACACGCGCGGAGTCGCCCCGCTACCCCCGCCGATGACGCCCGCCCTGTCGTCGGGTGCGGAGTCGAATGCGGAGGCGAGGGTGGCGGCGTTGGCGGCTCGCAACCGCCGCGGCTCGTCGCCGAGCGCGCCGGCCCGACGCGGCAAGCCGGCTCGCCGCGCGAAGCTCACCGCGCTCACCCTCAGCGCGGCGTCGACGGTGTCGCTCGCCGGGCTGTTCGCCCACCAGGACGACAGCGCCGGCGCGATCCCACTCACCACCGTCGCCGATCCGACCGCGACGACGGCCGCCAGCGAGGAGCCATCAGCGACCACCGCAACGACTGCGGCAGCGACCGCGACAACGGCAGCCACCCCGACCACGGAGGCGACCGCGACCGCCGTGGGGGGTGTGGCCGACGGCACCTACGTGGGCGCTTCCGACAGCAACCGGTGGGGCACCGTGCAGGTGCAGGTGGTGTACAGCGGCGGAGTGCTCACCGACGTGCAGATCATCCAGTACCCCGACGGCGACGACAAGAGCGTGCGCATCAACCAGCGTGCGCTGCCGACACTGATCAGTGAATCGCTCAGCGCGCAGAGCGCCGATGTCAGCACCGTCTCCGGCGCCACCTACACGAGCGTCAGCTATCGCGTCTCGCTGCAGTCGGCCATCGACGCCGCGAAGTCCACATCGGGCATCGGCTGACATGAGCCTGCACCACGTCGAATCGGTGATGGGCACCACGGTCAGCATCGACATCGTCGACTCGCACGACCGGTCACTCGTCGACGAGCTGGTCGCATGGTTCCACGAGGTCGACGCCGTGTTCAGCCCGTACCGGGAGCAGAGCCCGATCAGCCGGCTCGGCCGCGGAGAGATCGCTCCCACCGATGCGGAGGTGAGCGCCGACGTGCGCGACGTGCTGCAGCGATGCGGCGAGCTGTGCGAGGAGAGCGAGGGCGTGTTCGACGTCTGGTCGTTGCCGTCGCCCAACGGCACGCGGTTCGACCCCTGCGGCTACGTGAAGGGCTGGTCCGTGCAACGTGCCGGCGCGCTGCTGCATGCGCGTGGCGTCGTCGACTTCTGCCTCAACGCCGGCGGCGACGTGTTGGTCGGCGGGCGCGAACACGGCAGCGTGCCCTGGCGCGTGGGAATCCGTCATCCCGAGGATCCGACGAGCCTCGCCCTGGTCGTGCACGGCACCGGGCCGTTCGCCGTCGCGACCAGTGGCGCGTACGAACGCGGCGCACACATCGTCGACCCGCGCACCGGCCGGGCCGCGCACGAGTTGGCCAGCGCCACCGTGATCGGACCCGACCTGGCCGACGCCGATGCGTACGCCACCACGTTGTTCGTGATGGGTGAACGCGGCCTCCTGTGGCTGGCTGAGCGACCGGGCTACAGCGGATGCGTCATCACCCGCGACGCTCGCATCGTCGCCACCGATCAGTTCAACGCCTTCCGCGCGGCGTGACGCGTCGCGTCTCCGGCCAACCCGTTTCCTCCGCGGGGCGCACGTGCCGGAACTGGTGCAAGAGCAGCAGGTCGTACGTGATCTTGGCGACACCGGCGATCACCAGCGGCCACCCGAACGTGCTGTGATCGAGCATCCACCCCGCCGCTACCGGCGGCAGCGCAGCGGCGAGGCTGCGCGGCACGTTGGTCACACTCGCTGCTGCCGCACGCTCTGCCGGTGACACCACGGCCATCACGTACGAGGTGCGTGCCGGCACGTCCATGTTGCTGAGCAGGCTGCGCATCACCAGCATCGCCACCGCCCACGGCAGCGACGGCATGAACGCGGCGACGATGAGCAGGCAGCTGGCCGGCAGATGCGTGAACACCATCGTTCGGACGAGACCGATGCGGGCGGCGAGCCACGCGGCCACGCAGCCGGACGCAGCACTGAGCATCCCGGTCACGAACAGCAGCGTGCCGGCGGTGCCGACGGAGACGTCGAAGCGACCGAACAGCCACAGCGCGAGCAGCGACTGCACCACGAACCCGCCACCGAACGAGTCGAGCGAGAACAGCACAGCCAGTCGGTACACGATCGGCTTCGAGGGTCCGAGCGGTGCAGCCCGTTCCGCGCCGGCGGAGGCGTCGGCGGTGTCGAGCGATCGGTAGAGCAGCAGCAGCGCCACGCCGGCGATGGCGTAGACCGCGAAGCACCACCGCAACGCCGTCTGCTCGGAGATGCTCGAGTGGCGCGCGATCGCCTCCGGGATGCGGATGGAGAGTGAACCCAGCGCGGTGGCCATGCCGCCGACGAACGTGTAGCGGGCGTACAGCGCGGTGCGACTCACCGCGGGCGTCGTCGCCGCGAGCATCGACTGCTCGAGCGGCACGAACATGCTCACGTCGCCCGACGACGGGTTGAGCGTGCCGACGACACCGATCGCCAGCAGCAGTGCGAACGAGGTGAACAGCCCGAACAGCGACCCGGAGGTGATCATCAGCAGCGAACCTGCGAACAGCAGCGCGTGCCGTGAGTACGCGTGACCACGCGTGCCCACGAGCAGCGTGACCGCGGCTGACCCGAGCAGCATGCCGGTGACGATGATGCCGATGTGCAGCCCGTCGAATCCGTACGAGCGGAGCACGGCGACGATGGCGAGGCTGACGACGCCATCGCCGAAACCACGGATGCCGCGAGTGGCCAACAGCACCGCCGCGTCGCGATGTGTGTGCGACGGGAGCAGGGCCACACGGCCGACGTTACCGGTGCCGCCGGCAGCACCGTCTACGGTATGCCACGACGAGAGGACAGGTGCGATGAAGCGTGGACGATGGGCGGTCGCAGCGGTGGCCGTGGTGGCCGGAGTCGCATGCAGTGATGGCGGCGGAGTGTCGGCCGGCCAGTTCGTCGGTCAGGTCGACGAGATCTGCTCCACGCTCGACGGCGACCTCGACGCGCTGGCTCGCCCCACCGCACCCACCGAGGTGGCCGGCTTCGCCACCAGCGCATCGCGGGCCTACGAAGAAGCAGCGTCGTCGCTGAAGAAGTTGGCCATCCCCGGCGGCGTGTCGAGCGCGGTCTCCGACGCCAAGGTGCTGGTGGGCAACTTCGACGCGCAGGTGGATCTGCTCGACGCCATCGCCGCGTCGGCCGGCGTCGATCAACCGACCGCCGACGCCAAGATCGCCGAGTTCGAAGCGCTGCAGGTGTCGCACGGCACGCTCGCCGCCAGCATCGGCGCCGACGGCTGCGCACTGGCCCCGCTCTTCGCCTATGTCGCTCCGCCCGTCACCGACCCCGTCATCACCGACCCCGTCATCACCGATCCGGTCGTCACCGACCCGCCGGTCACCGACCCGGTCATCACCGACCCACCCGTCACCGACCCGCCGGTCACCGATCCGGTGGTCACCACCGGACCCAGCGCCGACAAGGTGGTCGTGCCCTTCGCCGCGACGCTCACACCCAACACCGGCTTCACGTTCGTCGACGCGTCCACCGAGCTCACCGACACCTACAGCCTGCTGCTCAGCATCACGCCCGCCACCATCGCCGTCGGTGGCACCGTGTCGGGCGTCGAGATCTTCGACGGCGGCACACTGCCGGTGGCCCGCGTGTTCATCTTCTTCCCGAACCAGACGCTGCCGGGCACCGCGCCGGGTGAGGTGGCCGAGACGGTGTCGGGCGAGTCCGTGCTCTCGCCGCTCACCATCGCGTCGCTGGTCGGCCAGTCCTACATCACCGAGGAGAACCTGGCGTTCTTCGTCGCCGGCAACGACCCCAACAACGTGGGTTACATCGTGTGGGCCGTCTCGCAGACCACGCAGGCGCTCGACATCACCGTGCAGGCGTTCATCAGAGGGCTGCAAGGGGGCTGACCCTCGTGCCACTGCAGTTCACGTTCGTCACCTCGGCGAAACGTCACGTCGATCTCCCGCCCACTCCGTGCGAAGCCGCGTTCGTCGGCCGCAGCAACGTGGGGAAGTCGTCACTCATCAACGCGCTCGCGAACCGTCGCCAGCTCGCGAAGGTGAGCAACACACCCGGCCGCACTCAGCTGCTCAACCTGTTCGTGCTGCCCTCGGGCGGCACCGTGGTCGATCTGCCCGGCTACGGCTACGCGAAGGTGCCCGGCCGCGAGCGCTCCACCTGGCAGGCGATGATCGAGGGCTACCTGCTCGAGCGAGAAGGTCTCGAGCTCGTGTTCGTGCTGGTCGACGGCGAGATCGGGCCCACCAAACTCGACGTGCAGATGCTCGCGTGGCTGCGCGCCAGCGACGTGCCGCACACGGTGGTGGCCACCAAGATCGACAAGGTGCGGCCCAGCAAGCTGGCCACCCGCAAGAAGGAACTGGCCAGAGGCTGCGAGCTGGATCAGGGCGACATCATGTGGGTGAGCGCCTCCAAGGGCACCGGCATCGAGCACCTGCAGAAGCACCTCGACGCACTGCTCACGCCGTAGCGCTCAGGGCTCGACGACGATCCAGCCGCGCCGTTGCAGCTCGGCGGCGAGCTCCTCTGCCGGCACGGCGGCCAACGCGGGGTTCGCGGCGGGGGCGGCCGTGGCGCGCGCCGCGCGAGCGGCGGGCTTGGCGGCTTTCGGGCGGGCGGCGGTGGGGGGAGCGACCGGTTCCGGCGCGAGCCCGGCGGCATCGGCCTGCTCGGCCTCCAGTTGCAGCTGCTCGATGAACCCGGCTGCTTCGTCGCGGCTGAACTTGCCGCCCGCCTGCCGCTGGGTGAAACCCATCGGTCCGCGGGCGTCGCGGAAGTCGCTGTGGCCGGCCTCGTGCAGCAGCGTCAGCAGCTCCTGCACCTGCTTGGCGGTGGCGGGTGGGCCTGACTGTTGTCCGAATGCCATGGTGCGCATTCTCACCGGGTTCGGAGGCGGTTGCGGCGCGTGGCGACCGATTTCTTCAGCCGACGCCCACCGGCGGCACGTCGAGCAGGCAGTCGTCGATGAGCAGCGCGAGCACATCGGCCGGCACGGGGTACGAGAACAGGTAGCCCTGCGCGTACCCGCAGCCCATCCGTCGCAGCTCGGCCAGTTCGTCGGTGGTCTCGACGCCTTCGGCGATCGCGGTCATCGACAGCCCCGACGCCAAGGTGAGCATCGTGCGAGTGAGCGCCTGGTGGTCGGAGTTGGTGTCGAGATCGCGCACGAACGTCTGGTCGATCTTCACCACGTCGACCGCCAGCTGGCGCAGGTAGGCCAGCGACGAGTAGCCGGTGCCGAAGTCGTCGATGGCGATGCGCACACCCAGCTGCCGCAACTGCACGAGCACCTCGCTGGCGAGTGAGTCGTCGTCGACGAGCATCGTCTCGGTCACCTCCAGCAACAGCCGCGACGGCGGCAGGCCGGAGTGGTCGAGCGCACCCATCACCTTGCCGACGAACCCGCGGCTGCTGATCTGCGCGGCGGAGACGTTGACGCTGATGTACGCGGCGTCGACCCTGCGCGACCATCGGGCGGCGTCGGCGCACGCCTTGCGCAGCACCCATTCGCCGATCTGCTCGAGCAGACCGCTCTGCTCCGCGACCGGGATGAACACCGAGGGCGGCACCGCGCCGCGACTCGGGTGGGTCCAGCGCAGCAGTGCCTCCACACCGCACACACGGAACTCGCTGGTGTCGACGATCGGCTGGTACACCACCGACAGTTCGTCGTGCTCGATGGCCGCGGCCAGCTGCATGCGCATCTCGAGCTGGTTCTTGGCGGCGTTGTGCATGTGCTCGCGGAACACCTTCACCCGCGCCTTGCCCTCACGCTTGGCCTCGTACATCGCGATGTCGGCGAACCGCAGCAGCTCCATCGGGGTGGCCGACCCGCGGTGGCACACCAGGCCGATGCTCGCGTTCGCGGTGAAGTCGACCGTGCCGAGCTGGATGGGCAGCGCCAGGCCACCCAACGCGCGCTGCGCGATGGCGAGCGCCTCGGCCTCGGTGGTGCCCTCCATCAGCAGCGCGAACTCATCGCCGCCCAGCCGGGCGACGGTGTCGCCGGGCCGCACGGCACGCAGCAGCCGAGCAGCCACGTCCTGCAGCAGCACGTCGCCGGTGTCGTGACCGAGACTGTCGTTGACCGACTTGAACTCGTCGAGGTCGACCAGTGCCACCGAGGTGACCAGATGATCGGTGTGGCGTGCTCGCTCGAGCGCATGCTCGATGCGGTCGAACAACAGGGCTCTGTTGGGAAGCCCGGTGAGCGTGTCGTGCAGCGCCTGGTGGCGCAGCTCGGAGGTGAGTCGGGCTTCGTCGGTGACGTCGCTGGCGGTGATGACCCACCCGTTCACCTCCGGTGTTCCCACGTGGTTGACGACGGTGAACTTCAACACGCGACCCGCCGACGAATCGTGCGCCCGCAGTTCGCTCTCCCACGTGAACCGCTCGCCCGGCATCAGTGAACGCAGGCGATCGATCTCGACCTCGCTGCCCACCAGGTACTCGGGGAGCACGGTGCCGACGTTCGACCCCAGCCACGACTCGGCCGGACGACCGGTGATGGCACCGACCGACGAGGAGACGTAGCGCAGCACACCATCGGGGTCGGCGAGCGCGATGATCTCGCTCGAGTTGTCGACGAGTGCGGTCAGCCGGCGGTGGTTCTCGGTGGCCGACGCCTCGCCCACCATCCGGATGAGCGCCAGCACGCGCAGCCGGTTGAGCACCAGCAGCACCAGGCCGACCGTCGCCCACGAGGCGAGCAGCGGCATCGGCACCAGCGACCGCGCGCGCACGACGATGGCGGTGATGGCGACGACGATGACGGCACCCTGCAACGCGAGCGCCTGGACGGCTTCGCGGCGCACGAGCACCGAGGGAGACTGCTGCGGCGGCCGCAGGCGACCGCGCCGCATCAGGCTGCTGTCGAAGAGCACGTACGCGAGCGCCCACGCGACACCGATCACTCGCAGCCAACCGGTGTGGGTGACCTGTTCGGCGGCGATGTCGGCGCCGGTCTGCAGTGCGTAGGCGATGGCGAGACCGCCGAACACCCGATGCCCTCCTCGCTCGCCGAGCACCAGCCGCAGCGCCATCGCCACGAGGGCGACACCGAGCACCGGCTCGAGCAGCGTGGAGAACCACTCCACGGAGCGCCAGTCGGCCGTGTCGCGCAACTGACGGTGCACGGTGCTCCAGACGGCGGTGAAGGTGGCGACGCCCACGCCGGCCGCGTCGAGCCAGCTCGATCTGCTGCGACCGGTGGTGCGCGAGCGGATGATCATCATCAGCCCGACGAGCTGCACCGAGTCGGCGATCAGTGAGAGCACCGTCGGCGCCGCGGCCGACCGGTCGTCGAGCAGCAGGCGTAACAGCTCGCCGGCCGCCAGCACGCCGAACCCGGCGGTGAGCACGGCCCATCCGAGCGCAGGCTGCGGCCGGTCCTTGCGGAACGCGAGCACGCCCACCACCGGCAGCGAGAGGGCGATCAGGGCGAGGATCAGTTCGGCGCCGACCGTGGGCAACACGCCGACTGCAGCGCTCGCCGACAGACCGACGACCAGGTACCTCTGCTCGAATCGTGCCATCGAATCCCTGCCTGCCCGAGCCGCCCGCTGGAGTGATTGATGTTGTGGCCCGTCAGCGGCTTGAAACTACCTCGCGGCGAGGGACTTGTCACGGTCAAAGTTCGCACGGCGCGGCCGTTCTCTCACCCCGCGTGGTGCAATGTGAGAGTTTTCAGTCGCGTCGCAGCGCGCCGCGAGCCTTCGCGAACAGGTCGCGCGGGTCGGCCATCGACATGCCGCGCCGGATGAGCTTCTGCTTCTTCGCGGTGTACGGCGGGTACATCATCGACGGGTCGAGCTTCGTGCTGCGTGAGTGCACCGCGCGGTGGTGGCTGAACGCGTCGAAGCCGAACTTGCCGTGGTAGGCGCCCATGCCACTCTCGCCCACCCCGCCGAAGGGCAGGTTGGGGTTGCTGATGTGCAGCAGCGTGCCGTTCACGCAGGCGCCGCCGCTGGTGGCGCCCGCGAGCACCAGATCGTTCTCGGTGTCGCTCTCGCTGAACGTGTACAGCGCCAGCGGCGTGTCGCCGTCGGCGGACCGCTCGTTGACGAACGCGATGGCGGCCTCCAGCGACGGCACCGACAGCACGGGCAGCACCGGCCCGAAGATCTCCTCGCCCATCACCGGATCGTCGGACTTCACATCGGTGAGCACGGTCGGTGCGATGTAGCGCGTGTCGGCGTCGGTGACGCCGCCGTGCGCGACGGTGCCGCTCTGCAGCAGCTTCTCCAGCCGGTGGAAGTGCGGCTCGTTGACGATGCGGGTGAAGTCGGGGCTGGCCTGCGGGTCGTCGCCGTAGAACTCGGCGATGTACGTGCCGAGCGCGGCGACGAACTGGTCGTGCACCGGCTGCTCGACCAGCACGTAATCGGGTGCGATGCAGGTCTGGCCGGCGTTGATGAACTTGCCCCACGCGATGCGGCGAGCGGCGATCTCCACGTTGGCGTGGCGGCTGACGATGGCCGGGCTCTTGCCGCCCAGCTCGAGCGTCACCGGAGTGAGGTGCTCGGCCGCAGCGCGCATGACGATGCGAGCCACCCGACTGTTGCCGGTGTAGATGATGTGGTCGAAACGCTGGGCGAGCAGCTCGGTGGTCTCGGCCACACCGCCCTGCACCGCCGTGACGGCGGGGTCGCCGATGGCGTCGATGAGCGACACCAGCTCGGCCGCGGTGTGCGGCGCCAGCTCGCTCGGCTTCGCCACCACCGCGTTGCCCGCCGCGATGGCGGCCACCATCGGCAGCAGCAGCAGCTGCACCGGGTAGTTCCACGGCGCGATGACGCAGACGACGCCGACCGGTTCGGCCACGATGTACGACGAGCCCGGCTGGAACGCGAGCGGGGTGCCCACCTTGTCGGGCTTCATCCAGCCGCTGAGGTGCGCCAGCGTGTGGTCGATGTCGCTGACCGTGAAGCCGAGCTCGGTGGTCCAGGCCTCGAAGCGCGGCTTGCCGAAGTCGGCGGCCAGCGCGTCGAGCAGCTGCTCCTCGCGTTCCTCGAGCAGTTCGCGCATCCGCTGCAGCGTGGCCCGTCGCCAGGCGGCCGGCTTGGTGGCGCCGGTGGCGAACGCGGCGCGAGCGGCGGCCACCTTGGCGGCGACATCGGGGAGGGGAGTGACCGTGTAGTCCATGTCGTCAGGCTATTCCCACCTCGGCCGACCCGCCGTACGGCGAGGACGGCCGCTCCACGGCCTGTCGTGACGGGTCGTAGGGTGTCGCCCAGCGGGGTGTGGCTTCAGGTCACGCGGGGTAGCACCGATAGAGGATGTGTATGCAACCGACTCCGGCTCCGCTCGACGCGAGTTCGATCGCGCCCGTGCTGGTGGGCGCGCGGGCCGGTGAGGCATGGGCGGCGGAGGCACTGTTCACCGACATGCAGCCTCGCCTGCTGCGCTTCCTGCGCAGCACCGAGCCGCGCGTCGCCGACGACATCGCAGGTGAGGTGTGGTTGGCCATGGCGAAGGGCATCGGTGCGTTCGAGGGCGACCTCACCGGCTTCCGGGCGTGGGTGTTCTCCATCGCCCGCCGACGGGTGGCGGACCACCGTCGCACTGCGGTGCGCCGTCGCACGGACCCTGAGGACTTCGAGTTCTTCAGTGAGCGCGCCGCCACCGCCGACACGTCCGACGAGGCGATCGCCGCGCTGTCGGGTCAGGAGGCGATCGACCTCGTGACACGCATGTTGCCGCCCGACCAGGCGGAGGTGCTGCTGCTGCGCATCGTCGCCGATCTCGACGTGGCGCACGTGGCCGAAGTGATGGGCCGCGAGGCCACGTGGGTGCGGGTGACGCAGCACCGTGCGTTGCGTCGCCTCGCCGGTACCTTCGAAGAGAATCCTGCCGGACGTGTAACGCCGGTGGCCGGTCGAACGATCTCCTCATCGTGACCGAGCAACTCTTCCCCGACGACATGGCCAACGGCATGGTCGACGGCACGTTGCCCATCGACGACGTCCCCGCCGAGGCGCGGGCGCTCGCCGATGTGCTGCGTGCTGCCCACCAACCGGCCACGTCGGAAGAGCTCAGTGGGATGGCTGCCATGGTGCAGCAGTTCACTGCCGAGGTCACGGTCCCCGCCACGACCCGTAGGAGCTCTTCGATGTTCGCAACCCGTCTCACCCGCCGCGCCGCCACCATGGTGGCCATCACACTGCTCGCCGCCGGCACCGCCGCCGCATCGGCCGGTGGCGCGCTGCCGTCGCCGTTCAGCGCCGGCGAGTCCAGCTTCGGTGCCCCTCGTCCCGAGGACGAGGCCACCACCACCTCGACCGAGTCCGGAGAGACCACCACCTCCGAGGCCGGTGGCGAGGTCACAACCACCACCGAGGGCGACACGACCAGCACCACCGAGACCAGCACGCCCGAGACGTCGACCACGCTCGATCCCGAGGCACCGCTGGTGCCGAGTGAGGTGCTCGACGAGATGCAGGCCGCCAACCCGAGCCTGTTCGGCAAGTGCACCGCGTGGACCAATGGCGCACCCAAGAACCCGGAAGTGCCCGGGTTCGTCGAACTGCAGGTGGCCGCTGACGAAGTGGGCATCAGCATCGACGACTTCTGCGACGAACTGCTCGGTGCGCACGACGACAGCGACGACGCCGACGTCGACGATGCCGACGACGACGCTGACGACGACGACGCTGACGACGACGACGCTGACGACGGCGAGCGTGGCAACGGCAACGGGCGCGGCAACGGCAACGGCAACAAGGGCGACAAGGGCAAGAACAAGGGCTGAGCTGCCTCCCGTCGTGCGGGCACGGTAGGAGCCCGACCGACCACCGCCCCTACGGTTGCGGCCGTGGATCAACTCGACGAACTCGCCTTCTACGGCCTGCCCGGTGCACCCAAGACGCCGGCCGATCTGCTGCCGCAGTGCCGGGAGGGCGAGTCGTTGGGTCTCGGCTCGGTGTTCCTCAGCGAGCGGTTCAACATCAAGGAAGTCGTCACGTTGTCGGGTGCCGCCGGAGCGGTCACCGAGTCGCTCGGTATCGCCACCGGTGTCACCAACCACAACACTCGGCATCCCATCGTCACCGCCAGCTACTCCAGCACGATGCACCACCTCACCGGTGGCCGCTTCGCACTCGGGCTCGGGCGGGGCATCGACCGGGCGTTCCAGGCGTACGGCCTGCCGAAGATCACCACCGCCCAGCTCGAGGACTTCGCCGGGTTGATGCGGCGGTTGTGGCACGGTGAGGTGGTGGTCGGTCACGACGGGCCCGCCGGCCGCTGGCCCGTGCTCGCACTCGACCCCGAGTTCCGTCTCGACATCCCGCTCATGCTCAGCGCCTTCGGGCCGGAGAGCCTGAAGCTGGCCGGCCGCGCGTTCGACGGGGTCATCCTGCACACGTTCTTCACCGACGAGACGCTGCAGCGATGCGTACGCACGGTGCGCGACGAGGCCGAGCGGGTCGGCCGCGACCCGGCGAGCATCCGCATCTGGAGCTGCTACGCAGTGGTGGGCGATTGGTTGCCCGACGACGTGCGACTGAAGAAGACCGTTGGTCGCATGGCCACCTACCTGCAGGCGTACGGCGACCTGATGGTGCGCACCAACGGATGGGACCCCGCGGTGCTGGAGCGCTTCCGCGCCGATCCGTTCGTGGCCGGCTTCCGGGGCGCCATCGACAACACGGCCACCACCAGCGAGCTGGAACACGTCGCGACCCTGATCCCCGAGGAGTGGCTGGCCCCCGCGGCCTCCGGTTCGCCGGAGCAGTGTGCGCGGGCGGTGCTGCGCCAGACCGACCTCGGCGCCGACAGCGTCATCATCCATGGCGCGGCGCCGAACGAGTTGGCGCCGATGGTCGCGGCGTACCGCGACATCCGCCCGGCCGGCCGCTTCGACCACCTCCACGCGAATCCCGGTCTCTGACAGGAAGCTGCCCGCAGGGTTGGACGGACCACACCGCCGCGGCTTGACTGGCCGAGCATGTTCCTGGCCCTGAAAGAGATGCAGCGCGCCAAGGTGCGGTTCGGGCTGCTCGCCGGCGCGGTCGGGCTGCTCGTGTTCCTCATCCTCTTCCAACAGGCTCTGCTCACCGGGCTGATCAACCAGTTCATCGGAGCGCTGAAGAACCAGTCCGGCGAGGTGCTGGTGTACAACGACCAGGCACGCAAGAACCTGGAAGGCTCCATCATCCTGCCGGACCAACAGACGGCGATCGCGTCGGTCGAGGGCGTCGCCGTCGCGTCGCCACTGGGAGAAGCCACGTTCACCGTCGTCGCCGGCGACGAAGAAGGCGATGCGGTGATCTTCGGCTACATGCTCGACGGGCCGGGAGCACCCACCACCCTGGTGGAGGGCAGGCTGCCGACGACCACCGGTGAGGCGGTGGCCAGCGAGAAGGATGCCGCCGATGGGTACGACATCGGCGACGTCGTGGAGGTGCTGCCCGAAGGTCTCGAGATCACCGTCGTCGGACTGGCCCGCGACATCAACTACTCCGTGCAACCGGTGCTGTTCGTCGACTTCGCCACGTTCGAGGCAGCGAAGCTGGCACGGAACCCGGATGCCGACGCGGTGCTGCCGTCGGCCATCGCGATCGAGATTGCGGACGGCAGTTCGGCGAGCGAGGTGGCCGCGCGCATCAACGCGGAGGTGGACGGCGTGGAGGCGCTGACCCGCCAGCAAGCGGTGGACGGGTCGCCCGGCGTCAGCAGCGTGCGTTCCAGCTTCACCATCATCCTCGGCCTGTTCTACCTGGTCGTTCCGTTGGTCACCGGCCTGTTCTTCCTGATCGTCACGTTCCAGAAGGCATCGGCGCTCACCCTGCTGCGCGCCATCGGTGCACCCGCGCGCACGCTCGTCCGGTCGCTGCTGGTGCAGGTGCTGGCGGTGATGGTCATCGGGTCGGTCATCGCGTTCGGGCTCTACGCGGCGGCCATCCAAGGCGTGGAGAACCTGGGCGTGCAGGTGGAGGTGATGCCCGCGGTCATCACCTCGTTGGTCGTGCTGGCCCTCGCGCTGGTCACGTCGCTCGTCGCGGTTCGCCGCGTGCTGCGCATCGACCCACTGGCGGCCACCACCGGCGCAGGAGTCGCGTTGTGAGGGTCCCGATGCTGCCGTTCCGCGAGCTACGTCGTCGCCCGAGCCGATTCGTCGTGGCCACCGTGGTGCTGTCGTTCCTCGCCACGCTGCTGCTGTTCCTGGGCGGCCTGCTCGATGGCCTCTACCTCGGCTCCACCGGCGCCATCCGTTCGCAGGACGCCGACGTCATCGTGTTCTCCTCCGGCTCGCGCGACTCGTTCCTGCGCAGCCGCATCGCGGGCGACCTGCGCCAGCAGGTGGAGAGCGCCGACGGAGTGGACGAGGTGGGCGGCATCGGTTTCGTCCTGCTCGGCGCGCAGGTGCCGGGCGAGAGCGAGCTCGCCGACGTGGCGGTCGCCGGATACGAGATCCCGCCGAAGGGCGTGCCCGCCCCACCGGCCGACGGTGAAGGCGTGGCCGACAGCAGCTTGCGCGATCGCGGCGTGAGCACGGGCGACACCATCCTCGTCGGCCCCGCCGAGACACCGGTCACCATCATCGGGTTCGTCGACGACACCAGCTACCTGCAGCAGGCGTCGGTGTGGGTGAACCTGCCCACCTGGCGCGTGGTGCAGAACGCCAACCGCCCCGACGCGGCGGTGGCCGACGACATCGTGCAAGCGCTCGTCGTGCGCGGCACCGGCGACCTGGCGAACAGCATCGACGCCGCCACCGACGGCGGCACCAACACGCTCACGATCGACGAGGCGGTGCTCGCGCTGCCCGGCGTGCAGCAGCAGGGCGACACGTTCGACCAGATCATCTACTCCACGCTTGTCGTGGTGCTCGCCGTGGTCGGCCTGTTCTTCAGTCTGCTCACCATCGAGCGCATCGGCCTCTACGGCGTGCTCAAGGCCATCGGCGCCAGCACCGCCCGCCTGTTCGCCGGCGTCGTGCTGCAGGCCGTCATCGTGGCCACCATCTCGTTCGTCATCGGCTCGCTGCTCGCGCTGTTGGCCGCGGCGATGCTGCCCGACGGCGTCCCACTCACCCTCATCCCCAGCCGGTTCGTGTTCACGTTCGTCGGCCTGCTGGTGGCCGCCGTGCTCGGCAGCGCCATCTCGTTGCGTCGGGTCACCCGCGTCGACCCCGCCTCGGCCATCGGCACCGCATCATGAAGGAGTCACCGCAATGACCGTTCTCGACATGCGCGACGTGCGCAAGGTGTATCGCAGCGGCGATGCCGACATCGTGGCGCTCGACCATGCGACGTTGCACGTCGACCATGGCGAGATCGTCGCGCTGCTCGGACCCTCCGGATCCGGCAAGACCACGCTGCTCTCCATCGCCGGAGGGTTGCTCACCCCCACCGAAGGCACCGTGGAGGTCGGTGGTCACGACATCAGCGACTACTCGGCCAAGCAGCTCACGGAGTTCCGGCGCGAGAACGTCGGTTTCGTGTTCCAGTCGGTGAACCTCGTGCCGTTCCTCAACGCCGAGGAGAACCTGCTGGTGGTCGACGAGCTCGGGGGCGGCAGGGGTGGCAGGACCGCGAAGGGCCGCGCCCGGCAGCTGCTCGACGAGCTCGGCCTCGGCCACCGGTTGCGCAACCTTCCGGCGCAGCTGAGCGGTGGTGAGCGCCAGCGGGTGGCCATCGGCCGCGCGCTGTTCAACAACCCGAAGCTGGTGCTGTTCGACGAACCGACGTCGGCCCTCGACACCAAGCTCGGCGCGCAGGTGATGGAGCTCATCCGCAGCGAGATGAAGGCTCGCGACACGGCTGCGGTCATCGTCACCCACGACAGCCGCATGACCGAGTACGCGGACCGCACCGTGCGGATCGTCGACGGTCGCCTCGCGGCCGACGGCGCCACGCCGGACACCGCCGCAGCAGCCAAGGCCTGAGTCCTGCGCGCCGCGAGCGCGGTCAGTGTGCGATGGCCCCGGCGACGATGGCGTGCACTTCGTCGCCCGTCAACTCGTCGAACTCGCACAGCGCGTCGGCCAACGCGAGCAGCGCCCGACGATGTTCGAGGGTGGCGCAGGCTGCCCGATCGGCAGCGGTGTGCAGCAACTGATCGGCTGTGGCGCGCGACTGTGGATCGCGCAGCACCTTCGCCACGATGTTGTCGGCGCCCGGCACCTCCGCCGCGTGCAGGCTGAGCAAGCTCTTCCCGGCACCCATCGAGCCCACCAGGTGCGCCGCGATCTCGGTGGCCGCAGCCAGGTCGTCGGCGATGCCGCCGGAGGCGTCGCCGAACTCCTGGATCTCCGCAGCGCGACCTGCCAGCGCGATGACCATCAGGTCCTGCGACTCGTTGACCGTGCGCAGGAAGCGCTCCTCGACGTCGCCGTGCGACACCAGCCCGAGCGATCCCGCGCGCCGCAGCACGGAAGCCATCTTCACGTCGCGGCCGGCCAGGGCCGCCACCAGCGCGTGACCTGACTCGTGCACCGCAACGCGCCGCTTCTCGTCGGGGTGGTAGCCCACCGTCTGGGCGAGACCGACTTCGGTGACCAGCTGCGCTCCGATGACGTCGCGGTAGTTCATGCGCATTCGCTCGTCGCGGAGGGCCAGCACCAGTGCTTCGTCGAGCAGGCGCTCGATGCGCGCCGGCGTGTAGCCGGCCGTGACGTCGGCGACGAACGCCGCCGACACCGTGTGGTCGTGGGTCTTGCGCGCCAGGTAGTGATCGGCGATCTCGAGGCGGGCGGCTCGCGGTGGCAGGTCGAAGTGGATGACACGGTCGAAGCGGCCCGGCGAGAGCAGCGCGGGGTCGAGGTCGGCGAGGCGGTTGGTGGCGGCCAGCAGCAGCACGTTCGCCGGCTCGACCGTTGGTCGCGGAAGGGCCCACCGTGCCGGCAGGAACCGGTTGCACGCGTCGACGATGCGGCACTGCTGGCGTTGACCCCACGAGGGCAGGTCGAAGCTCTGCATCTGCACGAGCAGTTCGTTCACCGCCGAAGCCCCGCTGTCGCGGCTGTTGCCGACGGTGACGCCGGTGCGGGCGGAGCCGATCGCGTCGATCTCCTCGATGAACCCGATGGCGCCACCCTCGGCTCGCGCTGCGGCACGAAGGGCTCGGAAGAAGGCACGCAGCTTGCGGTTGGTCTGCCCGTAGAACATCGACTGGAACTCGCTGCCCGACGCGAACAGGAACGGGACGCCGGCCTCCGCGGCCATCGCCTTCGCGAGGTGGGTCTTGCCGGTGCCCGACACGCCTTCGAACAGCACACCTCGCCGCGCGTTGCCGCCCATCTCCTGTCGGAAGGTGTGGTGGTTCAGGAACAGGTTGACGGTGTCGATCGCCTCGCGCGTGGTGCCGCCGGCACCGACCACGTCGGAGAGGCGCACCGACGCGCGGTCGCGTCGCACCACCGTGTGCGGCGAGCGTCCGGCGGCGACGGCGGGAACGATCAGCGCGATGGCGAGCACCGTGACGAGCACCGACAGCAGCAACCACTCCGGTCGCTCGCGGAGGAACGTCGGCACGCTCGGCACGATCGGGTGCCCGGAGAGCACACGAGCGGCCACCCACATGATGGGCACGCACGACGCCAGCGCCAGCCGCCAGCCGCGACGGCGGCGCTGGTGCTCGCGGTGCGCGGTGATGTCGACCTGCCGGCCACGCGACAGGTGGCCCTGGTACAGGTGCGAGACGTCCATCGAAGCGACCCCCTGGTGCGCCGTCCGCGGATTCGAACGGTGCAGAGACCGTACCATCGATCTCACGCTCCGTGCACAAGAACTACTCTCCGTGTTGGAGCCTTCGCGGCGGGCGAGACGTGTTGCCGGTTTCTTGAGCCGCCGAAGGTCCCTGCCCAGAAAGGGTCGTTGTGCCCTCAACTGTTGCGGCGAGAAGGCGCACGATGAGCGTGCTCCCGATCGAGGATCGGAGCACATGGGAGGACAACATCATGAAGCGTCGAACACTCGACATCGCATTCAGCGTCGGAGGCGTCATCATCAGCATCCTGTTGGTGGTGGTCGGCCTCATCCTGACCGATCAGAAGGATTTCGCTCAGACCTACGTCGCGAGCCAGCTCGGAGAGCAGGAGATCACCTTCCCCACGAAGGAAGCCCTCGCCGAGAACACCGATGAAGCGCTCAACGAGGAGCTGCTGGAGAAGTTCGGAGGGGACCAGTCGAAGGTCGACGCGTTCCTCGAGGACAAGAACCTCACCTCGGAAGCATCGTCGGAGTGCCTCAACAAGTACGCCGGACAGAAGATGGTCACCGGCAAGCAGGCCG
Organism: Actinomycetota bacterium; assembly: GCA_030685215.1. Classification (GTDB taxonomy): domain Bacteria; phylum Actinomycetota; class Acidimicrobiia; order Acidimicrobiales; family Ilumatobacteraceae; genus UBA668. The sequence goes on from JAUXQB010000263.1 coordinate 29,606, forward strand.
AGTGCTACGCCGAGCACTTCATCAAGCTGCACGCAGCTGAGTCCAGCATCGTCGACGGCGTCGCCTACTCGTACGCCACCATCGGACCGATCGTGACCGAAGCACGCAACGCAGTCACCGCCGCCAAGGAAGCCGGCGCCCCGCAGGACGAGATCGACGAACTGCAGGCCAAGGCCGACACGCTCCAGCGCCTCCGGGTCGACACCCTGCTGCGTGCCGACACCCTCCGCGGTCTGCTGCTCACCTCGTACGGGTTCAGCGTGTTCGGTGAGCGTGCAGGCCAGGCCGCCACGGTCGCCTACATCGCCGCCGCCGTGCTCTTCCTGCTCTCGATCGCCGGTTTCGTCCACGCCTTCACTTCCAAGAAGGCCGACGACGTGATCCTGGTCGCCGAGCACAAGGAGCCGGTCCCCGTCTGACCGGTACCAGTACCAAGCAGTCAACTGCGAAGAGCCCCCGCCTCGGCGGGGGCTCTTCCGCGTTCGGCCGTCAGTCGTCGTGACCGGGTCGCTGGCGGGACGCCTTGCGCTCGCCGACCGCCCGCTTGTCGCGCAGGCGCGCCTCGCGCGCACCGCGGCTCGGCCGCGTGCGGGCGCGTGGCGGTGGCGGAGGAGCGGCCGCCTCGTCGAGCCTGGCGAGCGCTTCCTGCCACGCGAGCTGGCGGTTCCGCCACTGCGACCGCGACCGAGCGGAGCTCGCCGACACCACCGGCCCGGCGGCTGCTTCCACACGGGCACGCACCACGTCGGGCAACCCGGTGGTGGCCACCTCGATGCTCACGGTGACGGCGGTGTCGGAGGTGTTCGCGTGCTGCCCGCCCGGGCCGCCGCTGCGGGTGGCGATCCACGACACCGACTCGGCGGCGATGCGACGACCGCGAGGCGTGTGGTACGCGCCGTCGACCGGCTCGATCAGCGCAGCCGCCATCGGTGGCTCAGTCGTCCTGCTGCATGGTGGCCCACAGGCCGTGCTCGTGGAGCCGGAAGACGTCG
>JAUXQB010000264.1 GCA_030685215.1 Actinomycetota bacterium
GTCTGATGCGCTGGTGTCGGCGACGACCCCGTCGGGGGCGATGGTGATGGCGATCACGTGACCCGGTTGGGGCGACTCGTGCGCGAGCGAGGACGCGGTGGCGCCGGACGCGTTGGCAGCTGTGGCTCGGGGGACGGAGGCGTAGGAAGGCCCCGCGCTCTGGAGCAGGCTCAACATCAGGAGGACTCCGGCGACCAGTGTTCGCGCGGATCGTTGGAACGGCCCGGCGAAGGCGATTCGCGGTGCTTGGAATCCCCGGATGCCGGCGACGAACTCGACGACCACTGCAGCAGCGAAGGTCGCCCATGCGACCCACGCCGCCACCGTGAGCACGACGAACACCGTCGTGTCCGAAACGGCAGTGTCGCTGAGTCGGTCCCACCAGTCGCCGCTCGGTGAACCGGGCAGGCGGCCCCACGACGCAAGAAGAACGGGCACTCCGACGAGCAAGGCTGCGAGTGCAGCGAGGCTCGCCACTCCGCGAGTGAGCGCTCGCAGGCGATTCATGGCAACTCGACCTTCACGATGTTCACGGTCGAGGTGGCCGTGAAGCTGGCGGTCTCCGCGCCGGCGAGGCGGAGGAGTTGGAGGCTGGTCGCGCTGGTGACCGTGACCGTGATCGTTTCGTCGGTGACCGCGACGGTGCCGGTTGCGCCGTGTGCGGCGAGGTAGTCGAGTGCGGCCCGTTCGGCTGCGACGGGGTCGAGAACTGTGAGCCCCTGCACTGCTGAGGCGGAGTCAAGTTCCTGTGCTCCAGCCCGGGCGGCGGAGCTGGCCAAGGCGAACGCGTCGCTTCGGGCACGGAGCATGGTGCCGCCGTCGATGACGAGGCCGATGATCAGCACGCACGCGACGGTTGCGCTGATGGCCCAGACGGTGACCGAGCCTCGGTCGTCGTGGACGTCGACGCGTCGACGTTGGCCAGTGGCGATCATGGCGTCCGCTCCCGGAACGCGTCGCGGACCTCACTCGCCGATCCCGAGATGGTGAGGGTGCCGGGGAGAGGGAGCACGGACGCTTCTTGCAGGTCGGCCGAGCAGGTGACCGTCACTTCGATCACGTCATCGGCCACCGACGCGCTCATGGACATTGAACGGCACGACGCCGAGCCGACGTCGAGCGTCTCGGCGACGGCGCGTTCCACGTCAGCGAGCCGGCTCTGTGGGTCCCGAGCGATCGACAGGTCTCGTGCTGCCATCCGTGCCGCAGCGTCGACGTCGGCGCGGGCGTTGCTGACCCGCCCGACGGCGATCACGCCGAGGAGTAGCAGCCCGAAGAGGGGAGCGAGGATGACAAGCTCGACCGACACCGAGCCGCGATCGGATCGTCGGGCGCTCATGGCTCGATCCGTTCTGTCGGTGCGTCAACGGTGACGGACACGGTGAACGACACGCCGGGCAGGATCGACACGACCCGGCCCGAGACGGTCACGGATGACACTGCCGCGGTGCGGGTTGCGTCGACGTTGCGGTTCTCGAGTCCCCCGCCGGATTGGTCGAGGAACTCGGACGCGACGTCGATGCCCTCCGACGGTGATCCGTTGATGGTGCGGACGTGGTCGAGCCCGTGGCGTGCGGCGGTCTGCGCGACCGCGCGGGTGTGGTACCAGACGCCCACCTGCACGACCATCAGCAAGAGCAGCACCATGGCGGCGGACGCGATGACGAACTCGACCGTCGACGAGCCGCGGTCACGTGGTGACCTTTGCTCGACGGGGATGTCGGGGCGCGTGTGTTCGTCACGCGGCGGATCGAGTCCGCGGCCGTGGCGATGCCGTCGCACCGCTGGCCCTGTCAGAGCTCGAGACCGGCGATCTTGATGTCGACCGCCGCCGCGATTGCTGCCATCGCTGCGATGGCGATGGCCGCGGCGGCGGCGACGATGATCACCTTCTCGACGATCTCGCCGCGCTCCGCCTCCTCGGCGGCGCGTGCTCGTGCTTCGATGAGTTGTGCCTGGAACCAGACGATGATCGCTGTCATTGCTGTTGCCTTTCTTCGTACCGGGGTTGTGAGCCGGCCTTTCTGTCATTGGAAGAGGACGTAGATCGCGGGGAAGCCGAGGAAGATCATGAAGCCGAGGAGCAGGAGGGTCGCCGGGATGCCCATGCGCTCGGTGATCGACGCTGCGTCTCGTTCGGCGTTCGCGGTGAGTCGTTCGCGAATCGACTTCGCTTTGGACGAGACCGTGTCGCGCACGGCGGCGCCTTCGTCGCCGGCGAGCGACAGGGCTGCGGCGAGTTCGGTGAGGTCGGTGAGGTCGCATTCGTCGGCGAGACGCGCGAGCGCTTCCCATGGCGTCTCGCCACGGACGTAGCCCGTTCGAAGGGTCGCCTGCAGTTCTGCGAACGGCCAGCCGTCGCCGGCCGCAGCAGCGGTCTGGATCGAGGCGTCGATGCCACGCCCGCTCGCCAGGCACATGCCGGTCACGTCGCAGAACGAGCCCAACGCATGGGAGAACATCCGTCGCCGTTCGGTCGCTTGCGTACGAACGGTGCGAACCGATGAGAGCCCGCCGATCGCACCGCCGGCAACAGCGAGCCAGAAGGGGATGCCGATCGGGAGGTGGACGCCGACCAGGTAGCCGCCGGCTGCGACGACGGGTGCCCAGAGGAAGCCACACAGCGTGTAGACGACGATGAGCGCGGCCTGTTCGTCTGGGGCTCGGCGGAGCACGCGCAGGTCAGTGCGCATCGAGGCGATGATGCGTTCGACCGGGCCGAGCCGACGTGCCCACATCCCGACGCGCACGTCGACGTTGTCGCGTTCGGGGGCGATCTCGATCACTGGCTGACCGAGGCGGGTGAGGGTC
>JAUXQB010000288.1 GCA_030685215.1 Actinomycetota bacterium
CGATGGTGTCGGCGTCACCGGCGTCGTGCTCACCAAGCTCGACGGTTCGGCGAAGGGCGGCATCGTGTTCGCCATCGAGACCGAGCTCGGCCTGCCGGTGAAGTTGGTCGGTCTCGGCGAGACCATCGGCGACCTGGTGGCGTTCGATCCGCAGGAGTTCGTCGACGCGCTGGTCAGCCTCGACTGAGAATTCGGGAACCACCGCGGGTGGGCGTCCGTCGAACCTGACGACTGATCGAACGTCGTCCCTCGACCCCCAAGGACTCCTCATGCTTCGCTCTCGCCGACTCGCATTCGCCGCCGCTGCCATCCTCATCGGACTGTCGGCCTGCGGTGACGATTCCACCCGCTCGTCCATCACCTCCGCGCAGTCACCGATGGTCATCCGTTTCGGCGACAACCCCACCGGCGGCGGCCGCGCCGAGAGCGCGCCCACCGCGGATCGCATGATGATGCCGTTCCAGGACATCACCTACGTGTTCGACGGCACCTCGCCCGACCTCGGTGCGTCGGCGCCCGCATGGACGTTCCCCGCCGGCTCCACTCCCGACGAAGCCCGTGTTCGCCGTATCGCCGAGCTGTTGGGCGTGGAGGGCGACCTCGTCGCACTGCCCGCCGACCAGGGTGGCGGTTGGATGGTGGGCGCCAGCGACTACTCCACGGCCACGCTCACTGTCAGCGCCGACGGCATGACCAGCTGGTGGTTCAGCCCGGCACCGGTGGCCTGGGTGGACGGCTGCGTGTCGATCGGCTCCGAGGGCGGCGCCACCGAACCCGGCACGGCCGCACCCGACGAACCGGTCTCCGACGATGCCATCGTCACCGAACCCGGCACCGACCCGGCCACCGATCCGGCCGTGGCGCCGCCCGACGTGATGTGCGAGGAGCCCGCTCCGCCCGCCGGCGTTCCCGGCTCCGACGCGGCTCTGGCCGCCGCCGAGGACCTGTTCTCGGCGATGGGCTACGACACCTCAGCGTTCGAGTACGACACCTACGCCGACGAGTGGAGCGCCAGCGTCACCGCCTATCAGCTGCTCGGCGGCCGTCGCAGCCCGCTCAGCATGTCGGTGGGCTTCGGCGCAGAAGGCGCGGTCACCTGGGCGTCGGGCATGCTGGCCGCGCCCGTGCAGGCTGCCGACTATCCGCTCGTCTCCGTGCAGGAGGCCCTCGACCGGCTGAACGACGAGAGCGGCCGCTTCATGTACTACGGCGGCGCCGGCCCGATGGCCCGCGGCGAAGCCACCATCGATCCGGCTGCCACCGAGATCGTGTCCGACAGCGGCGGCGGCCAGGTGGGCGAGCCGGTGCAGATCGACCAGCCGGTGTGCGACGCCGCCACCGACTGCATCGTCGAACCGATGGAGCCGCTCGAGCTGGAGCCGATCACGGTGACGCTCACCGACGTGCGCCTCGACCTCACCATGGTGTGGGATGCCGACGGCACCGTCTGGATGCTGCCCGCGTACACGTTCGGTGATACCGACGGCGGCCAGTACACCGTGATCGCCGTCGACGACAGCTTCCTCGAACTGCCCGAGGAGCTGCCCGTCCCCGAGCCGGCACCGGTGGAGACCGTGCCCGTCGAGAGCGTGCCGGTCGAGTCGGTGCCCACCAAATCGGTGCCGCCGACCGACGTGCTGCCGGCCGAGGTCGACCAGACCATCGCCACCGATCTGCTCGTCGGTCTCTCGCTCGACGAGGCCACCAAGGTCGCCGAGGAGAACGGGTGGAGCGTGCGGGTCTCGACGCTCGACGGAGAGGGGCAGGTGGTCACCGACGACCTGCGGCCGAACCGCGTGAACGTCGCGGTCACCGACGGCGTGGTCACCGGGATCGACTCCATCGGCTGATGCGCCCGGTCGCGGGCGAGCGGTGGCGGTAGCGTTTCCTCTCGCATGTTCGATTCCCTGTCATCCCGCCTCGAAGGCATCGTCAAACGGCTGCGCGGCAAAGGTCGCCTCACCGAGGCCGATGTCGACGAGATGCTGCAAGAGATCCGCACCGCGTTGCTCGAGGCCGACGTCAACGTCGGCGTCGTGCGCAACGTGCTCGGCCGCATCCGCGAGCAGGCCATCGGTGCCCGCCTCAGCGAAGCGCTCGATCCCAGCCAGCAGGTCATCAAGATCGTCAACGCCGAGCTCACCGCGATGCTCGGTGGCGAGACCCTCAAGATCAACTACGCCAGTCGTCCGCCCACGGTGGTGCTCATGGCCGGCCTGCAGGGCTCGGGCAAGACCACGAACTCGGCGAAGCTGGCGCGCTGGTTCAAGAGCCAGGGCCGCCAGCCGCTCATGGTCGGCGCCGACCTGCAGCGCCCGGCCGCGGTCGAGCAGCTCCGCACGCTCGGCCGCCAGATCGACGTGCCCGTCTTCAGTCAGCCCGGCGACCCGGTGGAGACCGCCCGCCGCGGCCTCGAAGAGGCGCGCCGGCTCGGCCGCGACGTGCTCATCGTCGACACCGCCGGCCGCCTGGCCATCGACCTCGAGATGATGGAGCAGGTGCGCCAGATCTCGCAGGTGGTGCAGCCCGACTACACGTTCCTGGTCATCGACGCGATGACCGGTCAAGACGCGGTCAGCGTCGCCGAGGCGTTCCACGCCACGCTCGCCATCGACGGTGTCATCCTCAGCAAGCTCGACGGCGACGCGCGCGGCGGTGCCGCGCTGAGCGTGAAGGAAGTCATCGGCCGCCCCATCGCGTTCGCCAGCACCGGTGAGAAGCTCAACGAGTTCGAGCAGTTCCACCCCGACCGCATGGCCGGCCGCATCCTCGGCATGGGCGACATGCTCACCCTCATCGAGCACGCGGAGCAGGCCTTCGAGAAGGACCAGGCGGAAGCTGCCGCCACCAAGCTGATGGACGGCGAGTTCACGCTCGACGACTTCCTCGAGCAGATGCAGGCGCTGAAGAAGATGGGCCCGCTCGGCAACCTGATGGGCATGATGCCCGGCATGCCCAAGGAGATGAAGGGCGCAGAGATCGGCGACGATCAGCTGAAGCCCGTCGAAGCCATCATCCGCAGCATGACCCCGCTGGAGCGGCGCAAGCCCGACATCATCAACGGCAGCCGCCGCACTCGCATCGCGATGGGCAGTGGCACCACCGTCGGCGACGTGAACCGGTTGGTGAAGCAGTTCGGCGAGATGCAAAAGATGATGAAGCGGATGGGCGCGATGAGCGGCATGGGCAAAGCCGGCAAGAAGGGCAAGAAGGGCGGCAAGCCCGGACGCGGCTTCCCCGGCATGGGCGGCATGCCCGGAATGCCGCCCGGAATGCCGGGAATGCCCGGTGCGCCGGGTGGCTTCCCGCAGTTCAATTGATAGCCTCACGTAGTTCGCATTTCGACGTAGCAACGTTTTTCGTAGGGAGCACTGAAGTCGCATGGCAGTAAAGCTGCGCCTCACTCGAGTCGGCAAGACCAAGCAGCCGCAGTACCGCATCGTGGCGGCCGACAGCCGTTCACCGCGCGACGGCCGCTTCATCCAGATCGTGGGCACCTACAACCCTCGTACCGAGCCGTCCACGCTGACGGTCGACAACGAGAAGGCTGTGAAGTGGCTGCTCGACGGCGCACAGCCCACCGAGCGCGTGAAGAAGCTGCTCGAGATCTCGGGCGCGTGGGCCGAGTTCGGCACCGCTCGCGCGGCGAAGTAATCCGGCTGCCATCGTGACCGATCTCGACCAGAGCTCCGACGACAGCAACGGCAACGACGAGCTGGCCCCGACGGCCACCGCCGTGCTCACCCACGTGGTGCGATCCATCGTCGACGACCCGGAACAGGTCACCGTCGACGCCAGCGAGAGCCGCGGCAAGGTGCGCCTCGAAGTGCGCGTCGGCCCCGGCGATCTCGGCCGCGTCATCGGCCGTCGTGGCCGCACGGCGCAGAGCATCCGCACCGTGGTGCGCGCTGCGGCCACTCGCGACGACGTCGATGTCGACGTCGACTTCGCCGACTGACCCGCCGTTCGCGCGGTCTGGTCGCTCCGGTTCTCCATCGATGTCAACCTCCGAACTGCTCGAGGTCGGTCGCATCGGACGCGCGCACGGCGTGCGCGGCGCGGTCTACGTGTCGCTGCTCACCGACCGCACCGAACGGCTCGATGTCGGTGCTCGCCTGCAGGCGAAAGGCGGCTGGCTGGTGGTCGTCTCCGCGCGACCAGCGGGCACACGCTGGCTCGTGCAGTTCGAGGGCCTCGACGATCGCACTGCCGCCGAGGCGTACGTGAACACGCCACTCCTCGCGGAGCCACTCCCGTCGCTCGACGACCAGGGCTGGTACGTGCACGACCTGATCGGTGCAGCAGTGGTGAGCGGCGACGGCAGCCAGCACGGTCGCTGCGTGTCGGTCGTCGCGAACCCGGCGCACGACCTGCTCGAGCTCGACAGTGGGGTCCTGGTGCCGGTGGTGTTCGTCACCGGCATCGCCGACGGTGTGGTCACCATCGACCCGCCCGACGGTCTGTTCGATCTGCTCTGAACGGCGCCTCGCGACGCCGTGTATCGGCTGGTCTCCAGGCGACTCTGTGTGCTGTGAAAAACAACGAGCGCGGCGTGCATCGTCAAGTCCGATCCGGGCATGTTGCAGTCTGTGGTCAATCAGACACCTTCCGTGGGATTTGCACCAAGACACTGTGTAGAGTTCATCAAGACGCCTTCCAATCAGCGGACACGGTGCGTACTCTCACCCCACGGAAGGACGAGCAACCGCGGGTAGGGCAGACGAACACAGGCCCCGGCCTGGTTCACGGGGACACGTCGGAAAGGCAGGGATCGTGCCGCGCAACAAGCTGAAGATGGTTCTGGTCGGTGGCGACGCATTCGCGATCGGTCTCGCATACCTCATCGTCGTCACGTCGGTCGGCTTCACCGCCACCTACGGCGAGATCAAGGGGTTCCTCGTCGTGTCGTGCGCGGTCGTCGTCGGCCTCTTCGCGATGCGCGGCCAAGGGCTGTTCCTCGCTCGCGTCAGCGCGGTTCGCATCGTCGAGCTCACCCGCACCACTCGCGCGATGGCCGTGCTGGCCGTCGGCATGATCGTGGTCGACCGAGTGCTGCGGCTCAACTTCCGCATCCGCTACATCGTCGCCGGCGCGGTGCTCGCGTGGGTGTTCCTCGTCATCTGTCGCTCCGCGTTCCGCGCCTGGGTGTCGGTGAAGCGCACGAAGGGTCATCACCAGCGGCGAGTGCTCGTGGTCGGCGCCGACGCCGAAGCCGCTCGCCTCATCGAACTGTTCTCCACGCACGCCGACCTCGGCATGTCGGTGGTGGGAATCGTCGGCAACCACCAAGACGCCATCGAGAACAACATGGCGGCGCTCTGGCTGGGCGAGACCGACGATGCCGAAGCCGTCGTGATGGCGCACGACGCGTCGGGCGTGGTCGTGTCGCCCACCGCGCTCACCTCTGCCCGGCTCAACGCGCTCATCCGCAACCTGCAGCACCACGACCTGCACGTGCACCTGGCCACCGGCGTGTCGGGCATCGATGCTCGCCGCCTGCGTTCGCTGCCGCTGTCGCACGAGCCGATGCTGTACGTGGAAGCGCCGTCGCTGTCCAAGCTGCAGTTGGCCGCCAAGCGCACCTTCGACCTGGTGGTCTCGGTCATCGTCCTCGTCCTGGCGTCGCCGGTGTTCCTGGCGGTCTCCATCGCCATCAAGTTGGGCGACCGCGGGCCGGTCTACTTCCGCCAGGAGCGCGTGGGTCGTAACGGCACCACGTTCGGTGTGCTGAAGTTCCGCACCATGCGCGTCGACGCAGAGGAGCAGCTGGCCAAGCTGCGTGCCGAGAACGAACGCCATGGTCCGCTGTTCAAGATGGAGCGCGACCCTCGGGTCACCCGTGTCGGTCGCCTGCTGCGCGAGACCAGCCTCGACGAACTGCCGCAGCTGGTCAACGTGTTGCTCGGTCAGATGAGCCTGGTCGGCCCGCGTCCGGCGTTGCCGTCGGAGGTGGAGAACTTCGGTCCCGACCTGCGCCAGCGCGAACAGGTGCTGCCGGGCATCACCGGGCTCTGGCAGGTGGAGGCCCGCGACAACCCGTCGTTCGAGGCGTACCGCCGTCTCGACCTGTTCTACGTGGAGAACTGGTCGATCACGCTCGATCTGCTCATCCTGCTCGGCACCGTCGAGCACCTGCTGGTGCGGCTGTTCACGTCGCTGCGCCGCAAGCCCCCGCACCCTGCCGCCGATGTCGTCGGCGGCACCGGCACGGTGTCGGAGAGCGCTGCCTGACCACTGGCGTTCGCCGGGTCAGCGCAGACGTTCCACCTGCACCACCGCGGACACGGGAATGGGGCCGTACACGTGGGGGAACGCGGCCGGGGCGTCGCCGAGCTGCTCGTGCACGACCGGGACGTCGAGCAGCGACTCGTCGATGTGCAGCAGCAGCAGCTCCTCCACATCGGCGTAGAAGCGCTCGACCGTCGCGGGCCACTGTTCCGCCGTGCTGCAGTGGATGAAGCCTTCGTCGGCAAGATCCGCGTCGCGCGTGGAGCCGGTGTGCATGCCGTCGGCCAGCGAGCGCGCCCAGCGGTCGGGGTCGGTGAGGTGGTAGATCATCACACGTAGGCTTGCAGACGCGATGCGCATCGACGTCTTCACCATCTTCCCCGACCTCGTCGACAGTTTCTGCGCCGAGAGCCTGCTCGGCAAGACCCGCACCTCGGGGTTGCTCGATCTGCGCCTGCACGACCCGCGAGCGCACACCACCGACGTGCATCGCACCATCGACGACGCGCCGTTCGGCGGTGGGGCGGGGATGGTGATGAAGGCCGAGCCGCTGTTCGCAGCGGTCGAGGCCGCACAGCCGCCACGCCCGCTGCTGTTGCTCGGCCCCGGTGGCCGCCGGTTCGACCAGGCGATGGCGAACCAGCTGGCCGGCAGCGACGGCTTCTCGCTGCTGTGCGGTCGCTACGAGGGCGTCGACCACCGCGTGCGCGAGCACCTGGTCGACGGTGAACTCAGCGTGGGTGACGTGGTGCTCAACGGTGGCGAAGTGGCGGCGTGCCTGGTCATCGAAGCGGTGGTGCGCCTGCTGCCGGGTGCGATGGGCAACGCCAGCAGCCCGGTCGACGAGAGCTTCGGCGCCTCGGGACTGCTCGAGGAGCCGCACTACACGCGCCCCGCCGAGTTCCGGGGATGGGAAGTGCCCGATGTGCTGCGCGGTGGCGACCACGCCCGCATCCGGCGCTGGCGGCGTGCGCAGGCCCTTCATCGCACGTTGCGCGACCGCCCCGATCTCATCGACGTGCGCGGCGGTCTCAGTGAAACCGACCGGCGACTGTTGGAAGAGTTCCCATCTGTGCCCTATCCTTGAGCGTTCCCTAGCAGACCGCTGTAAGAGAGTTCGCGCCATGAAGTCCACCGATTTTGTCGACAGCCAGTCCCTCCGCACCGATATCCCGAACTTCGGGCCCGGCGACGAGCTCAAGGTGCACGTGAAGGTGGTCGAGGGCAACAAGGAGCGCGTGCAGGTGTTCCAGGGCAACGTCATCGCCCGTCAGGGCAGTGGCGTGCAGGAGACCTACACCGTGCGCAAGCTCAGCTACGGCGTCGGCGTCGAGCGCACCTTCCCGGTGCACACGCCCACCGTTGCCAAGATCGAGGTCATGAAGCGGGGCGACGTGCGCCGCGCCAAGCTCTACTACGTGCGTGACCGCATCGGGAAGCGCGCCAAGATCAAGGAAAAGCGCGACGCCTGATCGGCGTCTCGAATCGGTCGAAGCAGACCCACGTTGAGTTCTGACGATCTCGAGAACTTCGAGGCCGAGCGAGAGCTCCAACTCGCTCAGGAGTACCAGGACGTCGCGGCTATGTTCCGCTTCGCCGTGGAGACCGAGCGCCGTTTCTACCTGGCCAACGAAGTCAACGTCTCCGTCACCGGCGACCCTTCGCGCCCGGTGATCGAAGTGGAGTTGGCAGACGCATGGGTATGGGACATGTACCGCAAGACCCGCTTCGTCCCGAAGGTGCGGGTGCTCACGTTCAAGGACGTGAACGTGGAGGAGCTCCCCCCGATCGAGCTGTAGTCGAACCGTCGCTCGCCGCCCAGGCGCGAGGCAGGTTCGGCGAGAACGAGGCGGCGCGGTGGTACGTGGCACACGGGTACCAGGTGATGGCACGCAACTGGCGATGCGCCGCCGGCGAGATCGACCTGGTGCTCACGCGACCTGGTGAAGTGATCTTCTGCGAGGTGAAGGCACGTGCCAGCAGCCGGTTCGGCGGTCCGCAGGGCGCGGTCAACTGGCAGAAGCAGCGCCGCCTGCGCCGCCTGGCGGCGATGTGGCTGGCGCAGGAACGTCCGAGCGGCGCGGTGACGGTGCGATTCGACGTGGCCGCGGTGATCGGTGCCCGCATCGAGGTGATCGAGGCCGCATTCTGACCGTCGGTCGCTGGCCTACCATCCGGCCATGGAACTGCGCGGATCGCACGTACTGGTCACGGGGGCCTCGCGAGGCATCGGCGAGGCGATGGCGCGGCGATTCGCCGCGGCCGGCGCCAGAGTGTCGTTGGCAGCGCGCACGCTGCCGGCGCTCGCCGCGCTCGCGGGCGAACTGCGCGGTGCCGCGTTCGACGTCGACCTGCTCGACCCGGCGGCCGTCGATGGGCTCATCGCGCGCGTCGAGCGCGATGCGGGTCCCATCGACGTGCTGGTCAACAACGCCGGCGTCGAGACCAAACAATGGCTGCACCTCGATGATCCGCAGCACCTGCGCGACGCCATCGCGCTGAACCTGGAAGCACCGGTGATGCTCACGCGAGCGGTGCTCCCCGGCATGTTGGCCCGGGGCAGGGGCAGCCTGGTGTTCACCTCGTCGCTGGCCGGCACCGCCGGCTTCCCAGGCCTGGCGGTGTATGCGGCCACCAAGGCCGGCATCAACAACTTCGTCGCCTCCGTGCGGCTCGAGCTGCGCGACACACCGGTGCACCTCACGCTGGTGGCGGCCGGGCCGGTCGACACGCGCATGTGGGATGCACTCGAGGACCAGACCGACTTCGATCCGATGCTGCGTCGCCTGAACTTGCTGCACCTCATCCCGAAGAAGTCTCCCGACCTGCTCGCCAGGCGCACGGTCAGCGCGGTGCAGCACGACCGACGCCATGTGCGCGTGCCGCGCCGGCAGAGCCTCACCTACTGGCTGGGCGAATCGCCTCGCCGCATCACCGAGCTGGCGCTCACGAAGGTGCCGTTCGTGCCGCCTGCCCGATCAGCCGAGTAGCGCCCACGCCAGCAGCGCGACGCACGCCACCACGGCGGCGGCAACGAACCAGTAGTCGGATTTCCTGGCGACGCGCTTGCGGTGCGGATCCATGCCCATCCGCTCAGTATCGTCCGCCGACATGGAAACACTGCACGTTGCCCGCGAGAACGGTGTCGTCACGATCACCCTCGACCGTCCCGCCAAGAAGAACGCGATCAACGGCGCGATGTGGGACGAACTGCTCGCGACGTTCCGGGAAGTGGCCGACTCGTCCGACGACCGGGTGGTGGTCATCACCGGTGGGTCCGGAGAGTTCTGCAGCGGAGCCGACCTCACCGGCGGCGGCAACGATCGCCACCAGCTCGCGGCCATGCGTCACGTCGGCGACGTGGCGCTCGCACTGCACCGCCTGCCGCAGCCCACCATCGCCAAGGTGCGCGGCGTGGCCGTCGGCGCGGGGTGCAACCTGGCGCTCGGCTGCGACCTCGTCGTGGCCGGCGACACCGCCCGATTCTCCGAGATCTTCGCCAAGCGCGGGCTCAGCATCGACTTCGGCGGCTCGTGGTTGCTGCCGCGGCGGGTCGGGCTGCACAAGGCGAAGGAGCTCGCGTTCTTCGCCGACATCATCGACGCGGTGGAGGCCGAGCGCATCGGACTCGTGAACCGGGTGGTGGCCGATGGCGACCTCGACGCGTTCGTCGACGACTGGGCACAGCGCCTCGCCGCCGGTCCCCCGATCGCGGTGGCGATGACCAAGCGGCTGCTCGACAACTCCATGCAGGTGACCCTCGAGGAGGCGCTCGACGACGAGGGGATGTCGCAGACCATCAACTTCGGCACCAGCGACACGCCGGAGGCCATCATGGCGTTCGTCGAGAAGCGCACCCCTCGTTTCAAGGGCCGCTGACCCGCACCCTTCGCGCGCTGACGC
>JAUXQB010000289.1 GCA_030685215.1 Actinomycetota bacterium
GCGGCAGCATCAAGATGCGGGCGAAGGCGGTCATCGAGGAAGGCAAGCGCGGGCAGATGCAGGTGCTCGTCACCGAGCTGCCGTACCAGACCAGTTGCAACTCCATCGCCAGCCGCATCCAAGAGCTCGTCGACAGCGGCGAGCTCGACGGCATCGCCGACGTCAACGACGCCTCGGCGGCCGCGAAGACCAACCTGGTCATCACGCTCAAGCGCGACGCCAACGCCAACGTGGTGCTCAACAACCTGTTCAAGCTCACCTCGTTGCAGACCAGCTTCCCGGTCAACATGGTCGCCCTGGTCGACGGCGTGCCGCGCACGCTCAACCTGGTGCAGGCGCTCGAGGGCTACATCCGCCACCAGGTCGATGTCATCACCCGCCGCACCGAGTTCCGCCTGGCGAAGGCGAAGCGTCGCGAGCACATCCTCGAGGGCCGCATCAAGGCCCTCAACGTCATCGATGCCATCATCGCCCTCATCCGCGCCAGCGACGATCCGGCCGCGGCGAAGGTGGGCCTGATGGCCGCACCGTACGAGTTCTCCGAGATCCAGGCCACCGACATCCTCGAGATGCGCCTCTCGCAGCTCACCCGCCTCAGCCGCATCGATCTCGAGACCGAACTGGAAGACGTGCGCGCTCGTGTCATCGAGCTGCAGAGCATCCTCGACTCGCCCGAGAAGCTGCGCGGCGTCATCAAGACCGAGATGCTCGCCATCAAGGAAGAGTTCGCCACCCCGCGCGTGTGCCCCATCACCTACGACTCGGGCGAGATGAGCATCGAAGACCTGGTCGACGACAAGGAACTGGTCGTCGTGATGACCGAGGCGCAGTACGTGAAGGCCGTGCCGGCCGCGTCGTTCAAGACCCAGGGCCGCGGTGGTCGCGGGGTCAGCGGCGCGAAGCTGAAGAGCGACGACATCGTTCGCCATGTCATCTTCACCACCGCGCACGCGTTCCTGCTGTTCTTCAGCAACCGCGGCAAGGTCTACCGCCTGCGGGCCATGGACGTGCCCGAGCGCGAGCGTCAGGCGAAGGGCATGCCCATCGTCAACCTGTTGCCGCTGCAGGCGGGCGAGACCATCCAGGCCATCATCGACACTCGCGACTTCGCCGGCGAGCGCAACCTGTTCTTCGCCACCCGCCTCGGTGTGGTGAAGAAGACGGCGTTCAACGAGTACGACAGCGGTCGTCGCGACGGTCTCATCGCCATCAACCTGCGCGACGGCGACGAGCTGGTGAAGGTCATCGAGACCAGCGGCAGCGACGACATCTTCATCGTCACCCGCAAGGGCATCACCATCCGCTTCAACGAGGGCGAAGTGCGCCCGATGGGTCGCAACGCGTCGGGCGTGCGTGGGGTGAAGCTGAAGACGGGCGACGAGTTGGTCTCGGTCGACGTCGGCCGCGACGACACCGCCATCCTCATGATCACCGAGTCGGGGTACGGCAAGCGCACCCAGCTCGACAAGTTCAACGTGCAGGGGCGTGGCGGCCAGGGTGTCATCGGCATCCGCCTCACCGGCAAGAAGGGCCAGGTCGTGGCCGCGTTCATGGTGGGTCTCGACGACGAGATCGTGGCCGTGTCGAGCGGCGGTGTCACCATCCGGATGCCGGTGCGCGACATCAGCTCGCAGGGTCGCGATGCCACCGGTGTGCGGCTGATGAGCCTCGACGACGGGCAGACCGTCGCGTCGGTGGCGCCCATCCTCGCCAGCGACGAAGAAGACGACTGACCACTCGCGTCACCGACGCCACCTCGCGGCTCGGCCGCCCCGCGAACCTTCTCAGGAAAGTGCTCGAGGTGCGCCGATGCGCGTTTACAACCGGGTTCATCCCGACGCCGGCCAGGCAGTGCCGCTACTGCTGGCCGTGGTGGCATTGATCGCAGTGGTGATGGCTGCCACCGCGCACCTCGGTGCGCGGGTGGTGGTCGAAGAGCATGCGCAGGTGGCCGCCGACGCGGCGGCGCTGGCCGGGCTCGATGGTGGCCGCCCCGCGGCCGAACGGCTCGCGCGGGCGAACGATGGCGTGCTGGTGGCCTTCGCCGGAAGTGACCTCGACGTGCAGGTCACCGTACGGGTCGGTGACGCGACGGCCACGGCCCGCGCGACGCGCGCCCCCTGAGCGGCCTCGGTTGCCTACACTCGCCACGTGGACACTGGTGTTCCCCCCACCGAAGGGCGCCCCGACGCGCGCGCTGCCGGCAACGGCTCGGCCGCGTCGCGCAGCGCGACTCCACCCGACCCCCGCCGGCAGGGCACCGGCGGATCGAACGGCAACGGCGCGCGCAACGGGAACGGCAACGGCGCACGGAACGGCAACGGCGCGTCGAACGGCACCAAGAAGAAGGCCGCCTCGAAGAACACCAAGCGCGGACAGCAGGCCTCGCGCGTGCACGCGCCGCCAGCACCACGCGTCGACACCGCCGCGGTGGCGCTCGTCGAGTCGCCCGACGCGTCCACCACCGCTGCGCACCCCGTCCTGGAGCCGACGGCCGACACGGTCACGACGCAGGTGGCACCGAAGGCTCCCGCTGCCGTCGATGCCGCTGCCGTGGAGGATGTGGCCGCAGACGCCACCGTGGATGTCGCTGCCGTGGACGTCGTGGAGGTCGAATCGCCGACCGTCGATGCCGACTCGTCGGCGCCGAGCGCTTCGCCCGAGGCCGCCGTGGTCAGCGCCGACCTGGCCGACCTGCTCGCCCCGGACACCACGTCGCGGGTGCCGTTCCTGCTGCCGCCCATCGTGCCGGCCGAACCCCTCACCGGCGACACGGTCACCGTGCCGGAAGTGTCCACCGAGCCAGCGCCCGAGTTCAGTGACACCGATGGCACCGACGGCTTGCCGTCGCTGCTGAAGCCGAAGAAGCCGGCCCGCGCGCTGAAGGCACCGGTGGTGCGTCAGCGTCGCCGGCCACGCGTGCGACGCGTCACCCGAGTGGTGCGTCACGTCGACACGTGGAGCGTGTTCAAGGTGGCGCTGGTGTTCAACCTGTTCCTGTACGGCGTGCTGCTCACCGCCGGTGTGCTGCTGTGGCAGGTGGCGCAGAACACTGGCACGGTCGACAACATCGAGCGCTTCTTCGAGAGCTTCGGCTGGCAGACCTTCGAGTTGAAGGGCGGCGAGATCTTCCACAACTCGTGGATTGCCGGACTGTTCCTCGTGGTCGGCCTCACCGGTGGCGCGGTGCTGATGGCCACGCTGTTCAACCTCATCGCCGACCTGGTCGGCGGCATCCGCGTGAGCGTGCTGGAGGAGGAAGTCGTCGAGCGCGAGCAGCGCGGCACCGGGTGGCGGCGCAGCTCGAAACGGGTGGTCATCCCGGAGGATCCGCCGGAACCGGCTTGAGGGTTTTCTGATGCGGCCGCTAGCCTTGCCTACCGCCGCTGGGGGCTATAGCTCAGTCGGTTAGAGCGCATCCCTGATAAGGATGAGGTCACAAGTTCGATTCTTGTTAGCCCCACCAGAAGACCCTGCACGCCATCCTGCACCGCGAGGTCGAACGGCGATGTCGCCTGTGGACGCCGCTCCTTCGATCGAATACTCTCCGCACCGACTCGGATGCCGAGGCGGACGGAGGAACATCATGAAGAAGTCGATGTGGGTGGTGCTCACCCTGCTGAGCATGGTGTTCACGGCAGTGGTCGGCACGGTGGAGCGAGCGGCGGCGGCGGGCCCGTATTCCATCACCGGCGTGGTCAGGGACTCGAGCGGCGTGCCGCTGTCCGGCATCGAGTACTCCATCGGCTGGCCGTATGGCGCACCCCGAACGGGCAGCGATGGCGTGTTCCTGTTGGAGAACCAGTTCTACGACTACGAGATCGCGGTGAGCTTCACAGACTCGTCGGGCCTGCACGCGGCGACCAGCGCGCAGGTCACCCCCTCGCCCGACGGGCCAGTCGAGTTCGATGTCACGATGCCCGACGCCGTGCTGGCTGTGCAGGGCCGCGTCACGGATCCCGACGGGAATGGCGTGGCCGGCATCATCGTTCGCGACAACAACGAGTACTGGGTGACAGCCACCACGAATGCCGAGGGGTACTACGGCCTGAGCGGTATGAGTGAGGGCACGCACAGCCTCACCGCCGACACCTGGCCTTCGGCGCCCGCGTTCCGTACGCAGACCATCGACAACGTCGAAGTGGTCTCGGGCGTGACGACCGAGGTCAACTTCGCACTGGGGCGTTACCCCCGCCTCGATCTCCACATCACTGCCGGCGGACTTCCGGCCAGCGTGACCGCGACGCTGTGGCGCGATCTGCAGTACGACAATCCGATGGGCACGCTGAGCGCGGACAGCGAGGGCAACATCTCGTTCAACGTTCACGAGGACGGCGAGTACTACGTGGAACTTCGAGCGACAGCGCCCGGCTACGCGAGCGAGTACTTCCCCGACACCGTCAATCGCGAGCAGGCCACTCGGTTCTCCGTCTCCGGCGAGCAGGTCGTGCAGGTGAATGCCGAGCTGGAGGCCGAGGCCATCATCTCGGGCGTCGTGCTCCTGCCCGACGGGTCGCCCGGCTCGCCGTGGGATGTCACCGCTCGCCCCGTCGGTGTGCCGGACGATTCGTACGACGTGCCGTCCCCGTGCAACCTGCCCAACGAGACCGATCCGCCCGGCACGTTCCGGGTCGGTTGCCTCCATCCGAGCACCGACTGGGTGCTGAAGGCAGTCGGTGTCGGTGTCGCCGACAACGAGTACTACGAGGACTCGCAGAGCTCGCTGAACGCTACGCCGATCGCTGTGGAGGAGGGTCAGGAGGTCACCGGCCTGGTGATCCAGCTGGATCCGAAGACGCCAGACCCCACGTTCACGGGCATGTCGAAGCTGTACTTCCTCACGGGGACCACCACTCCCGGCGTGCGCGTGTACGGCTCCAACTTCCCATTGGACCCGGCGGCCTTGCACATCAACACCGACTTCTGGTTCTCGGGCATCAATGTGATCATCGAGGTCACCTCGATCGTGAGTTCCCGCGAGGCCATCGCAACCGTGACGGTCGACCCCGGCACGGTCGGTTCCGACCCGCTGCCCAAGTACTTCCTCGGCCTCACACGCTCGATCGGCGGGAGCGCAGAGTGCAGCTGCCAGCTCTTCTACGGCGACGCCACCACGCAGGTGGGCACCATTTCCGGGCGCGTCATCGACCACAGGAACAAGCCGGTTGCCTCCTCCGTCGTGCAGGTTCGGTGGCCCGACCCGAACGTGCAGGGCGGCTACAGCTGGCGCAACTTCACCACCGGACCCGATGGTCGTTGGACGGGTGACGGTCTGCCGCCGCGGACTTACCAGGTGGTCTTCCTCGGTAATGAGGCGCTCGCCGGCGAGTGGTGGAAGAACAAGTCCAGGAACGTCGACGCGACGAACCTCACGCTGGCCGCCGGTCAGGCGCTGATGAATGTGAACGCCCAGCTGGACAAGCGCGACACCATCGAGGTGACGAGAGCAACCCCGCGCTACCAGAGCCAGGAGCTCTCCTTCGATCTCAGAGGTGAGGGCCTGTCGCCGATCGCCGGCAACTTCCGCGTCTTCATCGACATCGACGGCTACCTGTCGCCGCTGCAGGCGACAATGGTGTCCGCCACGACACTGCACGTCACGGGCTATGCCTACGTCAACGGCACGTTCGACATCGTCACGCAGTGGACGGCCGCAGATGGCACGACGAGGGAATCTCGTTGCG
>JAUXQB010000290.1 GCA_030685215.1 Actinomycetota bacterium
GGCTGCCAGCGCCAGCGTCACGGTGGCGCCGGCGGTGGGCACCGCGGTCACCGTGTAGCCGGAGGTGGCAGGCACCGAGGCACCGTGCGTGAACGTGCCGTCCAGCGACTGATCGCCGGCCGTCAGCGTGCCTGCGAGCACCGGCGCCGCCGGCGTTGCACCGAAGGCGTAGTTGAACGTGGTGGCGGTGCTGTTGCTGATGGTGATCGGCGTGACCCAGAAGCGCTCGGTGTTGGTGACACCGGCGGTGTTCAGCGTGCAGGCGTAACCGATGTTGTAGGCGCCGTTGGGCACCGGCATGGTGACGTTCGCGAAGTCGAACGCCGCCGGGATCGGGGTGATCAGGCCCGAGCTGATGCCCGGGGTCCTGGCGATCACCGCGGTGCCGGTGGTGGTGTACAGCGGCTGCGTGTAGGCGCCGCCCTGCGACACCGGCCCGGACAGGTTGTAGGTGAGCGTGGCGGGGTCGACGCTGGCCGCGACCATGAACGTCGTCCAGCGGTAGCCGGCAAGGCCGTCACCGGGGCACGCCGCGCCGGAGGGCGGGGCGAAGTTGAACGACGACGTGTTGGTACCGGTGGCCGGCGACAACGTGCCGGCGCCGGCCGCAGCCGTACCGGGTGGCAACGCCTGAGCGCTGCTGGTGAGCAGGGCGAGCGAGGCGACGGCGACTGCCGACATGCCCGCGACGACCCGCGTGAGGTGTGTACGCATGAGGTGAGATCCCTTTCGAGGAGAGTGCAGAGGAGCGTGGAGTGCGGTGGAGTGAGTGGGTGAGGTGCGCGACGAGCGGTCAGGCATTGGTGTTGCCGGTGCGAACCGGGCCGGTCATGCTGGTGCTGCCGCAGGCCGCGCCGAGTGCGAGGTAGCCGAACCGCTGGATGATGGCCGTCGACTGGCAGACGCCCGAGGTGGAACCGACGAACAGCGTCTTCAGGTCGTTGTTGCCGCCGCCGGTGACGAAGGCGGTGGGCAGCACGTTGTAGACGTCGCGGCCGAAGATGCTGCTGCTGTAGAAGGTCGAGGCGGGAGCGAGGTTCGGGGCGGTGGTGCCGACAGCGATCGGGTTGCCGAGGTTGACGCCGGCGCCGTTGTCGCTGATGGAACCGATGCCCACGTTGAACGAGGCCGGGTCGCCGATGGCCACACCGTTCGACTTCGCGATGTAGTTCGCGGCCGAGAAGCCGATCACCACCTGCACGCCGGCAGCAGCCAGGTCACCCTTCGCCTTCAGGCCAGCAGCATCGTGCTCCTGCACGCGGCCGGTGCCACCGAGGTTGTTGCAGACGGTGGTCGCTGCGTTCTCGGTCGCGGTGGCGTTGTGCACCGTGTTCCAGAACGTGAACGTGCCCGAGCCGGTCTGGATGCCGCAGGGGATGATGGTGACGTTCTCGGTGCCGTTGCTGACCACGAGCGAGCCGGTCGTGTACAGGCTGGTCAACTGCGGGCGAGTGAGCGAGGTGACCGGACCACCCGCGCCACCGGCGCGGTAGTAGGCGAAGCTCACGCCGTCACGGCCGAACGGGATGTAGGTGAGGTCGGTCGCAGCCGCATTGCTCGTCGGCGAGGACGAACGGGCGTAGTCGACGAGACCACTCACGTCGGTCTGGCCGCCGCACGCCGGCGAACCCCAACCGCCACCGTCCATCGCCCGGCTCAGTGCGCGCAGACCGTTGGTCGAGCCGTTCGGACGCAGGAACGTCGGGCCACCGACCTTCGGGGTGATGCAGTCGTCGGACACGCCGGTGCCGATGTTGGTGGCGTTGAACGAGACCAGCTGACGCTGGCCGGAAGCGACCGAGCTCTGTGCCGGGGTGTAGTTGAAACCGTTCGAGTGACCGGCGAGGGCGTTCATGACGTCCTGCGTGGTGTCGGAGCCGGTGCCGACGAAGGCGGTGAGCTGCTTGGGATCGGCCGACGCGGAACCGCCGGTGAACGTGGAGGCCAAAGTGGCCATGAGTGCGACGGTGAGTGCCAGTCGCTTCTTCGTGGTGGAGTGCATCATGGTGGTGTGAACGGTCCCTTCGAGTGACGGAGTGCCGGTTGTTCGCCCGGACGGGAGGGACGATGACATGTCAAGCTGTCGTCAACTTGGCCCTCAGATGAACGGTCGACGTTCTGCGTCAGGGTTCATCCGGCAGACACCGTGCGGCTATCCGAACCGTCCGTTGACGTAATCGTTGGTGCGTGAATCCTGCGGTGAGCCGAACATCGCGTCGGTCGGACCGTGCTCGACGATGACGCCGGGGCTGCCGTGCTCGGCGAGGAAGAACGCACAGCGTGACGACACGCGTGCCGCCTGTTGCATGTTGTGCGTGACGATCACGATCGTCACTTCCGAGACGAGCTCCATCACCGTCTCCTCGATCCGCCTCGTCGACGTGGGGTCGAGTGCTGAGCACGGTTCGTCCATCAACAGCACGCGGGGCCTGATGGCCAACGCGCGTGCGATGCAGAGGCGCTGCTGTTGACCGCCCGACAACCCGCCACCGGGTTTGTGCAACCGATCGCGCACCTCGTTCCAGAGCCCTGCCTTGGTGAGGCACGACTCGACCAACTCGTCCTTCACGTCCACGCTGGCCTTCACGCCCGTCAGGCGCAGGCTGGCCAACACGTTGTCGTAGATCGACATGGCGGGGAACGGGTTCGGCTTCTGGAAGACCATGCCGATCTCACGTCGGGCGTCGGTGAGCTTGCGTTCGGGGTCGTAGATGTCGTGACCGTCGAGCATCACCTCACCGGCCATCGCCGCCGCGGGGATCATCTCGTGCATCCGATTGAGGATGCGCAGGAACGTCGACTTGCCGCATCCCGAGGGGCCGATGAGCGCGGTCACCTGTCCGGCCGGCATCTCGAGCGACACCCGGTCGAGCACCTGGTGGGCAGCGAACCACGCGGAGATGTTCCGGGCGTCGATGCCCGTGAGCGCGGCGGGTGCGGCGTGCGCGCCGAGGTGTGCTCGCGTGGTCTGCCGATCGCGGATGCCCCGCCAACGCGACACCGGCGGCGCAGGTGCGGGAAACGGCACAGGTGGCGGCAACGGCGCGTTGTCGAGCTCGACCGCGTGCACGGCTGCAGCTGCCAGGTACGGCTGCGCCAGCGAACTCGCCAAGGCCGCTGCCAGCGACTCGGAGATCTCTGCAGATTCGGTCGCGTCGATCGGTGCGATCACGAGCGGCGTCAGCGGGCGACGCACGCGGATGCCGGCCCTCTCGTCGACGAGCCCACGGAACTCGTCGACATGGTCCCGTGTCACTGCGACCCCGAAGTCCGCGAGCCCTGGCACCACGAGGATCGTCCACGGCTCGTCGCCGCCGTGAACCACTGCCTCGAGATCGGCGACGAACCACGACCACTCGATGTCGCCATCGGTTGCGATCACTCGCGACTCGGTCACGATCACGTCGGCAGCGTGCAGCGCAGCCACCACGGCGTCGGCACTGCCCGCCTCACCACTCACCAGTTGCACCACGGAGCCACCGGAGAACGTCGCCAGTTCGCGCTCGCGGCGCCGACCGGCCGCGCTGGGTGCGAGCGCGGATGTCAGGGTCGAATCGATGGTCACAGTGGTCGGCTCCTCGGATTGAAACGGGGTCATGGCGGTCACAGCAGGTTCGGCAGCAGTCGAGCCACTTCGCCCGAGGCGGACAGACCCACCAGCACCAGCGGCGGCAGCAACGTCACCCAGGCCTGCGCGCGACCCCAGCGATGCCAGGCCCACACCGCGGCGAGCGACAATGCGATCAGCGCTTGCAGCCAGAACGCGAGCACCCACAGCGTGCTCGCGTCGCCGGTCATCACGCGCTCCGACGTCGGCAGTGCCGACGCCGCGAACAACCGGGCAGGGCCGACCACGGCGTCGCCGTCCAGCTCGGCGTCGACGCGCAGCACACCGTCGGGCAGGAACGCGCGGCCGGCGGCGGTGACCAACATCAGCCGACCCTCGCCCGCCTCCGGCGGCGCGGGCGCGGGCATGCCCTCGGCGCGCACTCCGATGACGCGGAACTCGAACACGCCCTGGCCGGTGGTCACGCGGATCAGGTCGCCCTCGGCCAGCTCACCGATCCGTTCGAAGGGTCCGCCGAACGCGGCTCGGCGGCCGTACACCACGCTCGAGCCGATCTGCCCCGGCAGCGGGGTGTCGCGTCGGTGGCCGGGGCCGTCGAACAGCGCTGTGGAGGTGGTGCCTTCCCCGACCACCTGTGCCACGTCGATCGACGGGATCTCGAGGTAGGCCACCGGCGTGCCGATCGCCAGCTGGCGGCCTTCCTGATCGGTCGGCCCGATCGGCGCCGTGCCGTTCGCGAGTTCGGCTCGGTATCGGTCGAAGGCACGGCCCTGTGCTGCCGATTGCTGGAACGAGCTGATCAGCACGAGCTGCGCGAGCAGCGTGACGGTAAGTACGAGGACGAGCACCAGCGACGCCCGGATCAGTTGCAGCCGGGGCGTGAGTGGCGGCGGCACTTCGCCCGCCGCGAGTCGTCGTGCAGCGGCGCTCCGCCGCGATCGACGTCGTGGCGTGGCGCTCGACGACTCGGACTGCCGAAGTGTCGCGGTCGCCGTCATGACGCGTCGGGCGGGAGCACCCTGAGTGGACGACCGAGCAGGATGGCCA
>JAUXQB010000293.1 GCA_030685215.1 Actinomycetota bacterium
CATGGAGAATGAGCCTACCGTGCCCGCCGGTGACCCCCGGCACATCGCGCGCACCCTCCCCACGGCGCGCCACCGGGTTTGTGTCATGCCCTGAGCGAGGATTCCTCGCTCAGGGCATGTCGTGGACGAGGGTTCCGGGGCTGGCGCGGGCCGAATGCCTCTACCTGTGGCCCACCGGACCGGTCACCCTGAGCACATGGACGCTCTCGATCCGCCGCGGCTGCACGCCCTGCTCGGACGCAGCTTGCTGGTGACGCACGACTGGACGACCGACGACCTCGACACCCTGCTCGCGGTTGCGGCACGGTTCGAGCAGCTCGACCGCGCCGGCACCCGCCTCGACCTGTTGCCCGGCCAGCTCGCGTACGCGATGTTCTTCGACAACTCCACCCGCACCAAGTCGGCATGGGCCGGCGCGGCGGCGCGGCTGGGCATGCACCCGATCATCGTCGACGGGTCGTCGACCCAGGTCGCGCACGGCGAGACCGCCGAGGAGACAGGCGCGATGCTCGGCATGAACGCGCACGCGCTCGGCGTGCGCCACGACCTGATCCTCGGTGAGGGCAACGCGTTCATGCGCGACGTGCAGCGCGGCATCGACACGTACCTGGCCGCCACCGGTGATGCGCGATCCGTCCCGGTCGTGAACCTGCAGTGCGACGTGGACCATCCGACGCAGTCGCTGGCCGACCTGCTGTGGCTGCGCGAGCACTTCGGCGGCTCCGTGGCCGGGCGACGGATCACGATGTCGTGGGCGTACTCGCCGAGCTACGCGAAGCCTTTGTCGGTGCCACAGGGCATCGTGTCGCTGCTCACCCGCTTCGGCGCGCATGTCACCCTCGCGCACCCGCCCGGCTACGAACTGCTCCCCCAGCCGATGGCGTGGGCGGCCGAAGGCGCTGCCGACTCCGGTGGGTCGCTGCGCATCACGCACGACATGGACGACGCGTTCGTGGGTGCGGAAGCGGTGTACCCGAAGTCGTGGGGCCCGCACGCCTTGATGCACGAGCGGGTGGCCGCCAACCGCGCCGGCGACACCAGCGCGATGCGCGACATCGAGCAGCGCGCGCTCGCCCGCAATGTCGAGCACCGGTCGTGGATCTGCGACGAGCGGCGAATGGCGCTCACCGCCGATGCGCTGTACCTGCACTGCCTGCCCGCCGACATCGGTGCGGAGGTCACTCCCGCGGTGATGGATCGCTTCCGCGTGGAGGTCGGCCGTGAGGCGAACAAGAAGCTGTACGTGATCATGGCCCTGCTCGCGGTCGCCAAGGTGCCCGAGCTCGCGGTCGCGCTCTCCGGAGGTGTGAGATGACCCAGGATTCCCTGCTCGAGACCCCGGTGAGCGACGCGCTCGATCAGCGTGTCGTCGACCTGGCCGAGCGCTACCTACCGTTGGCCGTGAGCATCCTGCGCGAGGCCATCCGCATCCCTGCCGATCACGTCGACCGGTCGATCGACGACGGCGGCGATCCGCGCGCCGGCCTGTCGAATCATGAAGGCAGCCGGCTCGAGTTCCTGCGCGGCGCGATCATCGACGTGGCCGCCGTGCGCCATGCCGACGACGTGTGGTTCGACGAATACGGCAACCTGGTCTGGGTGGTGCGCGATCCGTTCGACGGCGTCGCCCCCGAGCACCAGCGCGTCATCTACTTCGATGGTCACTCCGACACCGTGCAGGCGCTCCGCAGCCAGTGGCACGAGAGCCTCGGCGGCGCGGTCGACCCGTACCTCGGGCTCGTCGACAGGACAGTGCTCGACCCGGCCGCGCTGCAGCGCGAGCTCGGGTACCTGCCGCCGCACGACGAGTGGCAGCACCTGCTGTTCGGTCGCGGCGCGGCCGACCAGCTCGCGGGCGTGGTGGCCGAGATCATCGCCACCAAGATCCTGCTGGAGCTCGCCGACGAAGGAGCGCTGCGTGGCTGCATCGTGCGCGCCTACGCAACCGCTGCCGAGGAGGACAACGACGGTGGCGGTCCGCGTCACGTGATGGCCGACGTGCTGCCCGGCGCCGGCGCCGACCTGGTGCCCGACGTGGTGGTGCTCACCGAGGGCACGGGCGACGCGGTGAAGGGCGCACTGGGCATCTACCGCGGCCAGCGCGGGCGCATGCAGATCGAGGTCACCGTGGTCGGTCGGTCGAGCCACGGCTCGATGCCGTTCGACGGTGTGAACCCGCTCGAACACGGCGCCGCGATCATCAGCGAGGCCGCGCGTCGGCACGTCGACGGCGAGGGCCTCGCGGACCATCCGTTCCTCGGACGCGGTACGCGGACAGCGTCGTGGGCCGCGCTCGACACACCGAGCGACTGCGCCGTCCCTGCCCGCTTCACGTTCCGCTTCGACCGCCGCCTCACCGTCGGTGAGACCCCGCAGCGCGCGCTCGCCGACATCGAGTCGCTCGACGCGGTCGCTGCTGCCCGCGCCGCAGGTTGCACCGTCACGGTCGAGGCGCCGCGCTACACGCAGCCGACGTGGCGCGGTCACCCGGTGGACAACGCGCAGATCTATCCCGGATGGATCACGCCCGAGGACCATCCGGCCATCCAGGCGGCAGTCGATGCCTACCGGCGCGTCGTCACTCCCGTGGTCGTGGAACCGGAGGGCGGAGCATCTCGCGGCGCGCTCCGTCGCCTGCCGCGGGTCGACAAGTGGATCTTCTCCACCGATGGAGTCGGCTACCCGATCCCCGTCGACGACACCACCATAGAGGTGCCCGCCGACAAGCAGTGGGTGGTGTCCGGTCCGGTGAAGCACCCGGCCATGTTCGGCATCGGCGCCGGCATCGAGCAGAACACCCACCGCATCGGCGAGTGCGTCGACACCCGCGAGCTGCAGCACGCCATCGCCGTCCTGGCCCGCTTCCCGCGCTCGTTCGTCACCCTCACCCACTGACGCGGACCTCGGTCCACCTCCGTGGTCCGGCTAGGGCCAAGGTCGCACGTCCGATTCGCCCATTGCGAACCAACGTTTCTCCGCCGTGACTCCGAATCCAGCGCTTCGAAGGGCGGGCGTCGCTCAGATCGAGACGTCGTGTGCGCTGTGTAGCGCCCAGCGAGACGCAGCGCACACGACGTCCAGCGAGCGGAGGAACCTCTGACACGCGACAGGTGGTTGCGGTCGCAAGATCCTTGGAAGTCGTGCCACAATCCGGGACGATCCAGCCCGAGAAAGCGTCTCACCCAGGTGCGGTCCTGGCACAGCCGGATGCAGGGCTTTCGTCAGTAGCCGGGGTCGCTGGGCCAGTTGGGCTGGAACAAATGCCACTGCTCGGGGGCGCGGCGGATGAGGAACTCGAGCTCGTAGGCGAGGTTCTGTGTGATGCGGGAGACATCCTCCCGTAGGCCGCCGGTGCGCTGCATCGACAGCGCCGGGCGCACGATGGCGTGGTGCCCGTTGTAGGCGGAGGTGAAGTACACGCCCACCGGCAGCACTGGCGCACCGACGCGCAGGCCGAGCATCGCCGGCCCGGCGGGCAGCGTGGTGCGCTCGCCGAAGAACTCCACCTCGACCCCGTTGCGCTCGATGTCGCGGTCGCTGAGCAGGCAGACGATGTCGTTGCGCTTCAACGCGGAGGTCACCGCGGCCGCAGCACCGGGACCGGTGGGCACCACGGTCATCCCCAGCTCCTTGCGGAGGTCGGCGAACCACTCGAACAGCTCCGGCGGTTCCAGCGCCTCGACCACGACGGTCATCTTGTAGCCCTGGTCGGTCATGAAGCGACCCGCCCACTCCCATCCGCCCATGTGCGGCAGGGCGAAGATGCAACCGTTGCCCAGCTCGAGCGCATCGGTGATGCGGTCGAACCCGTCGACCGTGAAGCTGCGCGACACCGCCCGCTTGCTGAGCGACGGCAGCCGGAAGCTCTCCATGTAGTAGCGGGCGTAGCTGTCGAACGCCTGCTGCACGGCCACGCGCAGCGAGGTGCCACGCAACGTCGGATTCACCCGCCGCAGGTGGCGTTCGATCATCGCTCGCTTCGCCGGTGAAAAGCTGGCCCCGAAGCCCAGCGATGCAGCTGCGGCGTTGGCGACCGGGCCCGGCATCAGCTTCGCGGCGAGCGCCCCCATGCGGTAGGTGTTGACCGTGGCCGCGTCGGTGAAGCGCTGGCGGCTGGTGCGATCCGCGGGTTCAGTCACGACGGAACGAGGTGCGACCGGTGGCACGCGAGATGCGCGTGCGCCGACGTTCGGTGCGCACGACGCGACGGCTCTGACGCCGGCTGCGACGCAACTCGATGCGCTCGGCGGTGACCGGGGCGACGGCCGCCTGCTTCCACACCTTCACGAATCGCTGCACTGCAGTGATGGCCGTGAGCGCCAACGTGAGCCACAGGATGGGGACGAGCAGCGGCTCGAACAGCAGACCGAGGCACAAGGCGATGATGCGCTCGGCGCGCTCCATGATGCCGCCCTTGGCGTCGAGCCCGAGGGACTCGGCCTTGGCCCGCATGTAGCTGATGACCGAGCTGAGCGCCATGATCGCGAACGGCAGCATCGCCCAGTGCGGCGACTTCGTGCTGCCGAAGTGCCAGGCCACGCCACCGAACAGCAGTGCGTCGGCAAAGCGGTCGATGGTGGAATCGAAGAACGCGCCGCGCTGGCTCGACGAATTCGACGCCTTGGCCAGCGCGCCGTCGAGCAGGTCGGGCAGCGCGGCGAGGATGACGAGTAGCAGTCCGAGCTTGAGCGAACCGGCGCCGATGGCCACGGCAGCACCGACGGCCACGAGCAGCCCCATCACGGTGAGGTGGTCGGGTGTCATGCGAGTGCGGCGCAGCACGTCGCCGAGCGGCTTGACGGCCTTGTCGACCGGTACGCGGAACTTTCCGTCGAACATCGTGCCCAGGCTACCCCTTGCCGTCAGGCTCCGTGCCGAACCGAGCTGTGCGAAGTTGCCCGCAGAGTCGCCCCGGCGCGCCGCCCGGTACCGGCGAGCGAAGTGGCAACATAGGTGCATGAGCAGCGCCTCCCCCGCCGATCTGGTCGTCACCTTCCGCTCCGTCCCGCGCCGGTTGCGCGAGGCCCAGGGCGACGCCGCGCACGAGACCACGGCCAGTGCCACGTCCGAGCTGCACGGTCTGCTCGCCGAGGCCGGACGACTGATGGGCACCAACGAGAACCCGGCGTTCATCGCCGACGCCATCGACGCAGTCTCCGCCGACGACTGGTCCACCGACACGCTGGCGCGCCTGCGCGAGATCGCGCTCGACCTCGGCCGCCTGCTCCGACACATCGCCGCGCTCACCGAGTCCTGAGCGCGACGAACAGCACACGGTGTAATCCCCGCGCCACCTTCAACGTTGAAGAGGACGAACGAACCACGCCGCATGCGGTGATGGTCCTCGCCTTGAAGGAGCGACATGACACTCACACTCACGAGACGACTCGCAGTGGTGGTCGGCGCGTGCACCCTGGCCGCCGGCCTGGCCACGGCCCCGGTGCACGCGGAGAACCCTCCCGCCCCCACTCGGCCGGCCGCCCGACTGTCGTGCCAGCCGCGCGTGGACGACGGTGCACCGGCGGCGGTGTGCGAGTGGCGTCTGCGTGCCGACGACGCTGCGGCCGTGGAGCTGTGGCGCGGCACCGGGCACGACGGCGAGCTCAGCCGAGTGAAGGTGTTCAGCACTGACGACCCGGCTGTGACCCGCTACGTCGACACGTCGGTGCAGGCCGGTGAGCGCTACGCGTACGTGTTGATCGTGCTCGGACCCGAGGGCAACGAACGCGGGCGCAGCAACCTGTCCGGCGTGTCGTTCGTGCCGCCGAAAGAGGTGGAGCGGCTGCGACTCGCCTGCCATCGCACGACGGTCGCCAAGGTGGTGCACTGCGAGTGGGGAGCCCCGGCGAGTGACGACGCTGTGAAGGTCACCCTGTTCGTGCTCGTCGACCGCGGCGGGCGCACCGCGCTCACCACGCTCGAGCCGGCCGCCGCCGGCGGCTTCGACTACACGGTGGCCGACGGCACCCGTCTGGTGCGCTTCGCGGTGGTGTCGTTCGACGCCGCCGGCGAGGTCGACGGCCGCAGCCGCGTGGTGCCCATCGCCTTCGCTCGACCGAGGCGCTGAACCACCTCGATGAGCTCGGCCGCGGCGACTCCGCGCCACATCGCCCCCACTGCGCCGCGAGGTGCCAACCTGAGAGCGATGAACGGCTTCGGCGAGATCGACGAGCAGCAGCTCGTCGATCTCGCGCGTCGGGACCGCGCTGCGTTCGCGGAGCTGTACCGCCGGCACGTGCAGGCGGTCCACACGTTCGTCCGCCGCCGAACGAGCACCCCGCACGATGCGGACGACATCACTGCCGTCACGTTCGAGAAGGCACTGCAGCACCTGCATCGCTACCGGCATGGCCCCTCCGGCATCGTCGGATGGCTGTACCGGATCGCTGCCAACGAGATCATCGACCAAGCCCGCCGGCGACAACGTCAACAGTCCACGAGAGGCCAGCGCGCGTTGCGCATGCTCCACGACGGCGCGACCGACCTCGCTGCCGGCCGCGATGCAGTCGACGGCGATGCGCAACTGGCGGCTGCGCTCGACCGGCTCCCCGATCGCTACAACCTCGTGCTCTCGCTGCGCTACGTCGCCGGTCTGGAGCCGGCCGACGTGGCCGCACAACTGAGCATCACCCCGGGCAACTGCGCGGTGCTCACCCACCGCGCGCTCGCAGCCCTGCGCACCGAGCTCCAGAAGGAGGCACCTCGATGAACGACGATCTCGAACGACGACTGCAGCAGATGGGTGACCGCGCGGTCGCGCCGCTCGGTGCCCAGGCGGTGGCCGACATGGAAGCACGCATCGTGGGCGCACCACGACCCACCCGCCGAGTGTGGGTGCCACTCACCGCCGCGGCCGCGGCCGTGCTGCTGGTCGCCGGCGTGGTGCTCGCGTTGCGCGACGGTTCGCGCGACTCGTTGGAGCCCAGCGACCTGTCGACCCCCACCGTGCCCGTGACGGTTGCGCCGGTCGTCACCACCGACGGCGTCGCGAGCACGTCGGCAGCACCGGAGACGACCACGGCGCCGACCGCGACCAGCGAGCCGAGCACCACCACGCCGACGGCAACCGTCACGTCGGTCGCGCCGGGCAGCTCGGTCCCGGGGGCGACCACGCCACCTGCCACCTCGGTCGCTCCCGCGACCACTCAACCGTCGACGGTGACCACTCCTGCGACCACGTCA
>JAUXQB010000295.1 GCA_030685215.1 Actinomycetota bacterium
GGCGGCCGCGGCAACGCCAAGTTCGCGTCGAACCGCCGCCGCGCACCCACCTTCGCCGAGCAGGGCGAAGCCGGCGACGAGCACTGGCTGAAGTTGGAGCTGAAGCTGATGGCCGACGTCGCGCTCGTCGGCTTCCCCAACGTGGGCAAGAGCACGCTCATCAGCGTCATCAGCGCGGCCAAGCCGAAGATCGCCGACTACCCGTTCACCACGCTCGAACCCAACCTGGGCGTCGTGCGCTACAACGACACCGAGTTCGTCGTCGCCGACATCCCCGGCCTCATCGAAGGCGCCAGCGAGGGTAAGGGCCTCGGCCATCAGTTCCTGAAGCACATCGAGCGCGCACGCGTGCTGTGCGTGATGGTCGACCTCGCGGCCATCGACGGCGTCGATCCGCAGGAGCAGGAGCGCATCCTGCTCCACGAGCTGGAGGCGTACCGGCTGGAACTGCTCGACCGCCCGCGCCTCGTCGTCGGCACCAAGAGCGACTCGGCGGTCTACGACTGGGACGGCGAGCAGATCTCCGCCATCACCAACCAGGGCGTGCGCGAGCTGGTCGGTCGCCTGGCAGCGCTGGTGCACGGCGCCCGTGCCGAGCAGCCCGAGACCGACGGCCTGGTCATCATCCGGCCACACGCCGACGGTGCCCGCGTCGAACGTCTCGGCGACAACGAGTTCCGCCTCGTCGGCCGCCAGGTCGAGCGCATCGTGGCACTCAACGACGTCACCACGCCGGAAGCGCTGTCGTACATCGATCACTCGCTGAAGCGCATCGGCGTGCCGCGGCTGCTCACCAAGGCGGGTGCCGGCGACGGCGACATCGTCTGGATCGCGAACTTCAGCTTCGAGTACCACCCGGACATCTGATGACGAGGGCAGTCGCAACATGAGGGTCGTCGCGAAGATCGGCACCTCGTCGCTCACCGACCAGCTGGGTGTCATCGACGGTGAGGTGATCGAGGCGCTGTGCGAGCAGCTCGCGCAGCTCCGCGCGCTCGGCCACGAGGTGGTGCTGGTCAGCTCCGGCGCCGTCTCGGCCGGCGTCGCCGCGCTCGGCCTGCGCGCACGTCCGAACGACGTCGTCACGCTGCAGGCCATCTCCGCTGCCGGGCAGAGCCGGCTGATGGAGCACTACAACCGTGCGCTCGGCCGGCACGGGCTGGTCGCTGCACAGGTGCTGCTGGTGCCGCACGACTTCGTCGACCGCCGCCAGTACCTGCACGCTCGCCGCACACTGCTGCGCCTGCTCGAACTGGGCTGCATCCCCATCGCCAACGAGAACGATGCGCTCGCCAGCGACGAGATCCGGTACGGCGACAACGACCGCATCGCCGCCCTGGTCGCGCACAACGTGGCCGCCGACATGCTGGTGCTGCTCACCGACACGCCGGGGCTGTACACCGCCGACCCGCGCACCGATCCGTCGGCCGCGCTGGTGGAAGTCGTGGCGGCCGACGACCCGCTGCTGTCGGTGGCGGCCACCGCATCGGGCAGCAACCGCGGCAGTGGCGGCATGGCGTCGAAGCTGTCGGCGGCACGCATGGCGTCGTGGTCGGGTGTGCGCGCCATCATCGCCGATGCGTCGCGGCCGAACGTGCTGGTCGACGCGGTGAGCGGTGTCTCCGTCGGCACCACCTTCCTGCCCAGCAGCCGCAACCTGCCCGCGCGCAAGCTCTGGATCGGCTTCGCCACCAACGTGGAAGGCGCGCTCGTGGTCGACGACGGTGCCTGCCGGGCGCTCCTCGAGCGTGGCACGTCGCTGCTGCCCGCCGGCATCGTCGACGTGCTCGGCGACTTCGTGGAAGGCGACGTGGTGGAAGTGCGCGGCCCGATCGGGCAGGTGATCGCGCGCGGCATCACGCTGAGCGACGCCGACGTGCTGCGGGCCATCCGTGGCAAGCGCACCACCGACCTGCCCGCGCACGTGGCGCACGAGGCAATTCACCGCGACGATCTGATGGTGCTGCGCTGACGCGCTGCGCTGACGCGCAGCGCGCTCAGCCTTCTGCGGGCTTCGGCTGTTCCACCGCTGCGGGCTCGGCCGCGGCATCGAGGCCGAGCTCGGTGCGCAGCTGGCTGAGGCGGCTCTGCGCCTCCACGTTCGACGTGGCCTGCTCGATCTCGAGGATGCTCGACTGCACGGAGGTCTCGGCGAGCTCGCTGTGCGCCTTCGCCTTCGCGTAGCGCGCCTCGATCTTCTGCTGCACTTCGTTGAGCGTGGGCACGTCGTCGCCGACGGTCTCCTGCAGCTGGGCCATCGCAGAGTTCATCTGCTCCTGCATCTTGGCCTGGTCGAGCTGCGACAGCAGCTTCTGCTTCTCGGAGAGCTTCTGCTGCAGCAGGCGACTGTTCTGCTGCACGGCGGCCTTCGCCTGATCGGCGGCCTGCGTGGAATCCACCACCATCGCCTTCAGGCCTTCGACGTCTCGCTCGACCTGGATGAGCTGGTTGGCGATGGTCTCGGCAGCACTGTTGTACTGCGTGGCCTTGGCGACGTCGCCGGCCTTCTGCGCGTCGGCAGCCATGATGAGCGCCTGACGTGCGTTGCCGTTGAGCTTCTCGAGCTCGGTCATCCGAGCGTTGAGCCGCAGCTCGCTCTGCTTCTGGTTGGCGATGACGTTGGCCGCCTGCTCCTTGAGGCGGCGGTGCTGATCCTGCGCTTCCTTGAGCGCCTGCTCCAGCTGCACGGCCGGGTCGGCGTTCTGCTCGAAGCTGCGATTCGTCTTCGCAGTGAGGTACTTCCACCACTTCTTGAACAGGTTGATCATGGCCGCAGCCTACTGTGCGGCGGCCGGGCGAAAACGCTCGCGCAGCTCGTCGATCTCGGGTGCCTGCAGCACCACCAGCACCCCCACGAACACCGCCACGCCGACGATGCCACCGACCCCGACGCGCAGCAGTGCCTCGGCGCCGGAGTTGCCCCCGACCAGGCGCGCGACCGCCCACACGGCCTCGGCCATCACCGCCGAGGCGAGCGTGATGCGGAACAGGCTGGCGAAGACGGGCCGCAACGCGAAGCCGCTCACCTTGTACGACAGCACCTGCAGCGACCAGAGCGCCGACAGCACGTAGGCGATGGCGAACGACGCCGCGATGCCGATGACACCGAACCGGTCGTAGAGGACGAGCGCGAGCACGATGTTGAGCGCGTTCTCGACCGCATTGATGACGAACGGCGTGCGTGCGTCCTGGTGCGCGTAGAACGCGCGCAGCACGAACAGGTAGACCGAGAACGCCCCGAGGCCGAGCGCGAAACCGGCGAGTGCGCGGCTGGCCCCCAGTGCGTCGGCGGGGGTGAACTCGCCGTGCTCGAGCGTGAGGCCGACGATGGGGCGGCGCAGCACGAACAGCCCGAAGCCGGCCGGGATGGTGAGCAGCGCGACCAGCCGGATGCCGAGGTTGGCGCGGTCGACGAGCAGCGGCCGGTCGCGCTGCGCGATGGCGCGCGACATCTCCGGCAGGAAGGTGGTGGCGATCGACATTGCCAGCAGGCCGTGCGGCAGCACGAAGAAGATGTAGCCGTTGAAGTACGAGGTCTGGTTGCCGGCACCGCTGCGCACGAGCAGGTTCTGCACCACCAGGATGGCGAGCTGGTTGGCCACCACGTAGCCGAGCGCCCAGCCGCTCAACTGCCGCAACTGGCGCACCGCAGGGTGCTTGAAGTTGGGCCTGAACGCGAGCGAGACCTGCGCGCGCACCAGCGACGGCACGAGCGCGAGCGCCATGACCGCGATGCCGATGGTGGCGCCGAGCCCGAGCGTGAGCCGCAGCGACGAGTTGGTGAGCACGTCGCCCAGTTCGGGTGGCTCGTCGCCGACCATGCCGGGGATGAGGAACAGGCTGGCGATGATGACCACGTTCGACAGCGCCGGCGCCCAGGCCGCCATGAAGAACTTGCCACGCGCCTGCAGCTGCGCGGTGACGAGCGCGTTGAGGCCGTAGAAGAAGATCTGCACGAGGAAGAAGACGGCCAGCGTGGCGCCGACCTCCAGGTACAGATCGTGGTCGACCTCGCTCGACGTGCCCGACGCGTAGGCCCGGAACACGAGTGGTGCGGCGATGACCGCACCGAGGGTGAGCACGGCGAGCACGACGATGGCCACCGAACGGACGGCCACCTCGCCCTCCTCGTCGCGCTCGTGGTGCAGGCGGGTGAACATCGGCACCAGGGTGGACGAGAGCACGCCGCCGAGCGCGAGCTCGTAGATGAGGTTGGGGCTCGCGTTGGCCTGATTGTAGGCGTCGGTGAGCGACGACTTGCCGAGCACGAAGCCGAACGCCATCACGCGGAAGAGGCCGGTGAGCCGCGACGTGGCGGTCCCCGTGGCAACCGCGATGTTCGACTTCAGCAGGCTGCTCACGGCGAGGTGCTGGGCCGTCCCGTGCCGTTGACGTCGTCGAGCGCGAGGCGCAGCGCTTCCAGCTGCGTGACCACTTCGTCGACGCCGCTGCCCAACTGGTCGGTGGTGCCGAACTGGTCGGTGGTGCCGGTGCCGAGACTGATCTCGGCGGCCTGCGCGACGAGCTCACCCATGCGGGTGGTGAGCAGGCGCAGCCGTGCGTCGGTGTCGTCGCGGGTGGTGCGGATGCGGCCGGCCGACTGCAGCTGCGACTGCAGCGACGCCGTCGCGGTGGGGTCGGTGGCCCGCTCGAGCTGTGCGGTCAACGATCCGGTGTCGAGCCGGGCGAGGGCGTCGTCGAGCCCGTCACCCTGGCGGGCGATGTCGAAGCACTCCTGCACCGCCAGCTGCACCTGGCGCTCGATGTCGCCGAGTCGATCGCGCAGTGGACCGTCGGCGACACCACGGGCCAGTTCGCGGTAGCGGCGTTGGGCCGACTGTGCGGCGGCGACGTGTCGGCGCCACGGTTCGCTGAGCGTGAACGCGTCGATCGCCGCCGGGCGGGGGCTGCGCACCGACCGGCGGGAGCGGGCGAGGAGACCGACGACCACGATCGCGATCACGGCGACGCCGACCAGGACGGGGAGCATGGGGGAGAGGGTATCGCAGGGCTATGCGTCGACAGGGGCGATGTCGTCGGCGGTGAGCGTGACGAGTTGGTCGTCGCTGAGGTCGACCAACGGCGCCAGCCGCATGGCCTGGTGAGCGATGGCCGTCTCGAACAGGTTGCGCACGAAGCGCGCGTTGCCGAACCCGCGAGTGCGTGGCTCGACAGTGATGAAGTGACGCACGCGCTCCAGTGCGGGTTCGCTGAGGTGGTAGCGGTGCTTCTCGCCGAGCAGCAGGAAGATGCGAACGAGCTCGTCGTCGGTGTAGTCGGGGAACGTGATGGTGCGCGTGAACCGGCTCTTCAAGCCGGGGTTGGTGTCGATGAGCGCGGCCATCTCGTCGGTGTAGCCGGCGGCGACGATGGCCAGGTCGTCGCGGTGGTCCTCCATGAACTTCACCAGCGTGTCGATGGCTTCGAGCCCGAAGTCGTTCTCGCCGCCGCGTGCGAGCGCGTAGGCCTCGTCGATGAGCAGCATGCCGCCGAGGGCCGACTCGAGTGTGGCCTGGGTCTTCAGCGCGGTCTGCCCGACGAAGCCGGCCACCAGCTTGCCGCGGTCGGTCTCGACCAGGTGCCCCTTCGAGACCACGCCGACCGCGTGGTAGATCTGCGACAGCAGCCGTGCCACCGTGGTCTTGCCGGTGCCCGGGTTGCCGGTGAACACCAGGTGGTGGCTGGTCTCGATGACGGGGAGACCGCGCTCGGCGCGCAGCCGCTGCACCTGCAGCAGGCTGCTCAGTCGGCGCACCTCCGCCTTCACATGGTCGAGGCCGACCAACTCGTCGAGCTCGGCGAGCAGTTCGGTGAGGGTGCGCAGCGGCACGGGCTCGGTGGGTGCCGACGATGCCGTGGTGGCGCCACCCACCGCGGTGGCCGTGGGCGGCCCGCCCGCCGGTGGCGAGGCGGTCGCGGGGGCGGCTGGTTGGCCGGGGCGCGCGACGCCGACTTCGTCGAGGTGACGAAGCAGCGTGGTGCGGAACGCGTCGATGGCCGCCAGCTCGCTGGCCGACGGCACCAGGTCGATGGAGGCCGACATGTGCGCGAGGCGCAGCGCGGCGTCGTAGTAGTGGTGACTGCGCCGCGAGCTCTGCTGCGCGTCGGAGCGGCAGAGGATGTCGAACATCACGCTCGGCTGCGTGAGCAGGCTGGTCTTGCCGCGGAACAGATCGAGCTCACGAGCAGCGAGCGTGGAGGTGACCAGCGGGGGAGTGAGCAGCGGACCGAGCGCGTCGAGGAATGCGTCGAGCTCGGTGTCGGTGGTGCGCAGATCGGCGGCGATGACCCCGCCGACGATGTTCGATGCTTCCACGACCGCGTCGGCGACGAAGCCGTCGGCACGGCGGCCGCTCACGGCTGCCAGTTCGGCGGTGACGGCGTCGATGAACGCCGCCACCGCCTCACCGAGAGGAGTGTCGCTCACGTGAGGACGCGACCGGCCTTGCGTGCTCGCAGCGGCACTCGGTCGGCTTCCCGCGGTCCACCGAGGTCGTCGACCGACACGACCATCCAGCCGAGGGCCCGCTGGTCGATGGCCGCGAGCATGTCGACCTCGACGTCGAACGTGACGGAGTCGCCCGGCTCGATGTAGTCGTAGTGGCCGCTGCTGACCGCCTGTGCGTACGGGTCGAAGAAGGCGGAGTTCTCCGTGTAGTCGGGCATCTGGTCGGCGACGACGCTGTAGGTCTCGACGTAGAACGACCATGCCGTGCTCGGGCAGTTGCACAGGTCCATGCTCGAGAGCAGGAACGGCAGCTGCACGACGGCGCCGTTCGCCGGAGCGAACGAATCCCACGCATCGACGATGGTGAACCCGGCGTTGACGTCGAGCAGGAACGCTGCGAACACACCGTCGGGGTCGCCGGCGGTGAACAGGCCGTTGTCGATGCCGACGAGCACGTAGTCGTCGCCACCCCCGTCGACGTCGATCCAGACGTCGTACTCGCCCGTGGACTGCGTGGTGATGCGGTCCTGGGTGCTGATGGCCACCACGACCAGCCCACCGTCGAGCACCTGCACGCCGATGTCGCGC
Source organism: Actinomycetota bacterium (assembly GCA_030685215.1). GTDB lineage: Bacteria > Actinomycetota > Acidimicrobiia > Acidimicrobiales > Ilumatobacteraceae > UBA668. Next base: position 7,037 of record JAUXQB010000295.1, read on the forward strand.
AGGTCGGGCACGCCGTCGCCGGCATCGCCGTCGGCGTCGGTGCCGATCCACTGGTAGGTGTCGTACGAGCCGTAGTGCACACCGGTGTTGTTGGCCTTGATGGAGCGCACGGTGCGGTCGACGGCGGTCGGCAGGGTGGCGTTGCTGACGCCCACCGAGCGGATGTCGGACAGGCCGTAGGGCACCAGCACGAGCGGTGCCACCAGCGGGTGGATGCCCGCACCGGACGACCGCGGGGTCGCGGTGACCAGGCCCATGAGCGCCTGCAGGTCGCCGAACGCGTCGAACCCGGCCTCTGGCAGGTTCTCCGGGTCGTTGATGCGCAGGCTGACGGCCAGGTTGCGTGTGCTGTTGGCCGGCACGGTGATGGTGTTCGAGCTGAACGTGACGTCGAGGTCGATGCCGAGCTCGAGGTCGTTGAGGTCGGCCGAGATGTCGTATGTGATGGCCGCGCTGCTGGTGTTGTTGATGGTGACCGCTCGCGAGGCGACGTACTCACCCGTGAGCTGACGGAAGCCGAAGGCCAGGTTGTGGCGGCCGTCGGCGGTGGTGAGGAACGTGCGAGTGTCGACCGCGTCGACGGCGGACACCATGCCGGCGCCGCCACGAACGACGTTGAAGTCGCCCACGCCACTGGCGTCGGCGGTGGACATGAGTGCGGCCTTCACGGCCTTCGGGCCCCACGTGGGGTGGGCCTGGCGGACGAGGATGGCGATGCCCGCGGTGTGCGGTGCGGCCATCGAGGTGCCCGAGAGCAGCTCGCCCTCGGTGCCCGAGCCGACGAGCGCCGACAGGATGTTGACGCCGGGTGCCGAGATGTCGGGCTTCGGTGCGCTGTCCTGACGGGGGCCGTTGGAGGTGAAGTCGGCGAAGTTGGTGAACGCCGGGTTGGCGATGGGCTCGGCGGCGTCGAGCGTGATGGTGAGGCCGTCGAGGAACTCGTCGGCGAAGCTGGACGGCACGCCGACGAACGGGACGTCGCCGCCGGGGATGACGCCCTCGACCGGCGGGAAGGTGTCGGCGTTGTTGAGGAAGATGACCGCGAGGGCGCCGGCCTCGGCGCCGTTGATGGCGCGTGCCACGCGATCGCACACGCCACGGGTGGCGACGGCGATCTTGCCGGCGGCAATGGCGTAGTCGGCGAGGTCGCACCCGAGGCCGACGTCGACGAGCTCGCCGGTGATGGGTCCGCTGGTGGAGTAGTCCCACAGGTTCGAGTTCTGCATCGACAGCGCGATGTCGCCGGTGATGGCGACCGCCGGCAGCGTGCTCGACGAGGTGTCGGTGGCCGCGACCGAGAGTGCCGTGTTGGCCGTGGAGGGGCCGCCCACCAGATAGGCGGCGGGTCCGGAGTTGCCGGCTGACACGACGACCAGCACACCGGCTTCGGTGGCGGCGTCGATGGCCAGTGCGAGCGGCTCGTCGTCGGTGCCCCACGAGCTGCCGAGCGACATGTTGATGACGTCGACATCGTCGTCGACCGCAGATTCGATGGCATCGAGCAACACGTCGTCGTTCACGCTGCCTTCGCAGCCGAACACCTTGTACATGTTGATGAACGCTTCGGGCGCGGAGCCGGGAGCGACGATGAAGTCGTTGTCGTCGATCGTGGTGGCGTTGTACGGGCCGGTGAACGTGGAACCGTCGGCGAGCACGCCCTGGCCGGCAGCGGTGCCCGACACGTGCGTGCCATGCACGCCGCAGGCGAGCGGGTCGTCGTCGGGTGCCGGCGTGGACAGGTCGTCCTCGTTCGCGTCGTACGCGTCGCCGACGAAGTCGTAGCCGCCGGTGACCTTGGCGGTGGGGAACGTGCCCGACTCGATGGCGGTGCCGTCGTCGTTCTCCCAGTCGGCAGGGTCGCCCGAGCCGCCGAATGTGGCGTGGTAGTAGTCGATGCCGTCGTCGATGACGCCGATGGTGAGGCCGGCGCCGGTGTAGCCGAGGTCGTCCCACACGGTGGGCACGCCGGTGTACACGTCAGAGGCACCGTTGAACCGCTCGAGTTGGTACGACACGTGCACCTGGGCCACGCCGGGCACGGCGCCCAGTGCGGCGATGTCCTTCACCTTCACGCGCACCGTGATGGCGTTGAGCACTCGCTGGATGCTGCTGCGCGGCGTGGCGCCGGCGGCGCGGAGGCTGGGGGTGATGCCGCTCTGCTGCGCCGCGATGCGCGCCTGCGCGGCCGCCTGGTCGAAGCGCTGGTTGAGCCGCTCGGCGCGAGCCTGCGCCGCGAGCACCGACTCACCTTCGAGCACGACCGTCGCGGCGACCACCTTCTCGGGGTTGCGCGTGTTGAAGTTGCCGGTGATCTTCGTGCCGGCGGGCACGGTGCGCTGCTGGTACCGACCGATCACCTGGCCCGGTTCGGAGGGGGGCGGTGGCTCCTGCGCAGTGGCACCTGCGGCGAGTCCGAGCAACGAGACAAGAGCGATTCCGCCCACGAGTGCACGCTTCATAGATCTGAGGCCTCCCAACCCCGCCAAACCCCGACATCCGTCCGGCGGGACACTAGATCAACCGATGTGGTGCCTGGAACATCGGTTCCAGACCGCCGGCGCGTTCCCCCGATTGACCAGCCGGTCAAGATCGAAAGTAGGGTGCCGGTCATGGCTCATCGTTTCGAGAGCGTCCAAGAGGTCCGTGACGGGCTGAAGGACGTCAACTATCTGGCCGACGACGGCATCGCCGGGGTCGCATTCCTCGCCGACCGTCTCGGGAAGCCCGTGCTCGTGGAAGGGCCTGCCGGTACCGGCAAGACCCAGCTCGCGAAGAGCATCGCCGACATGACCGGCGCGCGGCTCATCCGCTTGCAGTGCTACGAGGGGCTCGACGAGAGCAAAGCCCTCTACGAGTGGAACTACAAGAAGCAGCTGCTGCGCATCCAGGCCGACAAGAACAGCGATTCGTGGAGCGAGGTGCACGACGACATCTTCAGCGACGAGTTCCTGCTCACCCGCCCGCTGCTGGAAGCCATCACCGCACCCGACCCCGTGGTGCTGCTCATCGACGAGGTCGACCGCGTCGAGGTCGAGACCGAGGCGCTGTTGCTCGAGATCCTCTCCGAGTACCAGGTCAGCATCCCCGAGCTGGGCACCATCGTCGCCAAGCAGATCCCGCTGGTGTTCCTCACCTCGAACAACACTCGCGAGCTCAGTGAGGCGCTCAAGCGTCGCTGCCTCTACCTGCACGTCGACTACCCCGACATGGACCGTGAGAAGGAGATCGTGCTCACCCGCGTGCCGGGCGTGTCCGAGAACCTGGCCGACCAGATCGCTCGCATCGTGCGCAGCATCCGTCAGCTCGACCTGAAGAAGTCGCCGAGCGTCAGCGAGACCATCGACTGGGCGCGCACGCTCGTGCTGTTGGGCATCGAGCACATCGATGCGCAGCAGGCCAAGGACACGTTGCACATCCTGCTCAAGTACCAGACCGACATCGCGAAGGCAGCCAAAGAGCTGTCCGTCGACAAGTAACGGTCCGCATGCTCGATCTGCTCGCCGGCTTCGTCACCGAACTGCGCAACGCGGGGCTGCCCGTCAGCCTCACCGAGAACCTCGACGCGATGGAGGCCGTGCAGCACATCCCCATCGAGGACCGCGAGGCCTTCAAGTACGCCCTCGGCGCCACGATGGTGAAGAACAACGCGCACTGGCGAGCGTTCGAGACGGTGTTCGAGGTGTACTTCAGCATGCGCGGGCCGGAGTACAAGATCGCCGACGGCGACACCGACATCGACGAGATGTGGCGCGAGATGCAAGAGCAGATGCGCCAGGGCGACGGCAAGGGCACGCAGGGCGGCAGCATGGACTCGCTGACGCCCGAAGAGATCGCGCAGATGCTGATGGCGGCGCTGATGAACGGCGACCAGGCGATGATGCGTGCGCTCGCCAAGCAGGCCGTGCAGCGCTTCGCCGGCATGGAGCCCGGCCGGCCGGTGGGCGGCACCTACTACCTGTATCGCACGCTGCGCAACCTCGATCTGGAGGGCATGCTCGAGAAGCTGATGGAAGCCAGCCGCGAGCAGGTCGGCGGCGAGCTCACCCCGCTCGAGGAGCGGCTCGAGCACGACGAGTACAACGATCGCATCGAGCAGTTCAAGAAGGAGATCGAGGCCGAGATCCGTCGCCGCCTGGTCGCCGACCGCGGTGCCGAGGCGATGGCCAAGACCCTGCGCAAGCCGTTGCCCGAAGACGTCGAGTTCATGCACGCGTCGCGCGACGAGATGCAGAACCTGAAGAAGGCGCTGCAGCCGCTCACCCGCAAGCTCGCGGCGCGGCTCGCGCGCAAGCGCCGCCACGGTCGCAAGGGCCCGCTCGACTTCCGCAACACCGTGCGCCACAGCCTCAGCTACGGCGGTGTGCCCGCCGAGCCGAAGTTCAAGTACCCGCGACCGGCGAAGCCCGAGTTGATGGTGGTGGCCGACATCAGCGGGTCGGTGGCGGCGTTCGCCCGCTTCACACTGATGCTCGTCTACGCGATGCAGGGCCAGTTCTCGAAGGTGCGCTCGTTCGTGTTCATCGACGGCATCGACGAGGTGACCGACTACTTCAAGGGCGAGGAAGATATCGCCAACGCCATCCACCGCGTGAACACCGAAGCCGACGTGGTGTGGGTCGACGGCCACAGCGACTACGGCCACGCGTTCGAGGTGTTCTGGGAGCGCTACGGCAAGGACGTCGGCCCGAAGACCACCGTGCTGCTGCTCGGCGACGCGCGCAACAACTACCACGCCAGCCAGGCATGGGTGGTGAAGGAGATCCGCCAGAAGGCACGTCACGTGTACTGGCTGAACCCGGAACCGCGCAGCTACTGGAACACCGGCGACAGCATCGTCGGCGACTACGGCACGCACACCGACGGGGTGTACGAGTGCCGCAACCTGCGTCAGCTGGAAGCGTTCGTCGAGAAGCTCGCCTGAGGCGCGCTCAGCGCGGCACTCGCTCGAGCAACGTCTCGTAGCGCTCGATCTCGTCGGCGAGCCGGATGCGGAAACCCATCTCGGCCAGCTCGCTGCGCTCCCTCGGCAGCGTCGGCGGGGTCGCGTCGATGACGGCCGGGTCGGTCGACAGCTCGGGCACGTCGCACTGCACGAGCGCGGCCAGGCGTTCCACCGCGGCCGGCAGATCGTCGACGCTGCCGGCCACGAACGCGTCGCGATGAGCCGGCTGGTCGAGCAGTTCGAGCAACGTGCGCTCGTGCGAGTGCCACAGCAGCAGGCCGCGGTCGGCTGCCGAGCGGAGGAACTCGTTGGTGCTGATGATGGCCTCGCCCCACGCATCGAACGTGTGGATGGCGGTGAAGAACGCGGCCTCCCAATCGGTCCACATCTCCGGATGATGTGGACGCCCGGCGCGCACGCGGAGGTGGAAGTGGCTCTGCAGCCGATCGATCGGATGGCGCAGCACGGTGGCCACCGGCGCACCGGCCGGCAGTTCGGTGGCCCGTCGGCCGAACTGAGGAAGGTGCACGGTGACGCCCACGCCGGCGAAGGCGGTGACCAGCGACGCGCGGGCGGTGCGGGGGAGCTGCAGCAGCACGAGGTCAGGCATTGCGCAGACCTTGCATCTGGAAACGGTGAATCGCGCAGCAGTGCTCGTAGATCGCGATGTCGTCGCGATACCAGTGTGCGACGGCCGCTCGCCCGGCGGGCGAGAGTCCGCTCGGCACGTGGCTGAGGCCGCGATGCGCGCGTGACTCGTCCTCGGGCAGGCGCAGAGAGTCGGGCAGGTGCAGCGCGGAGCGCATCGCCTCCACGCTGTCGGCGAACTCCTCGAACAGACCGATGAGTGCGATCTGTGCCAGGTGCCGGTCGACGGTGGCAGGCGAGTCCAGGTTGTGGGTGAGGTGGTTGGCGAGGAAGCCGAGCGATCCCATCGCCCACTCCGCGGTGGAGCGCATGCGTTCGTCGTCGCTCGTCAGCGCCTCAGCGAGATGGTTGGCGGTGGGGAAGACGGTGTAGGCGATGAGCTCGATCTGCGACGGCACCTTGCCCAGCGGTTTGTGCACGACCCCGCGACGGAAGTTGTTGAAGCCCGACACGAAGCGGGTGACCGGGTCGCGCACGAAGAACACGATCGGCGTGCCCGGCCAGCGCGTAGCGATGCCGTCGAGTGTGCCGTCGTGGCCGACGCCTGCCCAGCGCGTGCGGATGGGTCGCAGGAACTGTCGTACCGACCCGCCGCCGGTCTTGCCGAGGTGGAAGAAGACGAAGTCGGGGTCGACGGGCTCGACGCGTGTGGCTCGCTGCCGGCCGCGTCGCTGCGCCGTGCGACGTTGGCCGAGCAGCTCCTGCACTCGGGCGACAGTAGCGGAAGCGATGTGCGCAGCGGCGACCAGGTCACTCATCCGCTGGCATGTCATCGCCGCGGCTACAGTCGCACTCCATGGCCAGCCGATCCGTCTATGTCGAGCATCTCCGCAACGTGCCGCTGTTCGTCGGGCTCACCAAGAAGGAGCTCGAGCGAGTGGCGTCGGCCGGCAGCGAGGTGTCCGTCACGGCGGGCACCACGCTCATGGAGGAGGGTGCCCTCGGTCGTGGCGCATACGTGGTGTTGAGCGGCGAGCTCGTCGTCCGACGCAACGGGCGCAAGGTGGCCACGTTGTCCACCGGCGACATCGTCGGCGAACTGTCGCTCATCGACGACCAGCCGCGCTCGGCCACGGTGGTCTGCACCGAGGACGGCAGCGTGCTCGAGCTCACCCGCGGCCAGTTCCGCGCGGTGCTCGACGAGATCCCCACGTTGGCCCACAAGCTGATGTCCACGCTGGCCGGCCGCGTGCGCAACCTCGACAACTCGCTACTCGGCTGACTCGCTACTCGGTGGCGGCCTTGCGCCACACCGACACGTGCGTGGGGCTGTCCGCGGTGAACGGGTTGCGCCGCCAATCGGCCCAGCGTTCGACGAGCTCCATGCCGGCGATGCGAGCCATCAGGTCGTACTCGGCCGGCCACGCGTAGCGGTGCGTCGAGCGGAAGACGCCGGCGCGGCCGTCGGCAGTCCAGAAGTGGTGCGACACGAGCGTCTGGTTGACGATGTCGTACTCGTCGACACCGGTGTGCTGGTCCGACAGCTGGAACGCGACGAGCCGCTGGCCCAGCGGCAGCCGACGGAGGTCGGGAACGAGCACTTCGACCACGAAGTGGCCGCCGACGTCGAGGTGGGCAGCGGCGTTGCAGAAGCAGGCCACCTGCTCGTCCTGGGTGAGCAGGTTGGTGATGGTGTTGTACACCAGGTACACCAGACCGAAACGCCCATCGACGCGTGTGGTCGACATGTCGCCGATGGTCACCGGCACCAGTTCCGCGCCGGGCTTCGCGGTCAGCTGGGCGACCATTGCCCGCGACAGCTCGATGCCGGCGACATCGACGCCTCGCGCGCTGAGCGCGAGGCCGACGCGTCCGGTGCCGATGGCGAACTCCAGCGCCCGCCCGCCTGCCGCCAGATCCGCGAGGAAGTCGACGGTCGGCCCGAGCACCTCCGGCGAGAACATCGCTGCATCGTCGGTGTCGTAGGTGCGAGCGATCTGCTCGTCGAAGATGCCGTCGTCGCTCACGACGGCCATGCTGCCAGGCCCGAAGTCGGCAGCGACTGCGAATTGCACGTGCTGGGGAGACCGGTTCTCGTCACGTCGGTGCGAGTCCGTGCCGCCCGGGTGGAGTGTGGCGTCGGTTGCGGTCCATCCGAGTGGGAGCGGTCCATC
>JAUXQB010000329.1 GCA_030685215.1 Actinomycetota bacterium
ACCGCCGCACCCTCCGTCTGATCAGTCGGTGGGGCCGACGGTCACGGTGATCGGCTCGGCGGTGAACACGTCGTCGATCACGTCGCGCACCGCGGTCTGATCCACTGCGGCCCAGCGCGCCACCTGCTCGTCGATCGGCCGCACGGTGCCGGTGGTGAGCAGCAGGCCGCCGTTGCGAGCCATGCGCGCACCGGTGTCCTCGAGGCCGAGCTCGAACGAGCCGGTGAGGTACCCGACCGCCACTTCCAGCTCCTCGTCGGTGATGCCCTCGGCCACCAGCCGCTGCAGCTCGCTGGTCATCAGGCCGTGCACCTCGTCGGCGTGCTCGGGCTGCGTGCCGGCATACATCTGGAACACGCCGGAGTCGGCGTAGCTGCTGACTCCCGAGTACACCGCGTATGCGAGTCCGCGCTGCTCGCGGATCTCCTCGAACAGTCGGCTCGACAGACCGCCACCGAACACGTGGTTCACCACGTCGAGCGCCTCGCGGCGCGGGTGGTTGCGGGCCAGCGAGCGATTGCCCATCACGATGTGCACCTGCTCGCTGTCGTCGTCGACCGCGATGCCGGTACCGGGTGCGCTGGGCGCGGTGCGGGTCGGCAGGGCTCCCCCGCGGGCCACCCCGGCGAAGCAGCGCTCGATCTCGGCCAGCATCTCGTCGTGGCCGAGCGGCCCGGCAGCGGTGACGACCATCGCCTCGGCGCGGTAGTGCTGCGCGAAGAACTCGCGCACGTCGTCGGGGCTGATGGCGAGCACGTGGTCGCGGTCGCCCGCCGGGTCGCGGCCCAGCGGGTGGCCGTGGAACAGCGCCGCCGCGAAGCGGCGATGCGCCACGTCGTCGGGCGAGTCGTCGTCCATGGCCAGCTCTTCCAGGATGACCTGGCGCTCGCCGTGCACGTCGTCGTCGCGCAACGCCGGCCGGGTGAGCACGTCGCCCAGCAGCTCGACGCAGAACTGGTGGTGCCGCGCCGGCAGCCGGCAGTAGTAGGCGGTGTACTCCTTGGCGGTGAACGCGTTGAAGTCGCCTCCGAGCCGGTCGACGCCACGCGCCAGCTCCTGCGCGCTGCGGGTGTCGGTGCCCTTGAACAACAGGTGCTCGAGGAAGTGACTGACGCCGCTCAGGTGGTCGGGCTCGTCGCGCGAGCCCACTCCCACCCAGACCCCGGTGGCCACCGACAGCGCGCCAGGCACGCGTTCGGTGGCCACGGTGAGGCCTGAATCGAGTTGTGTGATCCGCAGATCGGTCAACGGAACCAGCTGACGTTCAGCGGGTCAGCGGTGACGACGACGGCCGCGGTCGCCGCCGCGGTCGCCGCCGCGGTCGCCACCCGAGCGCTCACGGCCGGCGCCGGCACCGGCGTTGCCGCCGGCCTCGCCACCGGGACCGAGGTCGCCGAGCTCGCCGGCCAGTTCGGCATCGAACGCGTCGTCGAACGACACGGCGACACCGTCGGTGGCGGGTGCGGCAGCCGGGGCTGCCGAACGCTCACGACGGGGCCCACGGTCGCGGTCGCCGCCACGGTCGCCGCGATCGCGGTCGCCACGGTCGCGGTCGCCACGGTCGCGGTCGCCGCCACCGGACGAGGCTGCGCCTTCGGGGATGACAGGGTCCCACGACTCACCAGGGGTGAGGCTGACCTTGCCCTTCTCGTCGACGTCTTCCACGATGACCTCGATCTCCTGACCGAGGGTGAGCACGTCTTCGACGTTGTTGATGCGCTTGCCCTTGCCGAGCTTGCTGATGTGCACGAGACCGTCGCGGCCGGGGAGGATGTTGATGAACGCACCGAACTTGGTGATGTTCACCACGCGACCCTGGTAGCTGGTGCCGACCTCGGCGAGCGGGGGCGACACGATGGCCTGGATGCGGGCCTTGGCCTCTTCCATGCGCCACGCCTCGACGGCGCCGATGGTGACGATGCCCTGGGCGCCGTCGTCGTCGACGGCGATGTCGGCGCCGGTCTCCTGCTGGATGGTGTTGATGACCTTGCCCTTGGGCCCGATGACCTCACCGATCTTGTCCATCGGGATGAAGATGGTGGTGATCTTCGGGGCAGTGGCGGCCACTTCGTCGCGAGGAGCGGCGAGGCAGGCGTTCATGTTCTCGAGGATCGCGAGGCGGGCTTCCTTGGCCTGGTCGAGCGCGGCAGTGAGGACGTCGGCGGGGATGCCTTCGATCTTGGTGTCGAGCTGCAGGGCCGTGATGGCGTCGGCGGTGCCGGCCACCTTGAAGTCCATGTCGCCGAACGCGTCTTCGGCACCGAGGATGTCGGTGAGGGTGGTGTACTTGCCCTCGGCGAACACGAGGCCCATGGCGATGCCGGCGACGGGCGCCTTGATGGGCACACCGGCGTCCATGAGGGCCAGCGAACCGGAGCACACCGACGCCATGCTGGTGCTGCCGTTGGAGGCGAGCACTTCGGCGACGAGCCGCAGGGTGTAGTTGAAGTTCTCCAGGCCCGGCAGCACCGGCAGCAACGCACGGGCGGCGAGCGCACCGTGGCCGATCTCGCGACGCTTGGGCGAACCCACGCGGCCGGTCTCACCGTTGGCCCAGGGGGCCATGTTGTAGTGGAACAGGAAGTACTTGTTGGTCTCCGGCCCGAGGGTGTCGAGCAGCTGGTTCATGCGCGGCATGGCCATGGTGACGACGTTCATCACCTGGGTCTCGCCACGCTGGAACAGGCCGGTGCCGTGCGCGGTGGGCAGGATGCCCACTTCGCTGCTCAGCGGACGCAGGTCGCGGGGACCACGACCGTCGATGCGGAGGCCTTCGTCGACGATGCGCTTGCGCACGAGCTTCTTGGTGAGGCTGCGCACGGCTTCCTTCACCTCGCGCTCGCGGCCGGCGAACTCGGCGCCGTCGCCACAGAGCTGGGCGATGGCGTCGGCTGCGGCAGCGTCGGTGGCGGCGTTGCGCTCGGCCTTGCCGGCGATGGCGACAGCGGCGCCGACGGCCGGGGTGCAGATGCGCTCGACGGCGGTGAACACCTCGGGGGCGTAGTCGCTGGTGACGCTGTACTCCATCGGCACGATGGGGCCCTTGGTGGCGACCACGCTGGCGACGAGCTGACGCTGGAGGGCGATGCTCTCCTTGATGTACGCCTTGCTGGCGTCGAGGCCACCGGCGAGGGCGGCTTCGTCGACCTTGGGGGCGCCATCGGCGTAGTAGTTGAAGCTCTTGGTGGTGCCACCGGCTTCGACCATCATGATGGCGACGTCGCCGTTGTCGAGCTCGCGCCCGGCAACCACCAGCTCGAAGGTGCTGTTCGCGCCCTCTTCGTAGGTGGGGTGAGCGATCCACTCACCGGTCTGGCTGTAGGCAACGCGCACGGCGCCGATGGGGCCGTCGAACGGGATGCCGCTGAGCATCAGCGAAGCGGACGCCGCGTTGATGCTGAGCACGTCGTGCGGGTTCTCCATGTCGGCACCGATGATGGTGAGCACGACCTGGGTCTCGTTGCGGAAGCCCTCCGGGAAGGCCGGGCGCAGCGGTCGGTCCGTGAGGCGGCAGGTGAGGATGGCGTCCTCGGTGGGACGGCCTTCACGACGGAAGAACGACCCCGGGATCTTGCCGGCGGCGTAGGCACGCTCTTCGACGTCGATCGTGAGCGGGAAGAAGTCGGCGCCGGGCCGGGCTTCCTTGGCGGCGTTGGCCGTGGCCAGCACCGTGGTGCGACCCAGACTCGCGACGACCGCGCCCATGCTCTGCTGAGCCAGCTTGCCGGTCTCGAAGGACAGGGTCTTGTCGGTGCCGGAAACGGCACCAGATACTCGAATGGCGTCTGCCATGGCGAGCTCCTTTCGACCTCACGCGTGAATTCGCGTGGGTATTTGGAGCGGAGGCCGGTTCCCAGTCGGGAATGTCGACGCTGCGGACTTCCGGGGCAGGCCCGGGAGGAGCTTCGGCACTCACGACTGACAACCGATCCAGAGGTTCCGCTCGGTGTATATGTCGTTCCCAGACTAGCACCGGCCCGGCGACAACCGGCGGATGAGCCGGTGCGCCGTGGTGCGGAACGACTGTCTCGCTGAAGGACTAGCGGCGCAGGCCGTTGGCCTGAACGATGGCGCGGTAGCGCTCGACGTCGATGCCCTTCACGTAGTCGAGCATGCGACGACGCTGACCGACCAGCTTGAGCAGGCCACGACGGCTGTGGTGGTCCTTCTTGTGGGTCTTGAAGTGACCGGTGAGGTGGTTGATGCGGCCGGTGAGCAGCGCGATCTGCACCTCGGGCGAACCCGTGTCGCCCTCGTGGAGCGCGTGCTTCGCAATGATCTCTTGGTCTGCCATGATCTTCTGCCTTCTGCCCTGTGGGCGGAGGTCGCCGTGGCGGTGGTGCCACTGGCATCGCATCGGAGGTGTGGCCCCGATGGACGCTGCAATGCTAGCGGGGCCCCGCGGCGTTCACCACGACCGTGCCGGCAACCAGATCGTGCACCCCGCGACCGTCCGAGCTGAACAGCACCAGTGTGACGCTGAACAGGTAGCCGAGGTACAGCAGAATGGGGCCGAGCGGCACCACCGCCGCCAGCAGCCCTCCGATCCACGGCGTGCCCCACCGCAACGCCGCCCGCCACGGGCTCGGGTTCTCGCCGGTGCCGACGTCGCGCACGCGTGTGCGCACCACCAGCTTCCCGGGCGTGGCGCCGATCGACCACGTCATCAACACGGTGACCACGCCGACCAAGGCCCACCCGATCCCGGCCGAGGCGCCGAGCTCGACACACGCGACGACCAGCGCCCCGAAGACGACGCCGTCGATCAGCGCTCCGACCAGCCGTCGCCAGCGAGCCGCGGGTGTGCCCAGCCCGCGCACCTCGACTCGATGGAACGGGTTCTCGTCGAACGGCGAGTCGTCGCCCGGTGCCTCCGCGCTCAGTGCGGCCAGCAGATCGCGTGCATCGTCGGCGCGCGGCACGGGCACGTACACAGAGCCGCCGGCCATCACGAAGGTGATGCGGGCGGCGTGCAGCCGCCGCTGGTACTCGGCGCTCTGCCCGCGGTCGAGCGAGCTCACGTCGAAGGCCACCTGGGCTACCTCCGCGGACGCGCGGGTGCCGTCGCGACCTCCGACGACGCGGCGCTTGGGGCTGCTGGGCACCACTCGGGCCGGGAGGTCACCGCCCTCGTCGCCGTCCATCGACGCGAGTGTAGGGCGGGCGCGTCCCTACACTCAGCGGGGATGAGCCGGATCGTGCTGCGAGATCTCACGAAGTCGTTCGGTGCACTCTCCGTCGTCGATCCGCTGTCGCTGGACATCGAGAGCGGCTCCTTCGTCAGCATCATCGGCCCGTCGGGCTGCGGCAAGACCACGCTGGTGCGGGTCATCGCCGGGCTCGAACCGGCGTCGAGCGGCGAGGTGTCGGTCGACGGTGCACCGCCACGTGAGGCGCGCATGCGCAAGCGGGTGGCGATGGTGCCGCAGCAACCGGGCCTGCTGCCGTGGCGCACGGTGCGCTCCAACGCCCACCTACTGCTCGACGTGAACCGGCGCGCCAACCCGAACGACGCCGCCGACGCGATGGCGCTGTTGCACGAGGTGGGCCTGAGCGACTTCCTGCAGGCGTATCCGCACGAGCTGTCCGGCGGCATGCAGCAGCGAGTCGCGCTGGTGCGGGCGCTCACCCTGCACGCGCCGCTGCTGGTGATGGACGAACCGTTCGCCGCACTCGACGAGATCACGCGCACCGAGATGCGCGGCATGCTGAACCGGCTCGTCGAGGGTCGCGGGGTGACGGTGCTGTTCGTCACGCACAGCATCACCGAGGCGGTCGCGCTCAGCGACCGGGTGCTCGTCAGCAGTCCCCGACCCACCAACGTGGTCGCCGACATCGCCATCGACCTGCCGCGCCCGCGGTCCGTCGAGGTGGAGGACGATCCCCGCTTCGTCGAGCTCTGCGCGCACGTTCGGCACGCGCTCCACGGCGGCATGCGCGGCACGAGTGAGACCCGATGACGAAGCGCGTCGTCGCCACTGTGGTCGGCATCACGCTGTTCCTCGCCGCGTGGGAGCTGTTCGTGCGTGCGTTCCACGTGCGCAAGTTCGTGCTGCGCGCGCCATCGACGGCGTTGGCGCACCTGTGGAAGTTCCGAGGCGACTTCGCATCGGCCGCGCTCGTCACCATCCAGCACGCGGCGTTCGGGCTGGCGTGCGCGCTGGTGGTGTCGCTCGTACTCGGCGCGGCGCTCTCCGCCAGCCGGTTCGCCGAGTGGGCGGTGCAGCCGGTGCTCACGCTGGTGCAGGTGGTGCCGTGGGTGGCGTACGTGAGCTCGGTGGTGCTGTGGCTGGGCGCCGGCGACCGGCCCGCCATCTTCATGGTCGCGCTCGCCTGCACGCCGGCCTACGTGTTCGCCACGGTCGACGGCATGCGCAGCGCCGATCCGGCCACCATCGAGCTGCTCGCATCGGTCGACGCCAGCCGCTGGGAGGTGTTGTGGCGCGTCCGCCTGCCGTCCGCCGCGCCGGCGTTGTTCACGGCATCGCGCTTCAACATGGGGTTCGCGCTCGCGGTCGCGTACTTCGTGGAAGGCGCCAACTTCTCCGACGAGGGCATCGGTTCCATCGGCCGTCGAGCAGCGTCGCAGTCGAGCGGTGCCGATGCGTTGTGGGCGTCGGTGTTCGCGATGGCCATCCTCGGCTTCATGGGTCTCATCGCGCTGTCACTGCTCGAGCGGGTGGTGCTGCGCTGGCACGTGTCGCAGCGGCCCACGGCCAACTGACCGGATACGGTGCAACCGATGGCCGACCTCAGCTCCACCCTCGCCGACCTCCGCACTCGTATCGACCATCTCGATGCCGCGCTCATCGCCATCGTGGCCGAGCGGTTGGCCGTCTGCCGCGAGGTGGCCGCGGTGAAGGAGGGCTTCGACTCGCCGGTCATCCAACCCACGCGTGTGCGCGACGTGCTCACCTCACGTCGCCAGCAGGCCATCGAAGCCGGTGTCGATGCCGACTTCGCCGAGCAGCTGTTCCGCGTGCTGCTCACCGAGACGCATCGCATCGAGGTCGCCGGGCACCGGCCCGACGCGGCGCCCGACAAGCAGGCCGCGCACGCCGACCGGTCGGGGGTCGACACGGTCGCCAGCCGGGTCGACCACGTGGTGGTCGCCGTGCTCGACCTCGAGGGCGCGATGGCGTCGATGACCCAGCGCTTCGGCTTCCACGAGCTGACGCTCGCCGATCCGCGCCCGGGCATCCGTGCGGTGGCCGCGGGTGGTGTCACGTTCGTGTTCGTCGGCGCGCAGGCGTCGCCGGCGGTGGCCCGCTACCTCGCCACTCGCGGCGCCGGAGTGCAGCACGTGTCGATCGAGGTGCTCAACGCCGGCTACGCCCGCCTGTGCCTGGCCGACAGCGGCGCCCCACTGCTCACCGACGTCACCGTCGACGCCGACGGCCACGAGCAGTTCTTCGCCGCCGACGATCCGGCCACCGGCGTGCAGCTCGGCTTCATCTCGCGCACCGGTCACCGAGTCGGCGTGGGCACCGCCAACGTGCTGGCCCTGTTCGACACCATCGCACCCTGAACCGCGCGCACCCGAACATACGGCCGCCAGGGAAGGGGCATTGGTAGGCTCCTCCCCCATGTCTCGCCGTCGGGCCGTTGGCCTCACCATGGTCGCCGTCGTGCTCGCCGCAGCCTGTAGTGGCGACGACGCCACCATCGGCAGCCCCGCCCCCACCACCATCGCCAATGTCGGCACCGATTCGGTTCCGGGCGATTCGGTGCCACCGGCCCTCGACGTGGAGGCCGGCAAGCCGTTCCCCGCCGATCGATGCGAGGCCAACAAGGCCGCGGGCACCATCACCTACCTGTCCAGCTTCGACTTCGCGGCCTCTGCGTCCATCGTCGACGTGCTCGTCGCCGAGTCGAAGGGCTACTTCGACGAGCTGTGTCTCGACGTCGAGCTCACCGCCAGTTTCTCGGTGCAGAACTACCCGCTCATCGCGGCCAACGACGCGCAGTTCTCCTCGGGTGGCTCGTTCAGCGAGATGGTCGACTTCGCCGGCGCCAACGATGCCGGGTTCGTCGCCCTCGCCGTCGAGGGCCGCACCGGCATCGATGCGCTCATCACCAAGGACGGTGAGGTGCCCACCATCGCCGACGTCGAGGGCACCACCATCGGCGTGAAGGGCGAGCTCACCCCGTCGGTGCGGGCCATGCTCGCCGCGCAGGGCTTCGTCGCGGAGGAGGACTACACCACCGTGCTGCTGGAGGGCTTCGACCCGCTGGTGCACATCGAGGTGCCCGACATCGTCGGCTTCCCCGGTTACAAGAGCAACGAGCCGCTGCAGCTGGAGGCGGCCGACGTGCCGTTCAAGCTCTACGACCCGAGCGAGTTCGGCATCCCGGGCAGCTTCGGCGTGCTGTACACCAACCTCACGTTCCTGCAGGAGCACCCGACGGCCGCGCAGGACTTCATGCGCGCCAGCATGCGCGGCCTCGCCGATGCCATCGACGACCCGGAGGCTGCGGCGCAGATCGCGGTCGACGCCATCAACGCGAACGGCAACGCACTGTTCCTGTCGCCCGAGGGCGAGATCGCGCGCTGGGGTGTCGAGTCGCAACTGGTCGGCGAGACGGCCACGCCGGAGACCCCGTTGGGTCTCCCGCTGATGGACCTGCTCACCGACGAGGTCACCGCGTACGCCGCGGTCGGACTGTTCGGTGGCGTCGTGCCGGTCATCGAGTCGATGGTCGATGCCTCGGTGCTCGACGGCGTGTACGCCGACGACGGCACCCTCATCTGGCCGGCCGAGTAGCGCCGCGTCAGTCGGCCAGCACGGTGCGTGCGTGGTCGATGTCGTTCTTCAACTGACCGATCAATGCGTCGATGCCGTCGAACTTGCGCTCGCTGCGCAGGAAGTGGGTGAACTCCACGCGGGCGGCCTCGCCGTAGAGGTCGCCGCTGAAGTCGAGCAGGTGTGCTTCCAGCAGCGAGTGCTCGGCGTGCTCGTAGAACGTGGGGCGCCGGCCGAGGTTGATGGCACAGGCGTGTCGGCTGCCGTCGGGCCGGAGGTACCAGCCGGCGTACACGCCGTCGGCGGGCAGGCAGATGGCGATGGGCACTTCCACGTTGGCCGTGGGGAAGCCCAGCAGGCGCCCGCGCTGGTCGCCCTGCACCACGATGCCGCGAGCCTCGAAGGCGTGCCCGAGCAGCGTGGCCGCGAGCTCGACCTGGCCGCCCGCCATCGCGCGGCGGATGGCGGTGGAACTGATCGGTTCGTCGGGCCCGTCGTTGCGGCCGACCAGTTCGAGCGGCAGCACCTCGAAGTCGCGGATGGCGCCCAGCTCGCGCAGCGTGCTCACGTTGCCTTCGCGGCCGTGACCGAAGTGGAAGTCGTCGCCGACGACCACGGCCGACACAGCCAGGCAGTCGACGAGCACGCGTTGTGCGAACCTCGACGGGTCCTCACGCGACTGCTCCTCGTCGAACCGAACCACCACGGTGGCGTCGATGCCGGTGGCAGCGAGCAGCTCGAGCTTCTGATCGAGATCGGTGAGCAGCCGCGGTGCGTTCTCGGGGCGCACCACCGAGGCCGGGTGACGATCGAACGTGACCACCGCGCTGCGCGCGCCGCTGGCCTCGGCACGCCGGCGAACCTCGGCGATGACCGCCTGATGCCCACGGTGCACGCCGTCGTAGGCGCCGATGGTGATGACCGTGCGTTCGCCGGGCCATGGTGAACTGCTGAGATCGGTGACGACTCGCACGGCGCAACGCTAGCGGTGCGCCCGCTCGCGCCCACTACCCCGCCGGCTCAGCCCTCCGCGGCGTCGAGTGCCATCCGAGTGGGAGCGGCCCGACGGGGATGCGTCTGGCACTCGGATGGACGGCTGGCACACGGATGACGGGCTTCGTCGTTGTATGTGGCAGGTAGAACGTTCGCTGGTCACCGCCGGCGGTTGCCGCCGCGGCTTGCATCGGCTCGACGAGGTCGGGGCAGTCCGGGTCGTGGCGTCGCGGTCGACCCGAGTGGGAGCGGCACCACGCCGGTGCGCCTGGCACTCGGATGGTCGGACCGTCGGACGCCCCCGGCCGTAACAGGTCGAACGTTCGCAGCCACCAACACGCACCGGAAGAGCGACAACGTTGGTTGCGCCGGCGCGCAACCAACGTTGTCATCGGCTCCAGGAAGGAGATGGCACCTTGCGTGCAGCGCCCGAGCCGCCGCCCGCCTCCGCCGTGGCTTGCCTCGGCCCCGGCGTCGGGTCGGGCAGTCCAGCTCGGTGGCACATCGTTTCGGTCAGCGACAACTTTCCCTGCACCAAGTGCCGCAAAAGTTGTCGCTGGGCTTGAGAGGAGTCCGCTCCGCGACCCGTCACCTGAGTGCCAGCCGACCACCGTCCCCGGACAGGCCTGCTCAGGCGATGACGACGGCCGGCTTCGCGATCGCGTCGTTGACGGCTTCGTACATCGCCAGCAGCGAACCATCGGGGCCGATGACGGCCCAGGGCCCTGCGCCGTCGAACCCGACCTCGGCTCGCGACAGCACTCGCCCGTTGCCGACCAGCGCGGCCACGTCGGCGGACACGTGCACGTGGGGATAGTCGCGCATCGCCTCCGGCAGCGTGAGCAACTCCACCTCGTCGGGGCCTCGGGCCTCGTCGGCGGTGAAGCTGCCCACCGCGGTGCGGCGCAGGTTGCGCAAGTGCGCGCCGCCACCGCACAGCCGGCCGAGGTCGTCGGCGAGCGTGCGGATGTAGGTGCCCTTCGAGCACTTCACCTCGGCCGTGTAGACGAGTGGGTCGTCGGTGGGCTCGATGCGGAAGTGGTGGATGGTGACCGGCCGCGGCGCACGCTCCACTTCGATGCCCTCGCGAGCGAGCTCGTGCAGCCGCTTGCCGTCGATCTTCACCGCGCTCACCATCGGCGGGATCTGCAGGATGGGCCCGGTGAGGTGCTCCGCCACCGCGGCCTGCACGGTCGACGGGCTGAGGTCGCTCATGTCGAACGTGCCGGTGACCACTCCGGTGGAGTCGAGCGAGTCGGTGGTGGTGCCGAACACGATGTCGGCGGTGTAGGTCTTGCCCAGGTCGGTGAGGAATCGGAGCAGACGCGTCGAACGACCGACACCCACCAACAGCACGCCGGTGGCATCGGGGTCGAGCGTGCCGGCATGACCGACCTGCCGCTCCTGCAGGCGACGCCGCAGCATGCCCACCACGTCGTGGCTGGTGACCCCCGCTGGCTTGTCGACCACGGCCAGGCCGTGCACGGTGGGCGGCTTGCGCCGGGCCATCAGCTCTCGGCCGGCAGGTCGTGCGGTGCCACGGCCTCGGGTGACTGCTCGTACGGTTCGTCGGGCGACGGAGGCCGTTCGGGCAGCGTGGCGCTGTCGTGCAGGATGCGCTCGATGCGCTCCGCGGCTCGGATGGAGTCGTCGGCCTTGAACGACAGGATCGGGGTCTTCTTCGATCGGATCTGGCGGGCGACCGAGCTCTGGATGCGCACTCGGTGCTCGGCGAGCGCGGCGAGGATGGACGGGTCGCCGTCCTCCCCCATCAGCGAGTCGAAGTACACGATGGCCCGGTTCATCTCCGGGTCGACGTCGATGGAGGTGACCGTGACCAGCGACAGGCGCTCGTCGTCGATGCGCGTGAGCTCGTCGGCGATGACCTCGCGCAACGACGTGCTCAGCCGAGCTTCTCGTGGGTAACGATGATTCGTGGGAGCCGCAGGGCGGCGGGGCTTACTCATGAGAGCCACGACCTTTCTTCTTGCAGCACTTCCACTTCCGGGAACGACCAGACGAAGCGGCTGACCTCGTCGATCACTTCCGTGGTGTGCTGTTGGGTGCTTCCGACCGCCGAGAAGCCGAGGCTGCTCCGCTGCCAGAGTTGCTGGTGGTCGACCTCGGCAGCGGCGACACCGAAGCGGTGCCGGGCGCCGTCGAGGATGGGGCGTACCACGCCCCGCTTGTCCTTGAGCGAGTGGGCGTGGCCGATGTGCAGATCGATCTGCAGGGCCAAGACGAACATGCGTCCACCCTACCGACGCCGCTCGCGGGCGTTGCCGGGTTTTGCGGCGTCAGTCGAACTGCGGCGCCGCGCGGTTCGAGCGCTTCAGCTCGGACATGCCGCTGCTGGTCGCGATGAGCTCGATGGCATCCCACAACCGTGTGGCTTCCTCGCCGCGCGGGATGGTGGAGATGACCGGCCCGAAGAAGCTGGCCTCGTCGGCCCGACCGGGACGGAACGTGATGATGGGCGTGCCCACGTCGCGGCCGGTGCGGGCGAACGCGAGCTCGGTCTCCTCTGCGATGAACGCGTCGTGCGACTCGTCGAGCGCGTGCGCCGCCAGTTCGGTGGGGAGGTCGACGGCGACCAGCATCTCGGACATGAACCCCACGGGGTCGTCGTTGATGGCGGTTCGCCGCTGGTCGCGATGGAACGCGGTGCCGAGCGCGGTGTACAGCGCTGCCACTTCGGCGTTGCCGTACTTCATGCGCACCTCGTCGCACACGCGGTGCGCGTAGAGGCCGGCCATGTGCGCGGCCCGATAGTTCGGCGTGTACCAGTCGGCCGTGAGGTCCTGGTTGATCACCTTCAACGAGATGAAACGCCACTGCACGTCGTAGTCGCGTTGCTGCTGCACTTCCACGACCCAGCGTGAAGTGATCCATGCCCACGGGCACACCGGGTCGAAGAAGAACTCGAGATCAGCCATGAGCCGACGTTATCTGGGGTCGGACATCGGCGGTCAGACGCGAGCGATCTCGCGCTCTTCGTAGGTCTCGATGAGGTCGCCAGGCTTCAGATCCTGGAAGTCGCTGAGGCCGATACCGCACTCGAAGCCCTCGCGGACCTCGCGCGCATCGTCCTTGAAACGCTTGAGCGACGTGATGGCGCCCTTCCAGATGATGGTGCCGTCGCGGAGGAAGCGAACCTTCGAGCCACGAGTGATCTGACCGCTGAGCACCATGCAACCGGCGATGCCACCGATGCGAGGCACACGGAAGACTTCGCGGACCTCGGCTTCGCCGGTGACCACTTCCTCGTACTCCGGGGCGAGCATGCCGACCATCGCCCGCTCGATGTCTTCGAGCAGCTTGTAGATGATCTCGTAGGTGCGGATCTCCACACCCTCGGAGTCGGCCATCTCGCGAGCCTTGCGATCCGGGCGCACGTTGAAGCCGATGAGCGTGGCGTT
Organism: Actinomycetota bacterium; assembly: GCA_030685215.1. Taxonomy (GTDB): domain Bacteria; phylum Actinomycetota; class Acidimicrobiia; order Acidimicrobiales; family Ilumatobacteraceae; genus UBA668. The sequence goes on from JAUXQB010000329.1 coordinate 13,157, forward strand.
GGTGGTGGCCGCCAGGCTGATGTCGTTCTCGGTGATGCCGCCCACCGCACGGTGCACGAACGCCAGCTTCACCTCGTCGCGCTCCAGACGGCGCAACGACTCGGTGACGGCTTCCAGGGAACCCTGCACGTCGGCCTTCAACACGATGTTGAGGGTGGCGACCTCGCCGGCCTGGATGGAGTTGAAGATGTCTTCCAGCTTGACGCCGGTGCTGAGGCGGGCATCGCCGCGCTGCGCCTTCAGGCGGTAGCGCTGCTCGCGGGCTTCGGCCACGGTGCGGGCCGTCTTCTCGGTCTCCGACGAGCGGAACTCGTCGCCCGCGTTGGGCACGCTCTGCAGACCGAGCACCTGCACAGGAGTGCTGGGGCCGGCCGACTTCACCTGCTCGCCCTTGTCGTTGATCATGGCGCGGACACGGCCCCATGCGGCGCCGGCGACGATGGGGTCGCCGACCTTCAGCTCGCCCTTGTCGACGAGGATGGTGGCCACCGGGCCACGACCGATGTCGAGGTTGGCTTCCAGCACCACGCCCTTGGCGCGGCCGGTGGGGTTGGCGGTGAGCTCTTCCACTTCGGCGACGGCGGCGAGCTGCTCGAGCAGGTCGTCGATGCCGAGGTTCTGCTGCGCCGACATCTCGACGACGATGGTGTCGCCGCCCCAGCTCTCGGGAACGAGCTCGTGCTCGGAGAGCTGCGACAGCACTCGCTGCACGTCGGCGTTCTCCTTGTCGATCTTGTTCAACGCCACCACGATGGGCACCTCAGCGGCGCGAGCGTGGTTGATGGCCTCGATGGTCTGCGGCATGACACCGTCGTCGGCGGCCACCATGAGCACCACGATGTCGGTGACCTGCGCACCACGGGCACGCATCTTGGTGACGGCCGCGTGGCGGGGGGTGTCGAGGACGGTGATCTTGCGACCGTCGACGTCGACCATGTAGGCACCGATGTGCTGCGTGATGCCACCGGCCTCGCCGGACACCACGTTGGCGTTGCGGATCTTGTCGAGCAGCGTGGTCTTGCCGTGGTCGACGTGACCCATGACGGTGATGACCGGTGCGCGCAGCACCTGCAGCGACTCGTCGTCGTCGTCGCTGTCGTCGAACAACGCCTGCAGCTCCAGCTCTTCCTGCTGGCCGGGCTCGACCAGCAACAGGTCGGCGTTGACCTCGAGCGCGAACAGTTCCATCTGCTCGTCGGTGAGGGTCATCGTGGCGGTGACCATCTCGCCGTTCTGCAGCAGGAACCGGATGACGTCGGCAGCGGTGCGGTTCAGCTTGGGAGCGAACTCCTGGGCCGACACGCCACGCTCGACGATGATGGTGCCTTCCGGTACCGGCGCGTTGGTGGCGGTGTAGCTGCTGTTGTAGTTCGGCTGCATCTCGTCGAAGTCGCGACGACGACGAGCACGACTCTTCTTGCGCGGGGCACGACGCTGGCCGTTGGGGCGAGGACCGCCACCACCGCCGGGACGTGCACCGGGACCGCCACCAGGCCCACCGCCGGGGCCACCAGGGCCACCGGGACGAGCACCGGCGAAGCCGGGGCGTGCGCCGCCGGGACCACCGGGGCGAGGAGCGAAACCGGGACGTGCACCCGGGCCACCGGGGCGCGGGCCGCCAGGGCCACCGGGACGAGCGCTGTAGCCGCCACCGGGACGTGCACCCGGACCGCCGGGCGCGCCGGGGCGAGCACCGGGACCGCCGGGGCGCAGACCGCCGGGCGGCGGCGGGATCGGCTTGCCGGTGCCGCTGAGCGGCGGGCGTCGGGGCGGCGGCGGGATGCTGCGGCCGACGGGCGCGGGCGCGCCACCGGGACC
>JAUXQB010000011.1 GCA_030685215.1 Actinomycetota bacterium
GTCTCCACCTCGGTGCAGGCAGGGCTGGTGACCCAGCTCATGCCCTGCACACCGAGACCGGCGGCGGCCAGCTCGCCGAGGATGGCCGGATAGCTGGAGTTGCCCGGGAAGTACGCGAAGAACGACGGGTGCTGCCAGTGCGTGAGGCCCGGCACGACCACGCGATCGAGGTCGGCGAGCACGGCCGCGAACGGCTCGATGTCGGTGGGTGGGTGCTCCGGCAGTGCGGCCCGCACGTCGCCCGGTTCCACTTGGCTCTCCACGGGGTACTGCTCGACGCCCTCCAGGTACTCGGCGATCCAGTCGATGAGCGCATGGCCGTGCGTACGGAAGTCGTCGGGAGTCACGTCGCGTACGCTAACGGCCGTCGACGGACGCTCCGAGAACCGACCCGACGTGCAGCGACGTATGGAGAGGTCATGAGCTTCCTTCCGGTCAACGGTCATCTTCTCCACGCAGTCGACTTCGGCAGCGGGCCGACCACGTTCGTCGCCCACGGCGGATGGGTCGGTTCGTGGGAGCTGTGGCAGGAGCCGTTCCAGCGGCTGCAGGCGAACTGGCGATGCGTGTCGTACGACCATCGCGGCGCCGGAGCGTCGACGTTCCCGGCGGAGTCGATCACTCCCGAGGCACTCGTCGACGACGTGTTCGCGGTGCTCGACCACTACGAGATCGAGCGCTGCGTGCTCGCCGGCGAGTCGCTGGGTGCGCTCACCGCCACCATGGCGGTGCTGCGCGACCCGTCGCGGTTCGAGGGCCTGGTGCTGGTCGACGGAGTGCCGTTCACCGACGGCGCGGTGGACCCGAACGAGCGCGCACAGATGCTCGCCGACTTCCCCGCCTACGTGAAGGCCTTCGTGGCCGCCTGCGTGCCGGAACCCGACAGCGAGCACCTGCGCCGGTGGGGTGAGCAGATCCTGCTGCGCGCGGATCCGGCGGCCGCCGCACAGATGCGCGAGTCGCACATCGCCGCAGCGTTGCGGCCCGACTACGCCGCCATCGACGTGCCGACGTTGGTGGTGCACGGCGAGCTCGATGCCATCGTGCCCGTCCAGGCCGCCCACTTCGTCGCCGGCACCATCCCGGGCAGCACACTCGAGGTGCTGCCCGGCGCCGGACACGTGCCGAGCGTGACCCAGCCCGACGCGCTCGTCGCCGCGATCGACAGGTGGTGGGCGGGCGTCGCCCGCTGATCACCTCACCGGGTACGGTGCGCGCCATGACGGCCGCGCACATCGATCCCGCTCGCTTCCAGGTGCACCACGCATCGCCGCGTGGCTTCGCACAGGCGTACGTGCGCGAAGGGGTGGGCGGTGTGCCGCTCGTCTGCGTGCACGGGTGGCCGGAATCCAAGCGCGTGTTCTGGAAGGTGATCCAGCCGCTGGCCGCGGCCGGGTTCGAGGTGATCGTGCCGGACCTGCGCGGGTTCGGCGACAGTGCGCTCGGCCCCGACGGCTTCCACGACGTGGCCAGCCACAGCCACGACCTCTACTCGTTGGTGCACGACCACCTCGGACACGAACGTGTGGTGCTGCTCGGAGGCGACCTCGGTGGCCCTGTCATCCAGGACCTGGCGCTGCGCCATCCCGAGTGGGTGGATCGGATGGTGCTGTTCAACTCGCCGTTGCCGTACCTGAAGGACGAGATGGCGGGACTCACGGGCACCCGACCGGCGGCCGAGGCCGCCGACTACTTCCTGCGCCAGGGCACCGATCCCGACGGCCTCGCCGCCGAGCTGACCACCACCGACCAGCGCCGCCGCTACATCGCCACGTTCTACGGCAGCAGGTTCTGGGCGCACCCCGGCGCGTTCGCTGCACCGGGGGAGGTCGACTTCCACACCGAGCCGTTCGGCGACGCGGCCTCGCTGCGCGCGAGCTTCGGCGGCTACGAGAGCGTCTTCGACCCAGCGGCCCGCTCGGAGCCGTCGCTGCTGGCCAAGAACGAGACCACCCGTACGTTGCTGCTGTACGGCCCGAGCGACCACGTCATCTATCCCGCGTTCGACCGCATGGCGGCGCTGGTGTTCCCGAACCACGTCGGCCCGTTCCTGCTGCGCGACTGCGGTCACTTCGTGCCGTGGGAAGCACCGCACGCACTCACCAGCGGCACCGTCGCGTTCTGCAGCGACCTGCTCGCGGCCAGCTGACCGGCTCGGCGACCGTCAGTCGCCGATGCCACCTTCGACCAGCTTCTCCCAGGTGGCCGGACCGACGACGCCGTCGGCGACGAGGCCCCGCGAGGTCTGGAAGTTCTTCACCGCGGTCTCGGTGCCGGCCCCGAAGCGACCGTCGGCGGCCGCCGGGAAGCCGAGCAGGGTGAGGCGCTCCTGCAGGAACACGACGCCGTCGCCGCAGTCGCCACGGCGCATGGTGTCGTTGATGGTGACCACCCGGCACGGCACCGTTGTCGGCGCTGCCGTTGCCGGTGGCGCGGTGGCCGGCGCGGCCGTCGCAGGAGCGGCCGTTGCGGGAGCGGCCGTTGTCTCGGCGGCGGCGGCGCTGGTGGTGGTGTCGGCCAGGCTGGTGGTGGAGTCGGCCGCGGTCGAGGTCGAGGTCGACGTGGACAGTTCCGTGGTCGAGGCTCCGGTGGTGGAGCCGGATGCGTCGAGGCGCTCGCTGGCGTCGCTGCTGCATGCCGCGGCCCCCAGCAGCGCGAGTGAGAGGAGCAACACTCTGCGTGTCATCGCACCAGTCAAACACACGCCGACCAGGCGCGAGCGGGACGGTCTCAGTCGCGAGGCGAGCCGGCCACGGGCTCGGGCGCGGGCTCGTCGACCTGGTTCATCACCGCGTCGCGCGCCCGCACGCTGCGCGTGATGCGCCACCCGATGAACCCCATGCCGCTCATCAGCACGGCGAAGGTGAGGTACATGCGCCAGCCGCCCTTGCTCTTCGACCCGCAGTCGGGTCGCTGCACGGTGCCGACGCACGAACTGAGGTTCTCGTCGGGCAGGAACTCGTTGTCGCCGATGCCGGTACCGGTCGTGTCGACGGTGGCCGACTGCCCGGTGGCCGGGCTGTTGGCCGACTCCGCCGCCTGGTAGGGGTTGTCGCCACTGCAGCCGGCGAGCACGGTGAGCCCGCCGACGACGGCGATGGCGAGCACGGCGAACGGGCGCGGCATCCGGGTCATGGCGCACATCGTCGCACCGGTTGGTGCGATTCGCACCGCGTGCCGGTGTGAATGTGGGCGCGCAGCACGGTCACCCCCTACCATCGCTGGAATGGTGCAACGCACACACACGGTGTTGGTGGTCGACTTCGGAGCGCAGTACGCGCAGCTGATCGCTCGGCGGGTGCGTGAGCTCAACGTCTATTCCGAGATCGTGCCGCACCGCATCACCGCGGCCGAGCTGGCCGCCAAGGAACCGTCGGCCATCATCCTGTCGGGCGGCCCGAAGAGCGTGCACGTCGACGGCGCGCCGTCACTCGACCCGGCCATCTACGACCTGGGCGTCCCCATCCTCGGCATCTGCTACGGCGTGCAGCTCATCGCACAACAGCTCGGTGGCACCGTCGGTCGCGGCATGCGTGGCGAGTACGGCCGCGCGAAGGCCACGCTCACCGGCGACGGGGGCACGCTGCTGGCCGATCTGCCGGCCGAGCAGGACGTGTGGATGAGCCACTTCGACGCGGTCACCGAGGTGCCCGCGGGCTTCGTGGCCACGGCCTCCACGCCCGACGCGCCCGTCGCCGCGATGGAGCATCCGGGCCGCAAGATCTGGGGTGTGCAGTGGCACCCGGAGGTGGTGCACACGCCCAACGGCATGGCGGTGCTGCAGCACTTCCTGCACGACCTGGCGGGCTGCGAACCGAACTGGACCATGGGGTCGATCATCGACGAGCAGGTCGCCGCGGTGCGCGCGCAGGTGGGCAGCGGCCGGGTGATCTGCGCCCTCAGCGGCGGCGTCGACTCGGCCGTGGCCGCGGCGCTCGTGCACAAGGCCATCGGTCACCAGCTGGTGTGCATCTACGTCGACACCGGCCTGATGCGGCTGAACGAGAGCGACCAGGTGGTCGAGACGTTCAAGCGCAACATGGGCATCGAGCTCATCCACGTGAGCGCCGGCCCCCGTTACTTCGAGAAGCTGGCCGGCGTCGTGGAGCCGGAGGCGAAGCGCAAGGTGATCGGCGAGCTGTTCGTGCGCATCTTCGAGGAGCACACCGGCGGGCTCAGCGATGCCGAGTACCTGGTGCAGGGCACGCTGTACCCCGATGTCATCGAGAGCGGCGGCAGCGACGGCACCGCCTCGGTGATCAAGAGCCACCACAACGTCGGGGGCCTGCCCGACGACATGACGCTGAAGCTGGTCGAGCCGCTGCGCGACCTGTTCAAGGACGAAGTTCGCAAGCTGGGCAAGGAGCTCGGGCTGCCCGACGAGATCGTGTTGCGCCAGCCGTTCCCCGGGCCCGGCCTCGGTGTGCGCATCCTGGGCGAGGTCACCCCGGAGCGGGTCACCACGCTGCAACACGCCGACGCCATCGTGCGCGACGAGATCCACAAGGCCGGTCTCGAGCGCGAGCTGTGGCAGAGCTTCGCCGTGCTCGCCGCCGACGTGCGGTCGGTGGGCGTGATGGGCGACGAACGCACCTACGCCCACCCCATCATCATCCGCGCGGTCACCAGCGACGACGCGATGACCGCCGACTGGGCGCGGCTGCCCTACGACCTGCTCGAGACGATGTCGAACCGCATCATCAACGAGGTCAGCGGTGTCAACCGGGTGGTGTACGACATCACCAGCAAGCCGCCGGGCACCATCGAGTGGGAATAGGCGAATGGGAACAGGCCGGCGAGTCGGCGGGATCGTCACGATGTGTCATTCGTCTGCCCGGTTCGCAATGCATTCGTAACATTGCTAGCCTGTCGCTCGTCATGTCCTCCCGCCCCTCGATCCGTACAGTGCTCGCCGCGTCCACCCTCGTGGTCAGTTTCCTCGCCGCACCGCTCACGGTGCAGGCCGGCGGAGTCGACGAGGCGGAGCGCAAGGTCGAACAGGTGCTCGAAGACCTCGACAACCTGCGCAACCAGCTCGACCAGATCGACCGCGACTACGGTGTGGCCCTCGACCGCCAGGAAGAGCTCGCCGTCGAGATCCAGGCGTCGCAGGCTCGTGTCGACGAACTGTCGCTCGAACTGGGTGGCGTCGAGTCCGCACTGCAGCAGATCGCGGTCGACCGCTTCACCTCCGGCGACTCGCTCGGCCTCAGCCCCATCTTCTCCGACGCCGACACCTACAGCCAGGCCGAACAGCGCGCGGCCCTGGGCCTGGTGGCCATCGACACCGGCGAAGGCGACATCGACCGCCTGCAGTACCTGGTCGACGAGCTCGCCGACGAGCGAGCCTCCCTCGACCAGAAGCAGCAGGAAGCGGCGTCGCTGATCGCGACGCTCGAGCAGCAGCGCACCGACTTCCAAGCGCTGGAAGAGGCCTACGTCGTCAAGGAGGCGGAAGCTCGCGCCGAGCTCGGCGATGCTCGCCTGCAGGCCGAGGAAGAGCGCCGAGCCGCCGCTGCAGCCGCTCGTGCAGCCGAAGAAGCTGCTGCTGCCGCCGCTGCAGCGGCGGCGAACAACAACGCCAACACTGGGAACAACGGCAACGTCGGCGGCGGAACCACCACCCCGCGCGGCGGAGGCGGCAACACCGGCGGCTCCGGGTCGGGTTCCGGCGGTGGCGGCTCCACTCCCGCCCCCACACCGGCTCCGGCACCCACGCCTGCGGCACCGCCCGTCTCCGGCAAGGCGGGCACCGCGGTCGCTGCTGCGTACAGCCAGCTCGGCGTTCCCTACAAGTACGCCACCTCGTCGCCCGGCGTCAACTTCGACTGCTCCGGCCTCACCAAGTACGCATGGGGCCGTGCCGGCGTGTCGTTGCCGCACCAGAGTCGTGCGCAGTACGCCAGCGTGCCGCACGTCTCCAAGACCGAGGCGCAGCCCGGCGACCTCATCTTCTACTACTCGCCGATCGGGCACGTCGGCATCTACATCGGCAACGGACAACTCATTCACGCACCGCAGACCGGCGACGTCGTCAAGATCTCCACCGTCAACTGGGGCAAGGTGGTCGGCGTCGGCCGACCCGGCTGAGTCACGGCTGCCCTCGCGGACTACGGTCCACCTCGTGCAGGGCATCTCCATCGAACCGGTCACGCAGTGGCTGGTCAGCAACATCCCGGGCGCGGTCGCGCCGTTCACCTTCGATCTCATCGCGGGTGGCAGGTCCAACCTCACCTTCAAGGTCACCGGCGCCGACGGCACCTGCTTCGTGCTGCGCCGGCCGCCGCTCGGCCACGTGCTGGCCACAGCGCACGACATGGCCCGTGAGCACCGCATCATCGCCGCCGTCGGTCGCACCAGCGTGCCGGTGCCGCCGGCGCTGGGTGTGTGCACCGACGAGTCGGTGAACGGTGCCCCCTTCTACGTGATGGGCTACGTGGCCGGCGTCGTGCTCGACAGCCCCGACAAGGCTGCCGCGCTGCCGTACGATCTGCGCGTCACCGCCAGCGAGCACCTCATCGACGTGCTCGCCGACCTTCACGCGGTCGACGTCGACGAGGTTGGCCTCGGCGACCTGGCCAAGCGCGAGGGCTACGTGGAGCGCCAGGTGAAGCGCTGGAGCACCCAGTGGGAGCAATCGAAGACCCGCGAGCTGCCGGCCATCGACGAAGTGGCGCGGCGACTGCGCGAGCGACTGCCGCAGCAGCACGGCGTGTCGATCGCGCACGGCGACTACCGGTTCGGCAACTGCCTGGTCGACGTGCAGGCCGGCCGAGTGGCGGCCGTGCTCGACTGGGAGCTGTGCACGCTCGGCGACCCGCTCGCCGACGTCGGCTACCTGGGCGTGTACTGGTTCGACGGCGAAGCCGCCAACATCCGGTCGAACGACCCCACCCCGGCCGGTGGCTTCCCGCGCTACGCCGAACTGCTCGATCGCTACGCGACGCGGACCGGGCGCGACCTCAGCGGCATCGGCTACTACGTCGCATTCAGCTGCTGGCGGTTGGCCGTCATCAGCGAGGGGGTGTACTCGCGCTTCCTGCACGGGGCGATGGGCACGCAGGAAGGCGTCGACCTCGACGGCTTCAAGACCGGCACCGAGGCGCTCGCCGAGCGGGCGCTGGAAGCGATGCGGAAGCTGTCGTGACGAAGACGCCCGCCGACGCGAAGGTGCCGCCCGTGCTGCAGGGCTGGGAGCACAGCGAGTTCACCGCGGCCGGCTACACGCGCGACGTGTACCGCCGCGGCACCGGCCCGGGTGTGGTGGTCGTGCACGAGATACCGGGCATCACGCCGGCGGTCGCCGCGTTCGCGAACGACCTCGTGGCCGAAGGCTTCACGGTGCTGATGCCGTCGCTGGTCGGCACTCCCGGCAAAGAAGTCAGCAATGCGTACGTCGCCCAGTCGATGGTGAAGGTGTGCATCGCCCGTGAGTTCACGCACTGGGCGCTCGACCAGACCTCGCCCATCATCGGTTGGTTGCGCGCCCTGGCCCGCAACCTGCACGCGGAGGTCGGCGGTCCCGGAGTGGGCGCCGTGGGCATGTGCTTCAGCGGTGGCTTCGCGCTGGCGATGATGGTCGACGACATCATGGTGGCGCCGGTGCTCAGCCAGCCGTCGCTGCCGTTCGCCGCGGGTGGCGCCTCACGACGCGCGGATCTCAACCTGTCGCCCGACGACGCGCTCACGGTGGCGCGCCGCGCGGCGGAAGGGTGTCAGGTGCTCGGGCTGCGGTTCACCGGCGACCCACTCGTCGGCACCCGCTTCGACTCACTGCGCGAACTGTTGGGCGACGCGTTCATCGCCGTGGAACTGCCCAGTTCCACCAAGCGCGACCACTCCGTGCTCACCGAGCAGCGAGACGAACCCAGCGTGGCGAGAGTCGTCCAGTTCTTCCACGACAAGCTCCGCGCCTGACGCCACCGTCACTCGGCAAGCGCGGTGGTGGCGAGTTGCTTGGTGGTGGTGTAGTCGGCCTTGCCGTTGGGGGCGCGGGGCACCTCGGGCACGAACACCACTCGCTTCGGTGCCTTGTAGGCGGCGAGATCGCGCTTCACGCCGGCGATCACCTCTGCCTCGGTGACACTGGCGCCGGGGGCGAGTGAGGCCACCGCGGTGACGGCCTGGCCGAACTTCTCGTCGTCGAGGCCGACCACCAGGCAGTCCTGCACGCCGGCGACGCGCTTGACGGCCTCCTCGACCTCCTCCGGGAAGATCTTCTCGCCACCGGAGTTGATCACCTGGCTGCCGCGGCCGAGCAGGATGAGCGAGCCGTCGGCACCGACCATCGCCATGTCGCCGGGGAACGAGTAGCGCACGCCGTCGATGGTGCGGAACGTGCGCGCCGACTTCGCTTCGTCCTTGAAGTAGCCGAGTGGCACCATGCCGCCGGCGGCGACCATGCCCACCTCGTCGCTGCCGGGGGTGACCTCGCTGCCGTCGTCCTTGAACACCTTGGTGGTGGGGTTCTGCGTGAACTTGGCGGTGGACGGCGGCACGCCCTTCATCGAGATGTTGTTGCCCATCGAGCCTTCCGACGAGCCGATGGCGTCGAGCAGGATGACGTGCTCGATGCGCTCGAGCAGCTGCTCCTTCACCTCGGCGGTCCACATCACGCCGGAGGAGATGATCATCTTCAGTTGCGACAGGTCGTACGGCGTGCCGGCGGCTGCCGCGGCGTCGAGCGCTCGGATGATCGGCTTCGCGAACGCGTCGCCGACGATGGTCATGTTGGTGACCGCCTCGTTCTGCGCGGTGCGGAGCACTTCGTCGGGGTCGAGCGACCGGCTCTGCAGCGTGACCACCTGTGCGCCGCCGAGCTGCGGGATCATCGCGCCCAGCCAGACGCCGGTGCCGTGCATCAGCGGAGCACACGGCATGCTGATGAGCCGCCCGCCCGCCTCCACCACGTCGCGCACCATCGGAGCGAGGTTGGCCGCCTCCGTGGGCGGGGTGAGCCCCAGCAGCGGGAACCCGAGCGAGGCGAACGCGCGGGTGAGGCCGCCCATGTCGTACATCACGCCCTTCGGCATGCCGGTGGTGCCGCCGGTGTAGAGCATGTAGATGTCGTTCTCGTCGCGCGTGATGCGCGGCATGGGCTGCTGGGCGGCGACGACCTCTTCGTACGCCTGCGCGGGCGCCACCTGCCCGGCCATGCCGTCGTCGACCTCGATGAGCAGCTTCAGCTGGGGCAGCCGTGCGCGCACGCGTTCCACGCGGTCGCCGAGCGACGAGTGGAACACCAGCGCCTCGGCGTCGGAGTTGTCGAGCAGGTACCACAGCTCTTCGTCCATGTAGCGGTAGTTGACGTTGATGGGCACACCGCGCATCTTGAACGCGGCGTAGTGAGCCTCGAGGTACTCGTTGCCGTTGTACATGAACAACCCGATCTTCGAATCGGGTCGCAGGCCGGCGGCGTCGTAGGCGCCTGCGATGCGGGCGGCACGGTCGTCGTACTGGCTCCAGGTGAACCTGCGGTCGCCGTGCACGACGGCGGTGTGGTCGGCGAACGAGTCGGCGAGTGATTCCCAGATGGTGGCGAAGTGGAACTCCATCCGGCGGAGCGTAGTGCCGTGCGTCACACGCCGCCCTGCCGAGCGGTGGGTCAGCCGACCGGGTGGCCGTACATCTCGCCGAGCGGATCGCTGATCAGCTCGAGCCGCTCTCCGTCGGGCCCGCGGAAGTAGAGCGAGGATCCGTCGACGTGCGCGTACTCGACGCCGTGCTCGTCGAGCCGGGCGCGGGCGGCTGCCCAGCGTGACGGCTCCATCGAGATGGCGAGGTGGTGGTGGCCACCGAGCACCTCCGCGTACTCGCCGAGGTCGAGACCTGGCAGGTCGAAGTAGGCGAGGCAGTTGCCGATGCCGAGGTCGAAGAAGAAGTGCGTGCTGCCCTCGTAATCGCGGTTCTCGAACATCTCGACGAGCGGGAAGCCGAGCATGCCGTCGTAGAACTTGATGGTGCGCTCGACGTCGCTGCACAGGAACGCCGCGTGGTGCACACCGCGAGCGGTCGACGCAGGGCGCGTCGCCCGCGGTTGCAGGTACTGCGCCGCGAGTTCGGCGCGCCGCGCCGTGAGTGCATCTCGCTGCTGTTGGTCTACGCCGTGGCCCATACCGACAGTTCAGCACCTTCTGGGCCCGCTGTGAAGGCGAGCGGGCCGGCGTCGTGCAGGCGTACGGCATCGCCGGTGCCGAGCGCGCCCACTTCCGCGAGTGAACCGTCGCCGACCGCGACGAACACGTGCACGTGGGCGGCCACGGGCAGGTCGACGACTTCGCCGGCGTGCAGCCGGCCGCCCCACAGGACCGCGTCGCGCTGGTGGATGCGAATGGCGCCCTCGTGGCCCTGCCCGCTGGCGATGGGGACGAGCCCACCGGCAGCGAGCGCGTCGTTCAGGTCGAGCTGCTCGTAGCCGGGCTGGATGCCGGCCGTGTCGGGCGGTACCCACATCTGCAGGAAGTGCACCGGCTCGTCGGCGCTGGCGTTGAACTCGCTGTGGCGGATGCCGGAACCGGCGCTCATCCGCTGCGCGAGGCCGGGGTAGAGGATGCCGTGGTTGCCTTCGCTGTCCTTGTGCTCCAACCGACCGGAGAGCACCCAGGTGACGATCTCCATGTCGCGGTGGCCGTGGGTGCCGAAGCCCTGCCCGGGTGCGACGACGTCGTCGTTGTTGACGAGCAGCAGGCCGTGGCCCTCGTGCGCGGGGGAGTAGTGGGGACCGAAGTTGAACGAGTGGCGGCTGTGCAGCCAGCCGGCGTCGGTGAGGAACCGCTCGGCGGCTCGGTGGACGGTGATCGTGGTCATGACGAGGAGAACATCATTGCGCGCGCAACTATTCCCGATCAGCCGGTGGTGTCGTCGACCAGAACGGTGTCGGTGGGGCGCGGACGGGCGACGTCGGTGACCGCATCCCACGTGTCCTGACTGTCGAAGCCGAGCGCCCAGAAGGCCACGCCGCCGATGCGCTCCTCACGGGCGAGGTCGACGCGGGCGCGTGCACCGGTCGCGTCGACGTAGTGCACCTGCCGCGTCTGCGTGCACGACACCCCGCCCTCGGACACGTCGAGCTGGTATTGGAAGCTCGCCTCCGCCGTGCCGGGGTCGTGCTCCGGCGTGGCGCCGCGCTTGTCGACGAGGTCGGCCACCGTGGCCTGCGTGACAGCGGTGGTGCCCTCGGCACTCTCCGGACAGGTGCCGGTGGTGGCGACGACCCAGTTTCGCCCGTACAGCGGCACGCCGAGCACCAGCTTGTCGTCGTCGTCGACCGCGTCCTTCGCCGCCCGCACCGCACCGCGCACCCAGTCGATGGGCGCGATGGGCCCGGCCTCGCCGACCGAGTAGTCGTAGCCCATGATGCGGATGCGATCGACGTGCTCGCCGATGGCGGCGTAGTCGTAGACCCAGTAGCCACTCTCCGAGTTGCGGTCGCCGTCGTAGATGGGCGGGATGCTGACGGTGAGCAGCAGACCGTCGGCGTGGAGCGCGGTGGCCAGTTCCTCGATGAACTCCACCCAGTTCGGTCGGGTGGTGGCCCACGTGGCGCGCTCGTCGGCGAATGCGAACTGCTCGTAGTCGATGTCGATGCCGTCGAACCCACCTTGTTGCACGAGGTCGACGATGGTGCTCACGTGCTGCGTGCGGGTGGTGGGGTCGGCGAGCACGGCTGCCATGCCACCGGCGGGCATGCCGTCGACGATGGACGGCAGCACCTTCGCTCCCCGTTCGCGGGCGGCGGTGATCAGCTGCTGTGGCCGTGCGTCGGACGAGTCGGCGTCGAACTCGATGGTGGTGGTGCCGGTGGCGGAGTACCAGAACGGCGACAGTTCGTGCAGCGTGCTGCCGTGCTGCGTGACGCTGGCGACCGCCTCGGGGAGCACCCAGTACGGCGCCCACGCGCTGATCGGGATGTCGTCGTACGGCGGCGGTGTGCTGCCCTCGCGGACCGCGTACACCACACCCGCGCCGAGCACGCCGACGGCGAGCAGACCGGCAGCGGTGCGCCGCCGCCGATGTGCGCGCGTGGTGCGCCGGCGAGCCGACAGACCGAGGGCTTGGTCGTCGAGGTCGAACAGCGAGCGCACCACGGTGTAGCCGCGTCCGGGTTCGATGTCGACCACGTTCGGCACGGCGAACGTGCGGCAGCCGGCGGCGACCGCGCTGCGTACACCGGTGGGGGAGTCCTCGATCGCGACGCAGTCCTTGGCGCGTACACCCAGCGCGTCGGCAGCGGCGAGGTACGGCTCCGGGTGTGGCTTGCCGTGGCTGACCTCGTCGCCGGTGATGACCACCTGGAACGACCCTGGTGGGAGCGCCTTCACCACCGCATCGGCGAAGCGTTTCCAGCTCATGGTGACCAGCGCGCACGGCACGCCTGCCTTGCGCAGGTCGGTCAGTCGCTCGCGGGCGCCGGGACGCCACGGCACCCGGCGGTTGACGCGCTCGATCACGCCGTCGAGCAGGCGGTTGACGATGTCGTCGATGGGCAGTGGCACCCCGCCCCGGTCGCGGATGATCGCGGCGGAGTCGCGGAGGTCGTGCCCGACCAGCGAGTGCGCCTTCTCGTCGTCCCATTCGCCGCCGAATTCGGCGACCAGCGCGTACTCGCACTCGATCCAGTAGGGCTCGGTGTCGACGATGGTGCCGTCCATGTCCCACAGTACGGCGGCGGGTCGCGCCACGGCGCGGGAGGGCTTCGTGGCAGGACTCATGAACAGACCAACCTAGTTGGCGCCACCCTGAATGGGTCGGAGGGGTCAGGTTCCCGCAGCCCACGCCCTGTCGAGGAGCATCGCGTTGCAGGCGAACGCTGCCAGGGCGCCGTCGGCGATGCCCATCGCCATGTTGGAACGGGCGCTGGCCACGTCGCCGACGGCCCACACGCCGGGTACGGTGGTGCACTTCATCGCGTCGGTGACCACGTGGCCGTTGTCGTCGACCGCGCATCCGAGTTGCACGGCGAGTGCGTTGTTGGGAACCGGCAGCTGTGCGAGGAACAGTGCGCCGATCGGCACGTCGGTGCCGTCGTCCAACTGCACCGCGCGGACCGAGCTGCCGTCGCCGACCACCCGTGCGACGGCTCGCTCCTCCACGTGCACCCCGTGCGCGAGCAGGTCGGTTCGTTCGGCGTCGTCGAGGCCGTCGTGGAACACCGTGATCCGGTCGCTCCAGCCGGTGAGCACCCGCGCCAGGTGCGGAGCGAACGCCGCTGCGCCGGTGACGGCGAGATGCGTGTCGGCGTGCTCGAAGCCGTCGCAGTACGGGCAGGTGAACACCCCGCGGCCCCAGTGCTCGACGAGGCCGGGCGTGTCGGGCGGGTTGTCGTTGGCGCCGGTGGCGAGGATCACCGAGCCGGCGGTGGAACGGTGGCCACCGAAGCCGAAGCGCACGCCTCCGCCCTCGAGCGACGCGATGTCGGTGACCCGCGCGTCGACCAGCTCGACCGTCGGGTACTTGGAGAGCTCGCTCTCCGCCGCCGCGATCAACTCGGCGGGTGCGGCTCCGTCGCGGGTGATGAGGCCGTGCGCGTGGAACACCGATTCGTTGCGCGGCCCGCCGCTGCCGATGACCAGCACCGACCGGCGTGAGCGACCCAGCACCAGCGCCGCGCTCAGCCCGGCGTAGCTGCGGCCGACGACCAGCACGTCCCAGTCGGTCATCACTCCACCTCCGTGGGGCTGGCGACCATCACTCGCCGCGAGGCGTCGACGAACACGCCGTCGCGGTGCAGGAGGCTGCTCGGGTGGTCCGGGTCGGTGAGCACGGTGAGCGCCTCTGCGTCGTCGGGGTCGAGGCGGTCGGCGAACTGAGCGCGCGCTCGCTGCAGTTGGGTGAGTGCGAACTGGCGCCCCGACGGCGTGAGCGGCGCGGGGAGGTGCACGCGAGCGAGGTGCGAGCCGTGCACGTCGTACCCGGCAGCACCGAGCATGGTGGGGAACTCCTCGGACGGCACGGTGCCGGGAAGCCCGGCGCGCATGCTGGCGAACCAGGAGGCGGCGACGGCGTCGAGCCGGGCGGCGAGGCCCGGGCGGCCGACGTCGACCTGGTCGGGGAGCAGTCGCATCGGGTCGCCGAACTCGGTGACCACGAGCTGCCCGTGCGGTTCGAGATGGTCGCGCAACATGCGCATCACCCCCACCTCGTCGCCGATGTGGTGCAGCGACATCGACGCCCAGATGAGATCGGCGCGCCCGATCGTCTCCAGCCCGGCGGGAAGCTCGGCGAGGTGCGTGTCGATGCGATCAGACACGCCGTGGTCGGCTGCTCGCCGGCGAGCGTTGCTGAGCATCGCGGTCGAGCCGTCGACGGCGACGATGTGGGCCTCGGGGAACAACCGGGCGAGCTCGCAGGTGCCGACGCCCGGTCCGCTGCCGATGTCGATGATGGTGCGCACCGGGGGCGCGTTCGGGTGGCGCAGCTCGCCGGCCCACGCGACGGCGTCGGTGACGAACTGCAGCAGCACCTCTGCCTCCAGTTCCGCGTGGGCGGCCAGTGCCGCCCACTCGGCTTCGCCGATGTGGACGTGGCCGTGCTGGTGATCGTGTCGTTGATGGTCGTGGTGGTCGTGCGGTGTGTCGGATGCCATGGATCGCACGCTACGCATCTCGTCCCGAAAGCGCATACGCTCTTGCCGATGCAGCAAGAATCGACAGACGGTGACACTCGACTCGAGGCAGTGGCACGGCGCCGGCTGCGATCGCTCCGCACCGCACGCGGCTGGACGCTCGACGACCTTGCGCGGCGGTCCGATATCGGCGCCTCCACCATCAGTCGCATCGAGACCGGGCACCGGCGGCTGGCCATCGACCACCTCGCGGCGCTGGCCAGAGCGTTGGAGACCACGGTCGACGAGATCCTCGCCGAGGACAGCGGCGACGACGTGGTCATCCGGCCCGCCCGCAGCGCATCGACCGATGGCATCGTGTTCTGGCCGCTCACGCGACCGAACGACCCGTCCGGCCGCACGGTCGCCAAGATGCGCATCCCCGCGTCGAAGCGTCGTCCCGACCCGCGAGTGCACCCCGGGCGCGACTGGTTCTACGTGCTGTCCGGCACCGCGCGGCTGCTGCTCGGCGAGCGGGAGCACCTGGTGGAGGCTGGTCAGGCGGCCGAGTTCGACACCATGACCCCGCACTGGATCGCCGGCTTCGGTGGGCCGGTGGAGGTGCTGACGATCTTCGATCACCACGGTGAGCAGGCACATCTCCGCGCCGACTCGACTCCGCAGGTGTGACACCGAACCGGTCGGCGGCGACGCACGAATGGCTCAGTTCCGGACGGGAATTGCCGATGAATGCACTGTGCCGGACCATTCCCCCACGACGACCGAGGTGCACGACCGCAGCGCACAGCTGCGCGCGCTCCGCCATCGGTTCACCGTTCGGTGGGTGGCGGGCGTCGGTGTCGGCTTCGGTCTGCTGGCACTCGACTGGGTGACCCGCACTCGCATCACGGATCGGGCGCTCGCGGACTCGGCCGAGTCGGCTGCCGCCACGGACGCACTACGCGAGTTCGCACGGTCGAACAACCTCCTCTCGATCGCCGCGGCGCTGGTGCTCGTCGCGATGGCGCTGTTCATGTTCCGCCCGCTCGACAAGACGCTGCGACGGGAGAGCCACCTGCTCGACGAGGTGCAGGACGCCGAGTCGCGTGAGGCTCGCCGTCAGCGGTTCGGTACCGAGTTGCACGAGGCGCTCGAGATGGCCGAGAACGAGCAGGGGATCGCCCGCGTGGTCGAGCACGTGCTCGCCACCGCCGTTCCCGAGAACTCCGCCGAGCTGCTGCTGGCCGACTCGAGCGACGCACACCTGTCGCGCTGCGTCGTCAACCCGTTGGTCGGCGCCGCCGGCTGCAACGTGGCCGTGCCGTTCGAGTGCCCAGCCGTCAAGCGGGCCACCGCGCAGATCTTCACCACGTCGACCGCCGTCAACGCCTGCCCGCACCTCCGCGATCGCGCCGGTGAGGCGCGGTCGGCGATGTGTGTGCCGGTCGCCTTCATGGGTCGCTCGTTGGGCGTCCTGCACCTCACCGGCCCCGACGGTTCGCCGCCGGCCGCCGAGCCTGCCGACCGCATGTCGGTGCTCGCAGGTCAGGTGGGCACTGCCATCGGCACCGTGCGTGCGTTCGCGAAGGCGCAGCTGCAGGCCAGCACCGACAGCCTGACCGGTCTGCTCAACCGGCGCTCCGGTGAGGACCAGATCTCACGACGGCTCGGCAACGGCGAGGACCTCGCGATCGTGATGGCCGACCTCGACCACTTCAAGCTGCTGAACGACACCTACGGCCACGATGCCGGGGATCGCGCGCTGCGGCTGTTCGCCGAGACCGTTCGACGCGCGTTGCGAGTGGAGGACATCTTCGCCCGATGGGGCGGCGAGGAGTTCGTCATCGCGCTGCCGCGGACCAACGTCGAGTCGGCCGTGGAGATCATCGAGCGGGTGCGCGTGAACCTGGCCGAGACCTGTGGGCTTGCGGAGACACCGACCGTCACCGCGTCGTTCGGCGTGACCGACACCACGATGGGTCGCCTGCTCGAAGAACTGCTCCCGCTCGCCGACAGTGCGCTGCTCACCGCCAAGGCGGAGGGTCGCAATCGGGTGAACATCGCCCGTCGCTCGCGTGAGGCGACGGTGAGCACCAACGGGCACGGTGCCAGCGGGAACGGCGACGTGTTCGGTGCGCTCGGTCAGAGCGACAGGGCGGCTCTGCGGCCTTCGAGCACTGCTTCGTAGATGGTGCGTGGGGCGACGCAGTCGCCCGCCTGACGGCTGACGTCGGGCAACGGCTGGGTCGGGAGGCGGAAGCCGCAATCGATGAGTGCCTCCGCGAGCACCACCCGTCGCTCGCCACTGAACCGGTCCTCGAGCTCCACCTCGCCGGGGCGGACGGCGCGCAGCAGGCTGCGGCGTTCGATGCGGACGCCATGCTGCTGCAGTCGCACGTTGGCGGGTGCGAGGTCGCCCGTGCGCGACAGCTCGTTGCCGGCGATCTGGTCCTGGGTGATCAGCACCGCTCGCTCGCCGAGCTGCTCGGCGAGCCTGACGGCGATGGGACCGCCGATGGGATCGAAGAGTGCGATCGGCCCCGCGGGGAGGTGGCCGTGGCCGCGCACGAGCGCCTGCCACGCGTCGACTGCGTCGACGACCGTGGCACCCGGCTCGACGGTGTAGCTGCGGGTGCCGGGTCGGCCACCGGTGCACTGCACGAGGGTGTCGTCGGCGGTGGCGGCCGACTGGTCGGCGCAGAGCTCGACCGACACGCCGGCCGACCGGCACTGCTCGGCGAGCCACTCGACGAACGGTGCCGCGTGGTCGAGCAGGGCCGCGGTACCGCCCAACTGGTCGGTGTGCTCGACGAGCCGCACGCGATGGCCGCGCAGTGCCGCGACCCTGGCCGTCTCGAGACCGGCGACGCCGCCACCGACCACGAGCACGTCGCGCGGGCGCGGGTCTGCCGCGTACCAGTTCGGATCCTCGGTCTCGCGTCCGGCGCTGGGCTCGACCACGCACGTGACGACCGGGTTGCGCGCATCGCGCACCTGACACGTCTGGTTGCAGCGGATGCACGGGCGTACGTCGCCGCCTCGCCCGTCGCGGAGCTTGGCGACGAGGTCGGGGTCGGCGATCTGCGCGCGGGTCATCTCGACGCCGTCGCACACCTCGTCGCCCAGCGCCCACTCGGCAGCACCCGGGTCGACGACGGACCCCTGCAGGAACACGGGCATGCCGGGCACCGCGGCGCGGACACGGCGGCAGACGTCGACGTTGAAGTTCGCCGGCTCGTGGAAGTCGGGCCGGGTCTTCTCGGCGGAGAAGATGCTGCCGCGTACGACGACCAGGTGGTCGACGTGCTCACGGAGCGCCGCTGCGAGCTCGACGGCCATGTCGGGCGTGATGCCGGCCCACGGTGCCAGCTCGTCGCACGACAGGCGCAGCCCGACGAGCGAGCTGCCCACCGCGTCGCGGACGGCGGCGATGACCTGGCGGGCGAACAGCAGTCGGTCGTGTCCCCACGGGTCGTCGCGCTGATTGGTGAGGCCGCTCAGGAACTGGCGGACCAGGCTGTGCTGGCCGGCGTTGATCTCCACCCCGTCGCAGCCCGCGTCGACCGCCACTTTGGCGGCGGCGGCGAAACCGGCGACGACCGCCGCGATGTCGGCGGCCTCCATCGACTTCGGCACTTCTCGCGAGTTCACCTCGGGCACACGCGAGGGCGCCCACAGTTCGCGCTGGTGGTAGGCGCTGCTGCCCTGACCGCCCGCATGGTCGAGCGACGCGATCACCAACGCGCCGTACGGGTGGCAGGCCGCGGCGATGGCGGCCCATCCGTCGCCGCACCTCTCGGCGAGCGGGGCGCGCTCGTAGGGCCAGTCGCTCGGGTGGACGCTGGCACCCTCGGTGACCACCATTCCGCAGCCACCGCGAGCGCGGAGTTCGTAGTAGGCGGTGTGACGAGGTGTGAACCGTCGCTGGTCGTCGCCGAGGTTGGTGACGTGCGGGCCGAACATCAGCCGGTTGGGTGCGGCCATGGTGCCGAGGGTGAGTGGCTGCAGCAGCATTGCGGTGGAAGGGGGATGAGCCACGCTGCGACGCTAGTCGGAGGCCTCGTTCGCCGTCACTTGCTGGGAGGCCGACAGCTCGCGGCCGCTCACCAGTCGCTTGATGTTGTCGAGGTGGCGCAACAGCACCAGCGCGGCGAGCGCTGCCGCGGCGCCGACCTCCCACGCCGGCCGATCGAGGGCGACCATGCCGATGGGGAAGCCGATGGCGACGAGCAGCGACGCCAGCGATGCCTTGCCGGTGGCCTTGCGAACGACCACCCACACGGCGGTGAGCACCACGAACAGCAACGGCTGCAACGCCACGATCGCACCGCCGACAGTGGCGACGCCCTTGCCGCCGCGGAAGTGACGGGTGACGGGGAACATGTGCCCGAGCACGGCCGCGCCCGCCATTGCGTACGACAGGGCGGCGGGACGCTCGTCGACCACGAGCAGGCTGACGGCCACAGGGATCGCGCCCTTCAGTCCGTCGAGCACGAACACCACCACGCCCCACTTGGTGCCGAAGGTACGCGCGATGTTGGAGGCGCCCGGGTTGCCGGAGCCCACCGTGTGGATGTCGACGCCCTTGCTGCGCGCCACCATCACCGCGCTCGGGAACGTGCCGAGGAAGTACGAGGGGACGAGCAGCAGCCAGATCATCGTCGCCCTTCCTGGTGGTGCGTCAGCTGAACACCGGCGTGCGGACGGGCTTGGTGTGGTCCATCGCGGGTCGCGGCTTGAGCGACACGGCCACCGGCTGCGCCGCCAGCGCTGCCAGTTCCGTCTCGCCGTGGCCGGTGACGCACTCGGGGTCGGGGCCGTCGAGCGGCAGGCCGGTGAAGAACTTGGCGGCCATGCACCCGCCTTGGCAGGCATCGAAGGCACCGCAGCTGGCGCAGGCGCCTGCGCTCTGCGGCTCGCGCAGCGAGGTGAACAGGTCGCTGCGCTTCCACACCTCGGCGAAGCCGCCCGGGTCGCGCACGTTGCCGGCGCGGAACTCGTCGTGGATGACGAACGGGCAGGCGTAGATGTCGCCGATGGGGTCGATGAGGCACACCACGCGACCGGCGCCGCACATGTTGAGACCGGGCAGCGACGGGCCGAGCGCGTTGAGGTGGAAGAACGAGTCGCCGGTGAGCACGTGCTCGCCGTTGGCGATGAGCCAGTCGTAGATCTCGCGCTGCTGGGCGTTGGTGGGGTGCAGGTGGTCCCAGCTGTCGACGCCGCGGCCGCTGGGGCGCAGGCGGGTGATGCGCAGCTGCGCGCCGTAGCTGTCGGCCAACGCCTTGAACCGGTCGAGCTGGGGCACGTTCTGGCGAGTGACGACGACGCTGATCTTGAACGGCCCGAAGTCGGCCGCGGCCAGGTTGTCCATCGCCCGGCGCGCCATGTCGTAGCTGCCCTCGCCGCGCACCGCGTCGTTGGTGACCGCGTCGACGCCATCGAGGCTGATCTGGATGTCGAGGTAGTCCATGGCCGCCAACCGGCGAGCCTTGTCGGCGTCGATGAAGGCGCCGTTGGTGGAGAACTTGACACCGATGTTGCTGGCCACCGAGTACTCGACCAGCTCGAAGAAGTCGCGCCGCACCATCGGCTCGCCGCCGCCGATGTTGATGTAGAAGACCTGCAGCTCGCGCAGCTGGTCGAGCACGCGCTTGGCCTCGGCGGTGCTGAGCTCGCGATCGTCGCGCTGACCCGACGACGACAGGCAGTGCACGCACTGCAGGTTGCACGCGTAGGTGAGCTCCCACGTGAGGCAGATGGGCGCGTCGAGCCCGGTCTTCAACTGCGCGACCAGTGATTCGGCGCTCATGCAGCAGCCCTTTCCCGAACGACGTCGGATTCCTTGAGTGAGGCGAACGCCTTCGCGAACGACGGCCAGCGCTCGGGTGCGATGCCGCACGCGGTGAGCGCGTCGGCGAAGGTGCGGTGCTCGTGCAGTGCGTTGGCGACGGTGACCATGTCGGGGTGCTTCATGAACACCAGCCGCCGGTTGCCGTAGTGGTAGGCGAGCGCGCCGAACGGCTCGGGCCGCAGCGCCACCTGCGGGTGCAGCTCGAGAGCGGTGGCCAGCAGCGGATGAGCGATCAGCTCAGTAGACACCGCACATGCCGTCGATGGAGATCTCCTCCACCAACAGCTCTTCCGTGATCTCGACCGGTGCCTCGGTGGCAGCGGCGGTGGTTTCGACGACTTCGTTCTCCATGCGGGCGAGGCTAGCGCCTGCCGCCCGCCGGCCGACGAGCAAACCGATAGCGTGGTGGCCCCTGTGAGCGAGCACCCGTCCGCCGATCTGTTCCCCGAGCTGCCCGCCGAACAGGCGCAGCTGGCGTTCGCGCGCGCCTGTCGCGATCGCATGGTCGATCGCTTCTCGGCGCTCGACCCCGAGGGCGCTGCCGACGAGATCACCAAGGAGTACATCGAGGTCACGGTGGCGGAGGCGCTGGAAGACCTGCGCACTCCGGGCGCGGGCGATTTCTTCGGGCGCATCGGCGAGGAGAACGGCGACCGCTGGTACATCGGTCGCCGGCACATCGAGAACGATGCGCACGACCCGGTGGTGGTCGACTGGCGAGCACCCATCGCCGCACCCTTCTACCGCGCCACCCACGCCGACCCCTTCGGGCTGGCGCACCGCCGGCGGTTCACGCTGGCCGCCACGGGCGACGCTCCGAGTGTGCTCACCGCCTACCTCGACGAGCAGCTCGACGACCCGGATCACGACACCGCCGGCTCCGGCATCCCCGACCCCGTGCTCGCCGAGATCGGTGCCGCCCGCACCGGCGCGATGCGCGAGGTCGTGGCCACCATCCAGGCCGAGCAGGACATGGTCATCCGCGCGCCGCTCGACCAGTGCCTCGTGGTGCAGGGCGGCCCGGGCACCGGCAAGACCGCGGTGGGGTTGCACCGCGCCGCCTTCCTGCTGTTCGAGCATCGTCGCCGGTTGGTGCGCGACGGCGTGCTGGTGGTCGGCCCCAACAAGGTGTTCCTCGACTACATCGGCAACGTGCTGCCGTCGCTCGGCGAGCGCAGCGTGCAGCAGCGCACCGCGCTCGACCTGTGCGTGCCGAAGGTGCCGGTCACCGGCGTCGATTCGGTGGGGCAGCGCCGCGGGAAGGGGAGCGAGGAGCAGCTCCTCGCGCTCGAGGCGGCCAGCACGATGCACGTGAAGGTGCCGGCCGAGGATCTGCGAGTGCCCATCGGTGCACGCACGCTCACCATCACCCGCGACGAGATCGCGGAGTGGCTGGCGCTCGCGCTCGACTCGAACGCCCCGGTCAACAAGCGACGCGACTCGTTGAAGGGACTGGTGCAGCGCGACATGCAGCGCCGCTACGACCGCGACGACGTGTGGGAGAAGGGCGCCGAACTCCGCGCGGCACTCACCAAGTCGTGGCCCACGCAGACCGCCGTCAAGCTCGTCGACCAGCTGCTGCCCGGCCCGGGTGGCAAGCGCCGAGCGTGGACCGTCGCCGACCAGTTCCTGGTCGACGAAGCGAACTCGCTGCTCGTCGGCACGCCGTTCACCTACGGCCACGTCGTGGTCGACGAAGCGCAGGATCACAGCGCGGTGGCGCTGCGCTGCATCGGCCGCCGCAGTCCATCGGGTTCGATGACCATCCTCGGCGACCTCGCGCAGAGCACCACACCGGCCGGACAGCAGGACTGGGACGAAGCGCTGCGCTTCATGCGCGCCACGGCATCCGAGGTCGCGCACCTCACCATCGGGTACCGTGTGCCCGCGCCCATCCTCGACGTGGCGAACCGGCTGCTGCCGCACACCGGTGTCACCACGCCGGCCAGTCGCAGCGTGCGGGCCGAAGGCGGTGCCCCGGTGCTGACCGTGGTGGCCGACGACGAGTTGGCCGCGGCGGTGGCGGCGGAAGTGCGGCTGGTCCGACACCGGCACCACAACACCGGAGTGGTGGTGCCTGAGGCTCTGATGGTCCGCATCGTCGCCGCGCTCGACGCCGCCGGGCTGCACGCCACCGACCGGGTGCACGACCTCGGCCACGACGACGTGCCGGTGTTCCACGCCGAAGCCGTGAAGGGTCTCGAGTTCGACGGCGTGGTGGTGGTGAACCCGCACGAGATCTTCGACGGCAGCGACCGCGGCGCCCGTCTGCTCTACGTGGCGATGACCCGCGCGGTGCAGGTGCTCCACTTCGTCAGCACCGCCCCCTTTCCGGCCGCTCTCACGAGTGCGTGATAGGACGGTCGGATGGACGACCTGGTGTACCTCACGGAAGCCGACGTGCGCGGGTTGCTCGCGATGCCTGCGTTGCGGACGCGTCTGCGCGATGCGTTCGCACTGCTGTCGAGCGGGAAGGCCGATGTGCCACCGCGCATCGCCGCCCGCGCACCGCACGGACTGCTCGCAGCGATGCCCGGCTACGTGCCGGGCATGGGCTTGGTGGTGAAGGCGGTCAGCGTGTTCGCCGGCAATCACGGCACCGACGTGCCGTCGCACCAGGGCCTCATCGTCGTGTGCGACGAGTCGAACGGCACACCCGTTGCGGTGATGGACGGCGCATCGGTCACCGCCATCCGCACGGCCGCATCGGCCGCGGTGGCGGCCGACCTGCTGGCCCGACCCGCGGCGACGGTGCTCGCCATCATCGGTGGCGGTGTGCAGGGGCACTCGCACCTCAGTGCCTTCGCCGACCTGCGGCCGTGGTCGTCGGTGCGGGTGGCCTCGAGGTCGCGGGGCTCGGCCTTCGCGCTCGCGGCCCGTCACCCGTCGGGCGTGGTGTGCTCGTTCGAAGACGCCGTTCGCGGCGCCGACGTCGTCTGCCTCACCACCGACGCCGACCACGCAGTCATCGAACCCGAGTGGGTGTCGCCCGGCGCGCACGTCGGGTCCGTGGGCAACCGGGCCGAGCTCCACCAGGGCTTCACCCGCGGCACGGTGTTCGTGGAATGGATGGGTGCTGCGGCAGCCGCGCCGCCGGCGGGCGCGGTCGAACTGCAGGGCATCGACCTCGCTCGGGTGGTGGAGATCGGCGCGGTGATCAACGGCGTGCACGCGGGTCGAACCACCGACGACGAGATCACCGTCTACAAGAGCACCGGCCACGCGGTGGAGGATGCCGCCGCGGCGCGGCTGGTGCTCGACGAGGCGATCGCCAAGGGCATCGGCGTGCGCTTGCCGCGGTGACGCGTCGGCGCGGTATGGTCGCCGCCGACGCCACATTCACCTACCTGAGGGGGAACCCGTGAAGACCAAGGCCGCAATCCTGAGAGCACGCAACACGCCGTGGAGCGTCGAAGAGATCGAGCTCGACCCGCCCAAGGCCGGCGAGGTGCTGGTGAAGATCGTCGCCAGCGGCATGTGCCACAGCGACGAGCACCTGGTCACCGGCGACCTCGCGGGCGCCACGCCGGAGCCGCCGCTGATCGGTGGCCACGAAGGCGCGGGTGTGGTGCTGGAAGTGGGCCCCGGCGTGTTCAGCGTCGCCCCCGGCGACCACGTGGTGTTCGGCTTCGTGCCGGCCTGCGGCCGCTGCCCCAGCTGCGCCGGTGGCCACAGCAACCTGTGCGACATGAACACGGTCACCGCCACCGGCCTGCAGCTCAGCGACGGCACCGCCCGCCACCACAGCTCCACCGGTGAAGACCTGCTGCTCGGCATCGGCGCCCTGGGCACGTTCGCCCACCACACCGTGGTGCACGAGGCCAGCTGCATCAAGATCGACAAGGACCTCCCGCTGGAGAAGGCCTGCCTGCTCGGCTGCGGCGTCGTCACCGGCTGGGGTTCGGCCGTCTACGCCGCGCAGGTGCAGCCCGGCGACACGGTGGCCGTGGTCGGTGTCGGCGGCATCGGTTCCAACGCGGTGCAGGGTGCCCGGCTCGCCGGCGCTCGCGTCATCGCCGCCATCGACCCCGTCGAGTTCAAGCGCGAGAAGGCGATGGAGTTCGGCGCCACGCACGGCTACGCGTCCATCACCGACGCGCTCGGTGCCATGGGCGAGACCACCTGGGACCGCGGCTTCGACAAGGTCATCATGGCCTGCGGCGTCGGCAACGGCGATGTGCTCGGCGAGGCGTTCTGGCTCGGCGGCAAGCGTTCGAAGATCGTCGTCACCAACATCCACCCGGTGGGCGAGACCAGCATCGCCATCCCGGCGGTGTTCCTCACGGTGTTCGAGAAGCAGCTCATCGGCTCGCTGTTCGGTTCCGGCAACCCGCGCAAGGACATCCCCAAGCTGCTCGAGCTCTACACCCAGGGTCAGCTCGACCTCGACGGTCTGGTCACCAAGACCTACCCGATCGAAGGCATCAACGAGGGCTACGCCGACATGAACGCCGGCAAGAACATCCGTGGCGTCCTCGTCTACGAGCACACCGACTGATCATGCAGTGCAGGGCAGCGGTGCTGCACGGCATCGAGCAGCAGTGGCAGATCGAGGAGATCACCGTCGACCCACCCAAGGTCGGTGAGCTCATCGTGCAGTGGAAGGTCGCGGGCATGTGCCACAGCGACGAGCACTTCGTCACCGGCGACATCGTGCCGCCGGCCGAGATGCTCGAAGCTGCTGGCATGCCCCCGTTCTTCCCCATCATCGGCGGTCATGAGGGCTCGGGCATCGTGGTCGAGGTCGGCCCCGGTGTCACCAGCGTGCAGCCCGGCGACCACGTGTCGGCCAGCTTCATCCCGTCGTGCGGTCGCTGCCGGTTCTGCAGCACCGGCCGTCAGAACCTCTGCGACGCAGGCGCGGGAACGATGCAGAACGGCATGATCACCGACGGCACCAGCCGCCACTTCTTCAACGGCGAGCCGATCAAGATGATGGCCAAGCTGGGCACGTTCAGCCAGTACAGCGCGGTTGCCGAGGCGTCGGTCATCAAGGTCGACGACGACCTGCCGCTCGACGTGGTCGCGCTCGTGTCGTGCGGTGTCGCCACCGGTTGGGGCTCGGCCACCAACCGTGCCGACGTGCGGCCCGGCGACACCGTCGTGGTGGTCGGCATCGGTGGCATCGGCATCAACGCGGTGCAGGGCGCGGCAATGGCCGGCGCCAAGCGCGTCATCGCGGTCGACCCGGTGGAGTTCAAGCGCGAGAAGGCGATGGAGTTCGGCGCCACGCACACGTTCGCCTCCATGGAGGAAGCGATGGCTGCGGTCACCGAGCTCACGTGGGGCCAGATGGCCGAGAAGGTCATCATGACCCCCGGCGTGCTGCACGGCGAGATGATGCAGCTGGGCACGGCGCTGGCCGGCAAGGGCGGCACCATCGTGGTCACCGGTCTCGCACCTGCGGCGCAGACCGAGTCGTCGGTGAACCTGTTCGAACTGGCCATGTGGAACAAGGAGATCAAGGGCACCATCTTCGGGTCGCTGAACCCGCGCCACGACATCCCCAAGCTGCTGGGTCTGTACCGCGAGGGCCAGCTGAAGCTCGACGAACTGATCACCCGCCGCTACACCCTCGACCAGATCAACGTCGGCTACCAGGCCATGCGCGACGGCGAGAACCTGCGAGGCGTGATCATGTATGACTGACTCGTCCGCGAACGGGTCCGGCGGGTTGATGAACCGGGTGCTCGGCCGCGTGGTCGGCCGAGCGCGTGAGATCGAGCTGGTGGTGGCCGCGCTCGCCGCCGATCGGCACGTGCTGCTGGAGGGCCCGCCCGGTACCGGCAAGAGCACGCTGCTGCGCGCCGTGGCCGACGAGTTGGGCCTCGGCTTCGAGTTCGTCGAGGGCAACGCCGAGCTCACCCCGGCGCGCCTGGTCGGCCACTTCGACCCGGCCCGAGTGCTGTCTGACGGCTACGACCCCGACGTGTTCGTCGACGGTCCGTTGGTCACCGCGATGCGCGACGGCTCGCTGCTCTACGTGGAGGAGATCAACCGCATCCCGGAGGAGACGCTCAACGTGCTCATCACTGTCATGAGCGAGCGCGAGCTGCACGTGCCGCGGTTGGGTCGGGTCGCGGCTGCCGCCGGCTTCCGGCTGGTGGCGGCGATGAACCCGTTCGACGCCATCGGCACCGCGCGCATCAGCAGCGCGGTGTACGACCGCGTGTGCAGGCTCGCGGTGGGTTACCAGGACGCCGCTGACGAGGTGGCCATCGTGCAACGTGCGCTGCCCGGTACCGCCACCGACCCCGAATGGTTGGCCGGCGCGGTGGTAGTGGTGCGCCGCACACGCACACACCCCGACGTGCGCATCGGTTCCTCGGTGCGCGGCGCCATCGACGCCGCGGCCGTCGCCGCTTCGCTGTCGTCGTTGCGCGGTCTGCCCGCCACCGATCCGACGGTGGGCCTCGACGCCGCGCTGGTCGCGCTCAGTGGCCGCCTGCGACTGCGCGAGGGCTGCACGCGCAGTGCGGAAGACATCGTCACCGAGCTGTGGCGCGAGGTGTTCCGGCCGCCCACCACCGACGAGGCCGGTGGTGAGGGAAAAGTGGCAGCCCCGAGCGGGGCGACCAGGGGCTGAGCCCGCCGCCGCAGGTGAAGGAAGGCGACGAGGCCGATGCCGAGGTCGCGAACAGCCAGAAGCGCACCACCTCACGGCGTGAGCTGTCGCGCAACCCGCGCTTCGAGCAGGTGTCGCCGGAGGTGGGCGAGCTCGACGAGCAGGCCATCGACGACGGCATGCGCGACGACCCGGACGAGACGCTCGCGATGCTGGCCGACCTGGTCGGTGCCACCGATCGCCGGTTGCGGGAACTGGCCAAGCGGCTCGCCGGTTCGCTGTTCATCGACGTCGCTCGCCGTGGTCCGGTGCGTCCGCGTGGGGTGGGCACGTTGCGCGACCTGCCGTACCGGCCCGATGGTGGCGACCTCGACATCGATGCCAGCCTGGAGGCGATCATGGAGGGCCGCGGGGGAGCCATCGACGCCGAGCGGCTACGAGTGCGTGGCTGGGTGAAGCCCACCACGGCCATCTGCCTGCTCGTCGATCGCAGCGGCTCGATGGGCGGTAAGCCCTTGGCCACCGCCGCACTCGCCGCGGCCGCGGTGGCCAGTCGCGCTCCGGCCGACTACAGCGTGCTCGCGTTCGGCAAGGACGTCGTGGTGGCCAAGGGCCAGCTGACGCCGAAGCCGAGCGACCTGGTGGTGAACGACGTGCTCTCGTTGCGCGGCTTCGGCACCACCGACCTCGCCGGCGCGCTGCGGGTGGCCGCCACCCAGCTCGAACGCAGCCGTGCCGGCCGCAAGGTGACGGTGTTGCTCAGTGACTGCCGGGCCACTGTCGACGGCGACGCCGTGGCCGCGGCCGGCGGCGTGGGCGAGCTGGTGGTCGTGGCGCCCGACTCCGACTGCGACGAAGCGCAGGCCTTCGCCGCTCGCGCCGGCGCCCGCTGCATCACCATCAGCGGCCCCAGCCAGGTGGCCGAAGCCCTCACCCACGCCCTCGACCGTCGCAGCTGAACCAGGGTCGAGCCGAGGCTTTCCTCCAACCGAGGCTCACGTCCAGGGTTTGCCCGCACAAACCCTCGGAAGGGGTTGCTCTGGACGAAAGCCTCGGACGGGACGGGTCAGCAGGCGATGGAGTCGTCGGGGAGGATGTCGCCCTTGAGGTTCTCCTCGGGCTGCAGGCTGGTGGTGGGAGCGACGGTGGTGGCCGTGGTCGCTGCCGTGGTGGTGGTGACGCCGGTGCCGGTGGTGGTGGGGCCGACCGACGTGGTAGTGGTCTCGAACGCCTGGTCGGGTGCGCCCACGAGCGGGGCGACGCCGCGGAAGATGTTGAGGATGGCAACCATGTTGTCGCCCTTGATGCGCGGCTCGAGCACGTCGTTGCCGCTGACGATGAGACGGCTGGTCTCGATCTGGTAGGTGCGGATACCGGCCGGGTCGATGTCCTTCAGCACGCCGGCGAACTCGAGCATGTCGTTGAGGGTGAAGCCGTCCTCGGTGACGATGTCGGTCTGCAGCGACTCGATGAGCGCACGCGCCACGCCCGGGTCGAACACGCCTTGCTCGAGTGCGGCCGACAACGTGCGGCGGAGGAAGTCCTGCTGCCGGGAGATGCGGCCGAGATCCGAGGCGCGATCCTCGTTGGCCACGCCGTTCTCATCGACCCACTTGAGGTGACGCGAGCGCACGTAGGCGAGCGCCTCGTCGCCGCTGAACGTGTGGCACCCTGCCGGCACGTCGAGCCCGACGTTCTTGTCGATGATGCGAGTGGCGAACGGCACGGTGACGCCACCGACGGCATCGACGATGCGCTTGAAGGCGCAGAAGTCGACCTGGATGTAGTGGTCGACCTGGATGCCGAAGTTGTCGTAGATGGTCTGCGCGAGCAGCGAGTAGTCGTCCTTGATGTACGCCGAGTTGATGCGGTTCTTACCCTTGCCGGGGATCTTCACCCACAGGTCGCGAGGGAACGACAGCACCGCGGCCTGGCGCGTGACCGGGTCGACGCGCATGATCATGATGGTGTCGCTGCGGTTGCCGATGTTCTCGCGGGTGGGGTCGGCGGCGCCGGCCCACGGCGAGTCGGGGTCGACGCAGGCGTTCGAGTCGGAGCCGGCGATGAGGAAGTTCTGCGCCTGCGGGTCCGCGGGCGGGAAGGTCTCGGGTACGCCCGTGCTGGTGGGGGCGCCGCCGCCGGTGTCGTCGGGCCCGGCCGGCTGCTGCGCCGGTGCAGTGGTGTTGACCACCACCGACTCTGTCTGCAGCCGCTGGTCGAGCTGCTGCTTGCCGTAGACGAGCGCTCCGGCGCCGACGAGACAGGCGATGACCACCACGATGTTGAGCGCCAGCACGGCCCGCTGCGTGTTGGTGTGGCGAGGCGTGTACGGCTTCGACGGCTCGACGGGGGGCGTCTCCATGATCGTGCAAGGCTAGCGGCCGCGTCGTGCGAGGTCAGGTCGGGTGCGCGTGACCTGTGACCGGGAACCGGACGCCGACTACCAGATGACGACGACTACCAGATCACGACGACTTTGGTGCCGATGCCGGCCCAGGCCCACATGAACTGCGCGTCGGCGGTGCTCTGGCGCACGCAGCCGCTCGACAGCGCCTGGCCGAGTTGGCTGTCGCTCTGCAACGGCACCCCGTTGGAGCGCGGGATCTCGTGGAAGCCGATGTTGTCGCCGCTGGGGCCCTTGGTGAACCGGACCATCCAACGCATGCACGTGGTGGGGTGGTTGATGTTGCACGTGTACGACGACCGGGAGAACACGGAGTACGTGCCCGTGTTCGGCTGGCTGAGGCGGCCCGACACGAGATAGGTGCGGGCGACCCGGCCATCGGCTTCGACCACCCACACCCGCATGCGGCTCTTCGAGTAGACGACCCGCCGGCCGGTGCCGGTGTTGGCGGGCACGGCGTAGGGCGACGGCGCGATGGTGGGCGGCACGGTCGGGGGCGCGGTGGGCGGCGGCAGCGTGG
Source organism: Actinomycetota bacterium (assembly GCA_030685215.1). Lineage (GTDB taxonomy): Bacteria > Actinomycetota > Acidimicrobiia > Acidimicrobiales > Ilumatobacteraceae > UBA668. The sequence continues at coordinate 29,886 of JAUXQB010000011.1, forward strand.
GTGCCGCCTGCACGGCCGTGCCGCGAGTGGCCGGCACCATCGTGCTCGGCGGCTGGCTCGACGTGGTGGTGCTCGCGACGGTGGTGCTCGTCGCGGGTTGGGTGGTGGTGGGCTCGGTCGTGGACGGCGCGCTCGTGGACGGCTCGGTGGTGCTGCCCGACGACGCGCTCGCGAGCGGTGCGCCGGGCACCAGCAGGCCCGCGCCGGCAACGACGGCCACGAGCATGGAGACGAGAGAGAGCCGCCGCATGGCCGACCAAGCTACCCCTGTGACGGGCTGCGGTCCATGGGTGGTTCCCCGGGAGCGAGCGTCACCTGGCAGCCGAGTGCGGCGGCGGTCTCGTAGCGAACCTCGGCGATCGACCCCGCATCGCGCAGATCGCCCTCCGCGACGGCGATGGCCGCATGCATCTCGGCCGGCGCCTGCACGACCAGCAACGACACTGCAACCTTCTGGCTCACCTTCGCCTCGGTCTTCGCGCGGCGGATGGCGGCGAGCACCTCGCACACCGGGTCGAGCAGCGCGGCATCGGCGCTGCCACCGACGGCCTCGTCGGTGGGCCACGGCTGCGCATGGACCGAACCCTGCTGCCACCAGCTCCAGACCTCTTCGGTGACGAACGGGATGAACGGTGCGAACAGCCGGTGCTGCACGTGGAGCGCGATGCGCAGCGCAGCTCGGGCAGATGCAGCAGACGCCTCGCCGGCCGTGCCGTGCGCGCGGCCCTTGACCAGCTCGACGTAGTCGTCGCAGAACCACCAGAAGAACGCTTCCGTGCGCTCGAGCGCGCGGGCGTAGTCGAACTCCTCGAACGCGGCGGTGGCGTCGGCGACGACGTCTTCCAGCTTGGCGAGCATCGCCTGGTCGACCGCTTCCGTGACGTCGGCGTCGGGTGCGGCCTCGCCGACACCGAGCACGAACTTGGTGGCGTTGAGCAGCTTGGTGGCCAACTTGCGGCCGATCTTCATCTGGCCCTCGTCGAGCGCGGTGTCGACACCGGGGCGACCGCCCGCGGCCCAGTAGCGGATGGCGTCGGTGCCGTACTGCTCGATCAGCGTGAGGGGAGTGACGACGTTGCCCTTGCTCTTCGACATCTTCTTGCGGTCGGGGTCGAGGATGAAGCCCGACAGTGCCGCGTTCGACCACGGCGCGCAGCCGTGCTCGTGGTGGCTGCGCACCATGGTGGAGAACAGCCAGGTGCGGATGATGTCGTGCGCCTGCGGGCGCAGGTCCATGGGGAACACTCGCGAGAACAGCTCGTCGGTCTCCTCCCACGCACTCGCGATCTGCGGCGTCAGCGAACTGGTGGCCCACGTGTCCATCACGTCGGGGTCGCCGATGAACCCGCCCGGCACACCGCGCTGGTCGTCGGAGTAGCCGACGGGGCAGTCGGTGCTGGGGTCGATCGGCAGTTCCGCCTCGGTGGGCACGAGCACCTGGTCGTGCACCGGGTTGCCGTCGGCGTCGAGGCCGTACCAGACGGGGATGGGCACGCCGAAGTAGCGCTGGCGACTGATCAGCCAGTCGCCGTTGAGGCCGCCGACCCAGTTGTCGTAGCGGTGACGCATGTACGGCGGGTGCCACGTGAGGTCGCCGCCGCGGGCGACGAGCGCGTCGCGCAGTGCGTCGTCGCGGCCGCCGTTGCGGATGTACCACTGGCGGGTGGCGACGATCTCGAGCGGGCGCGAGCCACGCTCGTAGAACTTCACCGGGTGCGTGATGGGGCGCGCGTCGCCGAGCATCTCGCCGCTGGCCTGCAGCAGCTCGACGACCTTGCGTTGCGCCTGCTTCGGTGCCAGGCCGGCGATCTGCCCATAGGCCTCGACGCCCGCGGGAGTGGTGATCCAGGCCGGTGTCTCGCTCGCGAAGCGACCGTCGAACCCGATGAGCGCGCGTGACGGCAGGTTCAGCTCGCGCCACCAGGTGACGTCGGTGACGTCGCCGAAGGTGCAGATCATCGCCATGCCGGTGCCCTTCTCCGGGTCGGCGAGGTGGTGAGCGAGGATGGGCACCTCGACCTCGAACAGCGGGGTGCGCACCGTGGTACCGAACAGCGGCTGGTAGCGCGGGTCGTCGGGGTGAGCGACCATGGCGACGCAGCTGGCGAGCAGCTCGGGACGAGTGGTGTCGATGAGCAGGTCGCCGGTGCCGTGCTGCAGCGCCGATGCGGTGCGATGGAACGCCAGCTGGTGGTACGAGCCGGGGACGTCGCGGTCCTCCATCTCCGCCTGCGCGACTGCGGTGCGCTCGTCGATGTCGTAGAGCGTGGGCGCGTCCTGCTGGTACGCCTCGCCGCGTGCGAGGTTGCGTAGGAACGCGCGTTGGCTGATGCGCCGCGCACGGTCGCCGATGGTGGTGTAGAGCAGCGACCAGTCGACGGAGAGGCCGAGGCGGCGGAACAGGCCCTCGAACACGGCTTCGTCCTCGTGCGTGACGCGGTAGCAGAGGTCGACGAAGTTGGGGCGGCTGGCCGCGATGGCGCGGTGGTCCTTGGGAACGTCGCCGAAGAACGGTGGCTGGAAGTCGGGATCGAACGCGACCGTGGGGTCGCAGCGGACGCCGGTGACGTTCTGCACGCGGCGCTCGGTGGCGAGGCCGTTGTCGTCCCACCCCATCGGGTAGAAGACGGCCTTGCCCTGCATGCGCTGGTAACGGGCGATGGTGTCGGTGTGGGTGTAGCTGAACACGTGGCCGATGTGCAGCGAACCGCTGACGGTGGGCGGCGGCGTGTCGATGGCGAACACCTGGTCGCGGGTTGCGGCACGGTCGAACCGGTACACGCCGTCGGCCTCCCACTGCTGCATCCAGTGAGCCTCGATGCCGTCGAGCGACGGCTTGTCAGGAATGTTCGACGTGCCAGCTTCCATAGATCGGCAAGGCTACCGATGCCGCTGGTTCCCGAGCCGATGGAATCTCCCGGCGACGCTCGGTGACCGGCCCGTAGGCTGTGGGCCCATGCTGCGCCTGTACGACACCGCCACCAGAGAGGTACGTGAGCTCGCCCTGCGCGAGCCTGGCTCGGTGAGCATGTACCTGTGCGGGCCCACGGTCTACGGGCCGCCGCACATCGGTCACGGGCGGGCCACGCTGGTG
>JAUXQB010000013.1 GCA_030685215.1 Actinomycetota bacterium
CACCAGCCGTGTCGGGCCCGTGACGCTGCTCTCCGACCAGCCCACCGCCACGCCGGCCGGCTCGCTGCGCGAGCCAATTGCTGCGCGCGACGCGCTCGTGCTGCAGGGCGTGTCGAAGCGGCACGGTGCCGGCCGCGCGAGCGTGGTGGCGCTCGACGGTGTGAGCCTCACGGTGCGACGTGGCGAGTTCGTGTGCCTGGTCGGCGCGTCGGGCTGTGGCAAGACCACGCTGCTCTCGCTCGTCGCCGGCCTCGACCAGGTGTCGGCGGGCACGATGGAGGTGAACGGGCGCACCGCACTGATGTTCCAGGAGTCGGCACTGCTGCCCTGGCGCACGGCAGTGCAGAACGTGGAGCTGGCCCTGAAGCTGGGTGGCGTGCCGCGCTCGCAGCGGCGCCCGGAGGCGCTGGAGCTGCTGCGACTGGTGCACCTCACCGACTTCGCCGACAAGATGCCGCACGAGCTGAGTGGCGGCATGCGGCAGCGGGTCGCGCTCGCCCGCGCGCTGGCCCAGCGCGCCGACATCCTATTGATGGACGAACCGTTCGGCGCGCTCGACGCCATCACCCGCGACGTGCTCCACGACGAGCTGGAGCGGGTGGTGCAGGAGCGTGGCCTCACCGTCGTGTTCGTCACCCACAACGTGCGCGAGGCGAGCCGCCTCGGCGATCGCATCGTGCTGCTCTCCAGCCGCCCGGGCCGGGTGGTCGCCGAGTTCGACGTACCGGTCGAGCGGCCGCGACGCATCGAGTCGCCCGACGTGTCGGCCATCGCCGCCACGGTCACCGCCCGGCTGCGAGAGGAGGTGCGCCGTCATGCTCACTGATGCCGCCGCGCAGGACCAGACGATCGACGACGAGCTGGCCGGACTCGACCGGCTCGACACCGTCGACGAGCAGCGATCGTCGCTCGCGCTGCGCGCGTGGAGTGCACTGTGGCCCAAGCTCGCTGCGGTGTCGCTGGTGCTCGCCATCTGGCAGTTCGCCGTCTGGCGCGAGTGGGAGAAGATCTACGTGCTGCCCTCGCCGTCGATGGTGTACGACCGGCTGGTCGACGACATCGGTACCGCGGAGCTGTGGAAGGCCGTGTACGCCACGATGCGACGAGCAGTGCTCGGCTTCCTCATCTCCATCGTCATTGGTACCTCATTGGGGCTGGCGGTCTCGGCGTCGCGTCGCGTCCGTGCCGCCATCGGGTCGCTCATCACCGGGCTGCAGACGATGCCGTCGATCGCGTGGTTCCCGCTGGCCATCCTGCTCTTCGGGCTCACCGAGCGCGCCATCACGTTCGTGGTGGTGCTCGGTGCGGCGCCATCCATCGCCAACGGCGTGATCGGGGGCATCGACAGCGTGCCGCCCCTGCTGCGGCGCGTGGGTCGCAGCATGGGGGCGACGTCGGTGTCGCTCTACCGCGACTTCGTCGTGCCCGCGGCGATGCCGTCGGTGGTGTCGGGCCTCAAGCAAGGGTGGGCGTTCGCGTGGCGCAGCCTGATGGCGGGCGAGCTGCTCGTGGTCATCCCCGGCACGCAGACCATCGGCACCCGCCTGTGGTACTCGCGCGAGCTCTCCGACGCGGAAGGCGTGCTCGCCGCGATGGTGGTCATCCTGGTCATCGGCATCCTCGTCGACAGCCTGGTGTTCGCCCGTCTCGAGCGTCGCGTGCTGCGCCGGCGAGGGCTGGGCGTGCAGGCGCGGTAACGTTCGCGCGCATCGACGACTCCGACCGCCCGGGGCTGCCGTTCAAGCTGGGTCGTTGCTCGAACGGCGAATACGTGCCACCGCCGCTGCCACCGGTTGCGGCGGAGGCGATGCGGCGTGCACGTGTGCTCAGCGACGAGTCGGCGGCGCGCCTCGGCTGGAGCCGGCGACAGTTCCTCACGTCGTCGGTCGGCATGGCCGCCGGCATCGTCGCGCTGCAGGCGTGCAGCGACGAAGCGCGGCGCGCGGATCCGACGGTGACCACCGGCCCCGGCGGCACGTTCACGGTGCCCCCGTCGGCGGTGACCGAGCCGTCACTGGCCACCAGTTCCACGCAGCTGCCGGCCGGGTCGCTGCTCGTCGACGTGCAGAACCACGTGCTCGACTACGAGCTGAACCCGCAGGCACCCACCTTCGGCGGCTCGTTCCCGCAGGCGTCGTGCGACGCGGGCGATCCGCGATTGTGCTTCACCCCGGAACGCTGGATCGACCTCGTCTTCCGCCAGAGCGACACCACGATGGCGGTGCTCTCGGCCATCCCCGCAGTGGGCGATGCCAACCCGCTCACCATCGAGGCGATGGAGCGCGGACGCGAGATGGCGCTCGAGATGTGTGGCGACGCGCGCGTACTCATCCAGGGACAGGCGGCACCCGACGTCGGTCGCATCGACGCAGCGCTCGATGCGATGACTGCGGTCGCGGCGGATCATCAGCTCTCCGCGTGGAAGGTGTACACGCACAGCCCCAACGGATGGTTCTTCGACGATCACGACCCCGACGCGCCGCAGGTGGGCGAGCGCTTCCTCGCGCACGTCGAGGAGCTCGGTGTGCCAGTGGTGGCGGTGCACAAGGGACTCGCCAACGGCGCGCAGTTCGCGTCACCGCGCGACATCGGTCCGGCCGCGCAGCGCCATCCCGCGCTGTCGTTCCTCGTGTACCACTCCGGGTTCGAGGTGGCCGTCGCGGAAGGCGAGTTCGATCCCGACGGCAAAGGCGTCGACCGGCTGGTGCGATCGCTCAGCGACGCGAACGTCGCCCCCGGTGCCAACGTGTACGCCGAGCTGGGCACCACGTGGCGCACCGTGATGCGCGACCCCGACCAGGCCGCGCACGTGCTGGGCAAGCTGCTGCTCGCGGTGGGCGACGACAACGTGCTGTGGGGAACCGACAGCATCTGGTACGGCAGTCCGCAGGACCAGATCGCGGCCTTCCATGCGTTCGAGATCACCCCCGAGTTCCAGGAGCGCTACGGCTACCCGGCGCTCACCGGCGAACGAAAGGCGAAGATCCTCGGGCTCAACGCCGCACGCGTGCTCGGCATCGCCGCGCCGATCACCACCGCGTGCCCGCCCGACGTGCAGGCCGGGTTGCGGATGGTCGACTCGCTGGCCAACGTCGCCCCCGGGCCCGTGTCGCGTCGCGAGGTGTTCACCACCTTCGTGCGCGAGCACCCCTGGGTCATGCGCTGACCCCCTGGGTTCTGGACAGGAATCGTCCCAACGCGGCTTCTGGACAGGAATCGTCCCGGCGTGCGAGACAGCGCCTGTCCAGATGCGGGCGGCGTCAGGAGTCGGAGGGCACCCAGGTGCCGTGGAAGCCGTAGGGCACTCGCTGCAGCATCACCACCTCGGCCACCGGCCCGGCGGCCACGTCGGTGGCATCGAGCACGGCGAGCACGCTCTGGTCGGTGGCGTCGTCGTGCACGAAGCTGAGCAACCAGCCGGCATCGTCGGCGAGGTCGGTCGGGTCGGTGGGCACGAACAGCGGCTCGGTGGCGTGGCGGGTGGGGCCGGGCTCCCACACCTCGCGCGTGCCGCTGACGAAGTCGTGCTTGATCAGCCCGCCGAGCTCTACGGTGTGCGCGTTCTCGCGGTTGCCGGTGAGGAACCCGTAGCGGTAGTCGCGTCCTACACGTCGTGGGTCGCGGCCGGGGAGGTCGCCGGGATCGACGGTTTCGAGCACGTCGTCGGTCACCGTGCCGGCGACGGTGTCGACCGTCCAGCGATGCAAGGACGACTCGCCTCCCAGCCCGCCCGCTGTGCTCGGGTCGAACATCGACGACAGTCGGCACACGTCGACCACCACCTCCGGCCCGCGGCGGAACGCATTGACGCTGTGGAACACGTAGCAGGGGTCGATGTCGAACCAGCGGATCTGGGCAGCGCCGCCGGCGAGCGGCATGATGCCGATTCGAGACCCGAACTGCGGTTGCCACTGGTAGGGCAGCACGCCCGACGACGGGTCGTTGATGTACTCGATGGCGAGCTGCAGGTCGAACACCAACGGCATGTCCCAGAACACGACGTCGGTCTCGGTGATCTGGAAGTCGTGGATCATCGTGCTGCGCGGCAGGTCGATCGGCTCGCGGTGGCTCATCGTGCCGTCGGGCTCGACGATGTAGTACTCGAGGAACGGTGGTGTGAAGCCGTAGCCGAACGCGTGCAGGCGTCCGGTGGCAGGGTCGATCTTCGGGTGGGCGGTGAACGAGCCGGCGAGCGCACCGGCGAAGTCGTGGGCGCCCACGGTCGAGAGGTCGCCGGGTTGCAGTTCGAAGGGGAAACCGACCTCGCCGCTGGTCAGCAGGCGGCCGCCGTGCCAGAACACCGAGACGTTCGACTGGTTGTTGGCCCCACTCGGCGCGCCCTGCCCGAAGCCGAGGTTGCCCAGGTAGGGCACGGTGTGCACGTAGCGGTTGCGGTACCACTGGGCCGCACCACCGCCGAGTTGCAGCCCGTGCACCATGCCGTCGCCGAAGAACCAGTGCGGGCTGTCGCTGCGCGGCGGGTTCGAGCTGTTCTTCACGTACAACCCGTCGAGCTCGGGTGGCAGCGCGCCGATCACCGTGAGGTCGAACGCGTCCACCTCCTGCAGCACCGGCGCGTAGTTGCCCTGCAGCCACCACGGCGTCGCCGGATCGAACGGCACCGTCGTCGGCGGCACGGTCGTCGGTGGCACCGTCGTCGGCGGAACAGTGGTCGCGGCCGCCGAGGTGGATGGTGGCGGGGTCGTCGTCGTGGGCATCGGCGTGCTGCTGGGCGCGCCGGCGCCTTCCTCCGCGCACGCCGCCAACACCGCCGCCATCGGCAACGATCCCGCGCCCATCAGCGACCACCGGACCAGGTCGCGCCGACTGATCGATTCCCCCACGCCGGCAGTCTGCCACTGTCACGCGGCCCGTCCGGTCACAGCAATCCCACACTGGAAGTGGATTCCGTGGGACCAGACGGTCGCGGCGCGGTCGCGCCACACGTCGAGCTGCCGTCCCCGTCTGGTCGCACCGGTTCCACGCGGAGTGTGGGATTCGTAGGACCAGACGGGGTGGAGGCTTTCCTGGGACGGTTGTAGTGGGTATTGTCGGGCGGTCCGAGGGAGACGACATGAATCTGGGGGCAGCATGAGTCGGGTCGTCTACGACGGGACACCCATCGAGTTCGCACCCGGCGACACGCTCGCGGTGGCGGCAGTTCGAAACGGCGAGCACCCGGCCCGCGGCGGCACGCTCTGCCTGGCCGGCGACTGTGGCAACTGCGTCGCCGTCGTCGACGGCACCCCGTGGGTGCGCACCTGCCAGACCGAGGCGCGGCCCGGAATGGTGGTCGACCGTCATCCCGCCGGCGGCCACCCGTCGACCGCCGGTCCCGACCGGCACGCGCAGGTCGCCGTGCGCCACCGCAGCGCCGATCATGTGGTGATCGGCAACGGTGCCAGCGGTGCTGCGGCCGCTGCCGTCGCCCGCGCGCAGGGCGACGACGTGCTGGTGCTCGACGCGGCCGACGGCAACGAGGTGGTGGGCGTGTTCGACGGGCCGACCATCGTCGTGCGCACCCCCGGCGGTGTCGACCAGTTGCACGCGCATCACATCACGCTCGCCACCGGCGCTGCAGAGCTGCACCCGGTGTGCCCCGGCAACATGCTGGCGGGCATCTACACGTCGAAGGCGGCCGAGCAGTTGCTGGCCGCTGGCGTCGACCTGGGTCGCACGGTCACCGTCGGCAACGATCTGGTCGCCATCCACGGCGAGGTCGCCGCGGTCGCAGTCGAACGAGCCGACGGCACCGTCACCGAGTGCGACAGCGTGATCGTCGCCCTCGGCAGTGCACCTCGCGACCTGCTGGCGCGCATGGCGCCGATGGTGCCGGTCAACGTCGTCGGTCCCGCGGCGCACGCTCACGCGCTGCCCGCCTGCCCGCGCGAGGGCGTCGTGTGTCCGTGCGGCAAGATCACAGTGGAAGACCTCGAGGGCGTGTGGCGGAAGGGCTTCAACGAGCTGGAACTGGTGAAGCGGGCCAGCCTCACCGGCGTCGGCACGTGCCAGGGCGGTGTGTGCATGCCGCACCTGCGTGCGTTCGTGGCAGACCGCAGCGGCACCGAACCGCAGCCGTTCACCGCTCGCCCCGCCGCTCGGCAGCTCACCATGGGCGAGGCTGCCGCCGGCTACCACATCGACACGTTCCGGCGCACGCCGCTGCACGCTGAGCACGTCGCACTCGGCGCCACGCTCGACCGCTTCGGCGGCTGGTTCCGCCCGTGGCACTACGGCGACCCGGTGGCCGAGTACTGGGCCGTGCGCGAGGCCGTGTCGCTCGGCGACGTGAGCACGCTGGGCAAGATGATCGTGAGCGGCCGCGACGTGGTGGAGGCGCTGGAGCGGCTGTATCCCAACCACGTGCACGACATCAAGGTCGGCCGGGCGCGCTACGTGATCAACCTCACCGAGCGCGGGCACATCATGGACGACGGCATGATCCTGCGCGATGCCGACGACCGGTTCACGCTCACCTTCACCTCCGGCGGTGCGAGCACGGCCGAGATGTGGGTGCGCGACTGGGTGGAGACGTGGGGCCTGAACGTGCACGTGCTCGACCGCACCGTGTCGCATGGCGCGATCAACGTCACGGGACCGCTCGCGGGCGAGTTGCTGCGCATGGCGGGCGTGAACGACGACGAGCGACCGAAGTTCCTGCAGCACCGCCGGCTGGAGGTGGCCGGCGTGCCCTGCCACGTGATGCGGCTGTCGTTCACGGGCGAGGCCAGCTTCGAACTGCACCACCAGATCGACCGCAGCGTGGAGTTGTGGCAGGCGCTGATGCATCTCGGCGAGCCGCTCGGCATTCGTCCGCACGGGCTGCAGGCGCTGTTCGGGCTGCGCTGTGAGAAGGGCCACATCATCGTCGGGCAGGACACAGAGCTCGACAGCTCGCCGCGCCGGGTGAACATGGACTGGGCGGTGAAGCTGGACAAGCCCGCGTTCGTGGGTCGCGATGCGCTCGTCCGGACGGCCGAGCTGCCCGACGAGCGACGACTGTTCGGGTTCCGCATGGACGGCCCCGCTCCGCTGGAAGGCAGTGCCATCCGAGTGAACGGCGACGTGGTCGGGCACGTGTCGTCGAGCTGGGACTCGCCGCTGTTCGGCCACGCAGTGCTGATGGGTTGGCAGAAGCGGGCGCCGCACGCGCAGGTCGTGCAGATCGACGGTCGCGACGCGCACGTATCGGAAGTGCCGTTCTACGATCCGGAGGGCGCTCGTGCTCGTCTCTGAGTTCACCGACCACGTACCGGGCTGGCGCATCATCGCCGAGCCCGCCGCGCTCGACGCCGCACCGTGGCCCGCGGGTTCGCACGTGGTGCGCATCTCGTCCGACGACGCCTACGTCATCGGTTCCGTCGAGCCGACGGTGCCGCCCGACCCGCACGCCATCGTCACGCCCGAGCTCGGGTTCTCCATGGCCGCGGTGCTCGACGTGGCGGCCCTCGCCGAGCAGCACATCGAGTGGGAGCTGCCCGCCGACCGGCCGGCCCTCGCGCAGGGTCAGATCGCCGGCGTGCCGGCGAAGCTGGTGCTGCACGCCGACGGTTCCACGCAGTTGCTGGTGGCCTGCGCCGCACGTCACGAGTTGGAAGGGCGGCTCGCATGAACGAGTTCGTGGAGACGCTGCTCGACCTGCCGTGGCAGACGTGCGACCCGAAGCCGGCGTACGACGTGGTCATCATCGGCGCCGGCGGGCACGGTCTGGCGACGGCGTACTACCTGGCCACTCGTCACGGCATCACCAACGTGTGCGTGCTCGACTCGAACTACATCGGCTCGGGCAACAGTGGCCGCAACACCACCATCATCCGTAGCAACTACGGCATTCCCGAATCGGTGCGGTTCTACCAGCACAGCCTCGAGCTGTACCAGGGTCTGGAAGCCGAGACCGGTTCGTGGATCATGCACAGCACGAAGGGGCAGATCTGGCTGGCCCACTCGGTCACCACCGCCCGCACCGAGCAGACCCGTGCGTTGATGAACGCGGCGTGCGGCGCGCAGACCGACTACATCGGCCCCGACCAGATCAAGGCGCGCTGCCCGCAGATCGATCTCACCGGCGGCGGCCGCTACCCGGTGCACGGCGCCAGCTACCACCACGAAGGCGCCACTGCTCGCCACGATCGTGTCGTGTGGACCTACGCGCAGGGCGCGCTGCGAGCCGGCGTGCACGTGTTCCAGCACACACCCGTCACCGGGTTGGTGAAGGACGGCGATCGCGTCACCGGCGTGCAGACGCCGCGCGGCACCATCTCCGCGGGTGTGGTGCTGTCCGCGGTCGGTGGCCACGTCAGCACGGTGGCGGGGTGGGCCGGCGTGCGGCTCCCCATCCGCACGCACGCGTTGCAGGCGTTCGTCACCAACGCCTACGCGCAGGAGTTCGCGCCCATCGTGTCGAGCAACGATCTCGTGTTCTACGTCAGCCAGACGCCGCGTGGGCAGATGCTGATCGGCGCCGAGTACGACCGGCAGGCCAGCTATCGAACCGCGACCAGCTACGCCTACCTGCAGGCGTGCTCCGCGAAGGCGACCACCATGTTCCCGTTCCTGTCGAAGCTGCGCATCCTGCGATCCTGGGCGGGTGTGTGCGACGTGAGCACCGACTTCTCGCCGATCCTCGGCCACACCGGCGTCGACGGCTTCATGCTCTCCACCGGGTGGGGCACGTGGGGCTTCAAGGCGATCCCGGCAGCGGGGGAGGGCATCGCCGAGCTCATCGCCACCGGCACGCCACCCCCACTGATCGCACCGTTCGGACTCGACCGCTTCGCCAACGAGCGGGCGATGGCCGACCCCAGCTCCGCAGGGACGAGGTAGTCGCATGTTGTGGATCGAATGCCCGAACTGCGGGTCGCGACCGTTCGAGGAGTTCCGTTACGGCAGCGTGTTCCCTGTGACGCCCGACGCGATCACCGACCTCGACGCCCGCAACGTCGACTACGCCTGGATGCAGGACAACATCCAGGGCGTCACGCTCGAACGCTGGTTCCACGAGAGCGGCTGCCGACGCTGGTTCACGACCAAGCGCGACACCACCACCGACCAGTTCCTCCCCCTCGACGACTGACCACGACCGCCCCGACGAGAGGGCGGCTCTACTTCGTGCGCTTCTGGGCGTTGGCCCAGTCGTCCTTCAACCCGACGGTGCGGTGGAACAGGCCGGCACGTTCACCGTCGCGGGCGAAGTAGCCGAGCCGTTCGAACTGCACCACCTGTCCGGGGGCGACATCGCCGAGTGCGGCTTCCGCCTTGCCGGCGAGCACGGTCTTCGAGTTCGGCCGCAGGTCGTCGATGGGGTCGCCGGTGCGTTCGCCGGGCACCTCGGCGGCGAACAGTCGCTCGTACAGCGCGGCTTCGATGGGCACGGCGTGTGCGGTGCTGACCCAGTGGATGGTGGCCTTCACCTTGCGGCCGTCGGGCGCGTTGCCGCCCCGGGTGTCGGGGTCGTAGGTGCAATGCACCTCGGTGACGTTGCCGTCGGCGTCGTTGCTGAAGCCGGTGCACTGCACGTAGTACGCACCGCGCAACCGCACCTCGCGCCCGGGTGTGAGGCGGAAGTACTTCGGCGGCGGCTCGGCCTTGAAGTCGTCGTCCTCGATCCACACCTCGCCGGTGAACGGGACCTCGCGAACGCCATCGTCGGGGTTCTCCGGGTTGTTGACCAGTTCCACCATCTCGACGTGCCCGGCCGGCCAGTTGGTGACGACCAGCTTGATCGGGCGCAGCACGGCCATGCGGCGCAGCGCGGTGCGGTTGAGCTCGTTGCGGATGAACCACTCGAGCATCTCGATCTGGTGGCGGCTGTTGGTCTTGGCGACGCCGATGAAGTCGCAGAAGCTGCGGATGGCGGTGGCCGGGTAGCCACGCCGGCGCAGCGCACGGAGGGTGGGCAGTCGCGGGTCGTCCCACCCGTCGACCACGCCGTCGTCGATGAGCTGGCGCAACTTGCGCTTCGAGGTGATGGTGTAGGTGAGCTCGAGCCGTGCGAACTCGGTCTGCCGCGGCTGATCGCCCGGCAGCGGGCAGTGCTCGAGATACCAGTCGTAGAGCGCTCGATGGCTGTCGAACTCGAGCGAGCACAGCGAGTGGGTGACGCCTTCGATGGCGTCGCTCTGCCCGTGCGCCCAGTCGTAGGTGGGGTAGAGCACCCACTGGTCGCCGGTGCGGTGGTGGTGCTCGTGACGGATGCGATACATGATGGGATCGCGCAGCTGCATGTTCTCGTGCTGCATGTCGGCCTTCGCCCGCAGCACGTGCGAGCCGTCGGGCAGGTCGCCGCTGCGCATCGCACGGAACAGTGCCAGGTTCTCCTCCACGCTGCGGTCGCGGAACGGACTCTCGACGCCGGGCCTGCCGTAGCCACCGCGCTGCGCGGAGATGGTCTCGGCGTCCTGGTCGTCGACGTACGCGAAGCCGGTGGCGATGAGGTGCTCGGCCCACTGGTAGAGCGTCTCGAAGTAGTCGCTCGCGTACACCGGCTCGCCGGGCTCGAAGCCCAGCCAGCGCACGTCGTCGACGATGGCGTCGACGTACTCGGTCTCCTCGGTGACCGGGTTGGTGTCGTCGAAGCGCAGCTTGCACAGGCCGCCGAACTCCTCGGCGATGCCGAAGTCGACGCAGATCGCCTTGGCGTGACCGATGTGGAGGTAGCCGTTCGGTTCGGGTGGGAAACGTGTCTGCACCCGCCCGCCGAAGGTGCCCTGCTCGTTGTCGGCGCGCACGAGGTCGCGCACGAAGTTGGAGGCTGCGGGCGTGTCGGGGGCGTTGCTGGGCGTCTCGCTCATCGTGCTCAGACGGTATCTGATGCCGTGGCGGGTGCCCCCGCCCGATTCAGTGGAGGTTGACGACCGTGCCCAACCCGGGGATGCGGAACAGGCGTGGGTCGAGGACGACGCGCTGCACCGCGTCGGCGATGGAGATGCCGTACAGCGCTGCCTCGCGTGCGATGGCCGCGGCGACGATGGGCGCCGAGAACGAGGTGCCGCTCCACTTGGCCCACCCGCGGAAGTCGGCGGTGGCCGGGTCGCCGTCGTCGTGCACGTCGACGCCGTCGAAGAAGCGGCTGACGATGTCGACGCCGGGCGCACAGGCGGTGACCCACGAGCCGTAGTTGGTGAACGGCGCCGGGCCGTCGGGGCCCAGCGCGCCCACGGCGATGACCCCGGGCAGCGCCGACGGCCACGAGACGCGGCACGTCGCCTCGTTGCCCGCGGCCGCCACCACGAGTGTGCCCTTCGCCTGGATGCGGGCGACGGCCTTGGTGAGCGCCGGCGGCTCCAGGTCGTCGTCGGTGTAGCACGAGCAGCTGAGCACCAGGATGTCGGGCGCGCCCGTGTCGGCGAGCCGATTGATGCGGAACGCGAGGTCGGCGTCGTTGCCCTCGCCCGTGCTCTCGAGCACCTTCCCCACGGTGTCATCGGTGGCCGGCGCGAGCCGTGCGACGAGCCCGGCGATGAACGTGCCGTGGCCGGCCACGGGGTCCAGCCAGCGGTTGTTGTCGTCGTCGGGATGGTCGACGTGATCGGTGAACTCGCCGGGCTTGGTGGGGCCCCACAGCTCCTGGTTGCGAATGCTGATCTGTGCGTTGCCGGCCGCCGCGACGGCCTGGTCGAGCCCGGTGTCGAGCACCACCACGCTGATGGTGCCGCCGGGACCCTTGCCCTTGCGCAGCAGCGCCGGCTCCGAGCGGGTGAGGTCGACGCTGCTCTGGACCGGAACACTCGGCTGCGCGACCGGAGCGGTGGGGCCACACCCGCGTGGTGCCGAGGCGCCACCCTCGCAGCAGCAGGAGCATCCGCCACCGGCCGCGCCCGGCGCGCTCGGGTGCGGCCACAGGGTCGGGTGCGGCCACAGGGTGGGGTGGGCCCACAGGGTCGGATGCGCCCACAACGTGGGGTGTGCCCACAGCGTCGGGTGGGCCTGCACCACGTTGGCCGCGAAGAGCAGGTGGTTCGGGTGAGCGCTGAAGCCCTCGGCGCGCAGCGTCTCGGCAACACCCAGTTCGTCTGTCACACCCACGGCGAGCAGCAGGCCGTCGTCGAGCTCGACGATGTCGCCGAGGTTGCCGTCGACCGCGTTCGCCAGGGCCTCCTTCGCCGCCGCGTCGATGATGAGCTCGCCCGCGCGATACGCGAAGCCGCCGCCGTCGGCGCTCACCCGGACCGTGCGGCGCCAGCGCTGCGCAGGTGTCTCGTCGGCGTTGCCGGGGCGGTCTTCGGTGCTGGTCATCTCGGTCTCCTCGAATGGGCGGATCGGTTACGTTGGACGTGACACACGTCGATCGGGCAAGGCCACAGCATGACAGACGCCACTGGCACGGTTTTGAGCGACGAGCGCGTCGTTCGCGCCGCGCTGCAGCGTGTGCAGGCGGACCCTGCGGCGGCCGGCGTGGTGTTCCAGAACGCGCTCGATGCACCCACGCGCACCCCGCTCGTGGAGGTGCTCGCGTGGTGGGGTGTCGGGCGTGTGGCCCACGAGCGCGGCGCGGTCGACGATGCCTTCATCGCGTACACAGAGGCGGTCACGCGGGCGCTGGATACGGAGCTCGAGGAACTTGCCGCGGAAGTTCGGGTCAGTTGGGCAGCGTGCCTGCAGGCGGCTGGCGACACGGCCGCGGCGCTCGAACAGATCGGCCTGGCGGCGCCGGTGCTGGAGGGTGCGGCGCTGGGCCGCGCGCTCACGCAGCGCGGGTTCCTGCACGCGGTCGCCGGCGACCGTCAGGCCGCACTCGCCGACTACGAGCAGGGCCTGCCACTGCTCGCCGGTGCCGACGACGTGGCCGCGATGCGGAGCCACCTCAACCGTGGCGTGGTGCTGCTGCAGATGGGCAGGTTCGCCGCCGCGCTGGCCGACTTCGACCATGTGCACGACCTGGCCACGCGGCTGGACCAGCCGGCACTGGTGGCGGGTGCGGTGCACAGCAGCGCGTACGTGCACGGTCGGTTGAACCACGCCGTGCAGGCACTACGCGGCTTCGCCGATGCCCGAGCCGCGTACGAGGCCATCGGCGCGCTCGATCGTCACGTGCGCGATCTCGACATCGACGAGTGCGAGCTGCTGCTCGACCTCGGCCTCGGCTCCAACGCGGTGCCGCTCGCCGAACGCGTGGCGGCCGCGGCGCGCGTCGATGGCGACGCCGCTCAGTTGGCCGAGGCACTGCTCATGTCGGCGCGCGCGCTCGTGATGGCCGACCAACCAGCGCTGGCGGTGCCGATCGCCGAGGCAGCGGTGGCGTCCTTCGAGCAGAGCGGCCGCGCGGCATGGGCCGCACTCGCCCGCTACTGGGCCATCGTGGCCGCCGACTCCGACCTGAGCGGTTCCCGGCACGCCACCCTGCGACGCTTCGTGCAGATGCGGCGGCTCGCCGATCAGCTGGACCGCAACGGCTGGGAGCTGGAGGGCATCGACGTGCGCGTCCGCACCGGTCGGCTCGCGCTGGCCGCGAAGCGCCCCGATGTCGCCGGCGACGTGCTGCACGCGGCGGCCGCCGCGCGTCATCACCCACTGCCTCGCGTGCGCGCCGAGGCATGGCATGCGACCGCGCTGCTGCACGAGGCGAACAACGAGCGCGGCGCAGCGTGGCGAGCGCTCGGCGCCGGTCTGCGTGCGGTCGAGCAGCACCGTGCGTCGTTGGGGTCTGCCGAGCTGCGCAGCAGCGCGGGCAGGCTCGGTGCCCCGCTGGCGGCGACCGGGGTGCGTCTCGCGCTGGCGCGTGGGCGCGCCACCACGGTGTTCGAATGGGCCGAGCGGGGGAGGGCGGGCGCACTCGGCGAGCCTGCACCGGCCGGCGAGCAGGCGATTCCGGCCGAACTGCGCGACCGACTTCGCGACGTCCGCCGGCAGCTGGCCGAAGCCCACGCCGGCGGTCACGACGCCGACCTCGACCTGGTCCGCGAAGCTGCTGCGTTGGAGGCTGCCGTCAGTCGAGCGACGCGCACTCGCGAGCGCGCCCGTCACGAGTCGACCGTGATGCGGGCCACTCATCTGCGGCGCTCGCTCGGCGACGACACGATGCTGGAGTACGTGGAGCACGACGGCCGTCTCCACGTCGTCGTGTGCAGCGGTCGGTCGCTGCGGCTGGTGGGCCTCGGGTCGGTTGCCGACGTGCGCGCGATGAACGACCACCTCGCGTTCGCAGTCCGCCGGCTCACGGCCATGCCCGCCGGTCCCGCGGCCGATCGTGCGTGGGTGGCCTTCGACGCCGCGCGGCTCGAGCTGGAGGCCGCGCTGCTCGGCCCCGTGCTGCCGGCGCTCGGCATCGGCTCGCTGGTGGTCGTGCCGACCGGCGCGCTGCACGACGTGCTGTGGGGGGCCTTGCCGGCGGCCGCGCGTGCGGGTGGTCTCGCGTTGGCGCCGAGCGCGGCGTGGTGGCTGCACGCGGCACCGGCGCCGCGGCGCCGATCGGTGCTGCTGGTGGCCGGGCCCGAGTTGGAGCATGCCCCGCACGAGGTGGCCGCGCTGCACCGCATGTACCCGCGAGCCGAGGTGCTCACCGGCGCCGATGCAACCGTCGACGCGGTCCTCCACGGCATGGCCTCGGCCACGGTGGTGCACATCGCCGCGCACGGTGTGTTCCGCACCGACAACCCGATGTTCTCCACGCTGCAGCTGCACGACGGCTCGCTGTGGGTGCACGAACTGGAGAGCTTGCGTCGCGTGCCGTCGACGGTGGTGCTCACCGCGTGCAGCAGCGGTCGCAGCGGCGTGCTGCCCGGTGACGAACTGCTCGGCACCACCGCCGCGTTGATGGGTCTCGGCGTGCGATCGGTGGTGGCGCCACTGGTGCCCGTGGCCGACGCGGCCAGCGCACAGGTCGCGCAGCGCCTGCACCGTGGCATGCGCGCCGGCCGCCCGGCCGCCGACGCGATGGCTGCCTGCCTGCGCGACGGAATTCGCACACGCGACGGTGCGCTGGTGGCTGCTGCGAGTTCGTTCACGTGCGTCGCCGCTCGTCGTTAGGTTTTCGCGTATCTGTCCGGGCGGAGCGCGCTCTGTGTGGCGTGTCTAGGCTGCCGACAGTGGACCCCCGCCATCAGTCGTCGTCCGATCTCCCTGCCCTCGTGGCGAGAGCATTGGAGCGCGATCAGCGCGCCTGGCACGATCTCGTCGACCGGCTGAAAGGCGTCGTGTGGAAGGTGCTCTACAGCTACGACCTGTCAGCGGAAGACCGCAACGATGCCTTCGCCAGCACGTTCTTCCGGCTCTACGAACGGTTGTCCACCGTCCGCGACCCGGAGAAGCTGCCCGGCTGGCTGGCCACCACCGCTCGCAACGAGGCCAACACGGTCTCACGTCGGCGAGCGAAGCTGGTGCCGATGGCGGAGCTGCCGTTGCGCTCGGCCGACACCGACCCCGGCCTCGACCTCAGCGAGGCGCTGCAGCACGACGAGTTGCGCGTCGCGCTGTTCGCCGCCTTCCAGCGGTTGTCGCCGGAACACCAGGCGCTGATGCGCATGCTCTCTGCCGACCCGCCGATCGGGTACGACGAGATCAGCCGTGTGCTCGACCTGCCGCACGGGTCCATCGGGCCCACCCGGCAACGTTGCCTCCAGCGCTTGCGATCCAGCCCGGAGCTGGCCCCCTTCCTCGACGGCGGAGATGATCTGACATGAACGACCCCAACCTCATCCGGCTGCTCGGCGAAGTGCTCGATGCCGCGGAACCGATCCCCGACGATGCCCTGCACGCCGCCTACGCGGCCGTCGACATGGACCTGCTGTCCGAGGAGCTGGCAGCCCTCGTGTTTGACTCCGCGACCACGCGGGAACTCGTTGCCATGCGCGCCACCGAAGCCGAAACCCGCCTGCTGAGCTTCGTCAACGACCACATCTCCATCGACATCGAGTTGCACGCCGACGCATCGACCATCGTCGGTCAGCTCACGCCACCCACCGACGCACCGTTCATGGTCGAAGTCGAGTCCGGCGACGACATCGAAGTCATCGCCGACGAGTTCGGCCGCTTCCGTGTCTCCGTGCCCGCCAGCCCCATCCGCCTCCGTCTGGTCGGCATGGTCGTCACCCCCTGGATCACCCGCTAGCAGCGCGGCGGACGGTCGTGGCGGATCGCAGGGCCTGAGGGATCTCGGCGACCTCGTCGACCACTCGTACGAGCTCGGCGACCTCCGCCGCACTCGCCGGCGATGCCACCTCGACCTCGTAGACGACTCCCGTCGACATCCACGTCGACGTGTCGAAACCTCCGAACGCCGCAACTCGCACGCCGTCGATGGGGAGCCCGAGACGCTCCGCCTCGCGGTACACGTCGTTGAGGATGCACCCTGCGGCAGCGAGATGGTAGAGGTGGGCGCCGGTGAACTCGGTCTCCACGACCACTCCGTGCGTGGTCCAACGATGCGGCATCGCGATGCCGTTCGCGGGTCGAAGGCTGCCTGCCGACACCACCGCCTCGTAGTCGCGACCGTCGCTCACGGCGACAGTCTCGCGTGGGCAGTGGCCGACCTGGGAACACACGTGCCGACGGGCACTGGCTTCAGACGATCGGTCGTGTCGCCGAAGGCCCACGTCGCACAGCACTCTCGTCGTCGGCCGCTCCTCACGATCTCAATCCTGTTCGCGCTCGCGCTGCTCGTCCTGGTGCTGCTCTGATCGGAGCCCGACGGTCTGGGTCGGCATCGTCCCGGTCGCCGGGACGATGCCTGTCCAGAACGCCTGCTGGGACGATTCCTGTCCAGAATCCATCCTGCCGGCCGACCGGTCGCCGGCGTGACTCAGTTGCGGGGGACCTTGCTCCAGGGCTGGTCCTTGTCGACGCGCGGCTCGCCGGGCAGGCCGAGCATCTGCTCGCCGAGGATGTTCTTCATGATCTCGGTGGTGCCGCCCTCGATGCTGTTGGCACGAGCCCGCAGGAAGCTGTGGCGCACGCCGTGGTCCATGCCGTCGACCGACAGGTTCTCCGGACGGCGGAACGTGTAGTCGTACTCCACCATGCCGGCCGCGCCGAGCAGTTCGACGCAGAACTCGGTGCACACCTTGTTGAAGTTGCTCATCGCGAGCTTGGCGATGGAGCCCTCCGGACCCGGGTTGCCCCCCTTGGCCTTCGCCGCGCCGCGAGCGTTGGTGAGGCGGCTCACCTCGCTGGTGCAGTAGAGGCGCATCAGGTGGTCTCTCTTGGCGCCGGTCTGCTGGTCGGCGGGCAGCAGTTGGTACAGGCGGATGGCCTCGTCGATGGGTCCTTTGCGCTTGGCGCCGCCGCTGCCGGAACCGATGGCCGTGCGCTCGTTCATCAGCGTGGTGAGCGCGGCACGCCAGCCTTCGCCGATGGCGCCGATGCGGCAGTCGTCGGGCACCCGCGCGTCGGTCATGTAGACCTCGTTGAACTCGGCCTCGCCGGTGATCTGACGCAGCGGGCGCACTTCCACACCGGGCAGGCGCATGTCGAGCGCGAAGTAGGTCATGCCCTTGTGCTTCGGTGCCTCCGGGTCGGTGCGGGCCACGAGCATGCCCCAGTCGCCCAGGTGCGCCAGCGTGTTCCACACCTTCTGGCCGTTGACCACCCACTCCTCGCCGTCCTTCACGGCGCGAGTGCCGAGGCCGGCGAAGTCGCTGCCGGCGCCGGGCTCGCTGAACAGCTGGCACCACTTCTCCTCGCCGGTGAACATCGGGCGCAGGAAGCGGTGCTTCTGCTCGTCGCTGCCGTGCGTGACGATGGTGGGGCCGGCGAGCGCCATGAAGAACGTGCTCGCGTCGGTGGCCTTCGCCCCGGCCTTGCGGCACCGCTCCTCGACGAGCCGGTTGAGATCCGGGCGCACGCCGAGACCTCCGAAGCCTTCCGGGAAGTGCACCCACGCCAGCCCTGCGTCGTACCGGTGCCCGCGGAACTCGAAGTTGTCGGTGGTGGCCGGCGGGTGTGCGGCAAGGAGAGCGTCGATCGCGGCGGAGACGCGGGCGAGCTGGGTGTCGTCGGATGCACTCATCGCGTCAGTCTCGTCGCCGGAGGCCACCGGGTTCAACGTGAGGCGCGCACTAGCGTGCGTGGCGATGAGTGACACGGCAGCAGCCAACCCCGAAGAGCGTGCGGCGATGCGGGCGTTCCTGCAGCGTTGCGAGGTGCGATTGTCGACCATGCACCGCGTGGCCACCGCGTTGTTGTCCGGCGCCGGCATTCTCGTGCTGCTCCCCGCGGTCGAACGCGATGCGGTGTTGGAGGTGCTGCGTTCGCTGCTCGCCGGCCCCGTCTCGTGGTCTCGCGGTCTGCTCGCGGTCGCGGTCTCGCTCTCCATCGCGCTGGCCCTGGTGGTGCTGTGGCTGGTCATCATCGAGCTCACCCGCTTCTACTTCCACGCCAACCACGTGGTGCACGCCGACGGTGAGGTGTTCACCCCACGCTTCACCCTCACCGGCCTGCGCTTCCCGACCGACGAGTTCGACGACGCCACCAACGCTGCGTACGTCGACGTGCACCAGGCCGAGCGCACCGTGCGACTGCTCGTGCCGGGCAACGAACGTGCGCGAGCGCGCATCGATCGCCAGCTCGATGCCTACCCCGGGCTGGTCGACGGCGACGCCAACCCCGACCGCGCCCGTGCGCAGGCGCTGTTCGAGCTCGCCGCGGCACACCGACGCACGCTGGTGGAGGAGGTGGCGAAGGTGGAGTACGGCATCGTGCGCCACATGCTGCGACTGCAGGTGATCGTGCTCCGCTACGTGAAGGCGCTGCTCGTCATCGTGGTCACCTCGCTGGCCGCGTTCGCCGCTGCCGCCGCGGTGAACGGGCAGCCCACCATCTCGGCCGCCGACGAACGCTGGATCGCCGGCACGATGGCGCTCTGGGCCCCGGTGGTGCTGCTGGTGGTGTCGTCGCCGGTGCGCTGGCTGGAGACGCTGTTGCGCACCGAAGGCGCGCAACACACCGCCGTCAGCCGCGACCACGAGCTCACGCAGCTCGAAGAGGTCACTGCGCGCATCGCCTCCGTGGCGTGGGTGGTGAGTGTGGCGGCGATGATCCTGCTGCTCGTGCACCATCCCATCTCCCGTCAGGGTGGCATCGCGGTGTTCGCCGCACTCGCCGTCTCGTCGGGCCTGTTCATCGTGTTGCTGCTCCGGTTCCTGGCCGTGCGTCGCGACCGCAGGCGACCCGCCAGGGCGCCGGCGTGACGGAAGGGTTCATCCGAGCGGAGCACCTCACGCTCGCCGTGCTGGAGAACGACCCGTACCCGGCCTTCGCCGCGCTGCAGGAGCACGAGCCGGTCGCGTACGTGCCGAGCCTCGACATGTGGTTGGTCACACGCTGGGACGACGTGGTGTTCGTGTGCGAGCACCCGGAGCTGTTCCGCAGCAACACCGAACCGTCGTGGTTGCGCGACTGCCTCGGCGAGAACATGCTCACGCTCGACGGCGCCCCGCACGACCGGCTCGCCGACGGCATGCGGCCGCCGTTCGTCTCGTCGAGCGCGCTGCCCGTCGTGCGCGAGGGACTCCCTGCGCTGTACGACGAGCTGATCGACCACTTCGCCGCCGACGCGGCGGGGGGAGCGGAGATCGAGCTGATGACCGCCTACGCCGAGCCGCTGGCGAACCTGTCGCTCGCCGCGGCGCTCGGGTGGACGGTCGATTGGCGTGACCTCGCCGACTGGAACCGCGGCGTGTGCACCGGCATCGCGAACTTCGAGAACGACCCCGAGCGCGCCGCCATCGCTGCGGTTGCGAATGCTGGCCTGGCGGGTGCCCTCGACGCCGCACTCGAGCGCGGCGAGCTGCAGTCCTACGTGGAGCGCGGCTTCACGCGCGACGAGATCGTCAACAACATCCGGCTGATGGTGTCGGGCGGTATCAACGAACCCCGCGACGGCGTCGCGGCAGTGATGTGGGTGCTGCTCACCATGCCCGGCCTGATGCAGTCGGTGCGCGACGAGCCGGCGCTGCTGCGCAAGGTGATCGAGGAGACGTTCCGCTGGATGTCGCCGGTCGGCACCGCCACCCGCCAGGCCGTCGCCGACACCGAGCTCGCCGGCGTGCGCATCCCCGCCGGGTCACTGGTGGCCGGCTGCCTGAGCGCTGCCAACCGCGACCCGCGTCGCTGGACCCGGCCCGACGAGTTCTCGCTGCAGCGGCGCGAAGGCGCGCATCTCGCGTTCGCCACCGGCGAGCACCGTTGCCTCGGAGAGTGGCTCGGCCGCCAGCAGGTGCGTCTCGCGGTCGAGCGACTGCTGCACCGGTTCCCGTCCATTCGCCTCACGCGGCCCGTGGAGGTGCGCGGGTTCGAGTTTCGTGGCCCGCTCGCACTCCACGTGCGGCTCGACTGAAGGAGCACCGATGCGACGTTCCATCGACGACTACCCGTTCACCGACGACGACATGCCCGAAGGCGTCGACGACGCCACCCGGCTGTCGTGGGCCGTGGCCATCAGCGACGACTACGACGACGCGGAGCCACGCGTGGTGCTCACCGTCGAGGAGGTCGGCCGTGCCGGCACCGGGATGGTGGGCCACCTCACGCCCGACATGGTGCGACGACTGCGCGGCGCGCTGCACGACGCACTGCGCGAGGTCGGCGAAGACCCGGGCCGATAGGGCGTCCGCGACCCAGATCGGTTGCTCCCGGAGTCAATTCCCCCTATTGTTGATTCAAGTAGTCGGAATTAGCCGCTCTGGAGGCCGCTCATGGGTGCCACCCCCATCATCACTGCACCTCGCGACCTCGATGCCGAGCAGCAACGCGACATCGATCGCTTCGAACGTGCGGTCGCGCAGTACCTCGCCGGTGCGATCAGCGAAGACGTGTTCCGCGTGATGCGCCTCAACAACGGCGTCTACGGCCAGCGCCAGGGTGGCACCAACCAGATGGTGCGCATCAAGCTGCCGGCCGGCACCATCACCCCCGAGCAGTTCGACATGATGGCGCACATCAGCGAGGAGTTCTCGCGCGGTTGGGGGCACATCACCACTCGCCAGAACGTGCAGGTGCACTACGTCGAGCTCACCCGCGTGCCAGAGCTGATGCGGCTCATCGGGTCGGTCGGCCTCACCAGCCGCGAGGCCTGCGGCGACACTGTGCGCAACGTGATGGCATGCCACCTCGCCGGTGCCTGCCCGCACGAGAACCTCGACGTCACGCCGTGGGCCGAAGCCGCGTTCGAGCACTTCGTGCGCAACCCGCTGGGCCAGCGCCTGCCGCGCAAGTTCAAGATCAACTTCAGCGGCTGCAGCACCGACTGCGGCCAGGCCATGTTCAACGACGCCGGCGTCATTGCCGTCACCCGCACGTTGCCCGACGGCACCGAGGAGGCCGGCTTCCGCGTGTTCATCGCCGGCGGCCTGGGCGCCACGCCACACCCCGCGCTCGCGCTGGAGGAGTTCACCACCCGCGAAGAGCTGTTGCCCACCATCGAGGCCATTCTGCGTGTGTTCGAGCAGACCGGCAACCGCGACAACAAGCTGCGCGCTCGCCTGAAGTGGGTGGTCGACCAGCTCGGTATCGACGAGGTGCGCCGCCGCGTGCTGAAGGTGCGCCACACGCTGCCCGCGTCGTCGAGCTGGCCGGGCGGCATCCCCGAGTACGTGCAGAAGGTGGGCGACGCGCCCGCCGGTCGCAGCAGCACCGTCGCCGCCACCGCCGTCGGGCAGGGTGTCGCGGTCGCGCTCACGCCGCGCGACCCGTACGGCCGGTGGGAGGCCACCAGCGTGGTGCGCGGCGCCGCGAACGGCTCGGTCTCCGCTGTCGCATATGCCGCGCTCGGCGACATCACTGCCGCGCAGTTCCGGTCGCTCGCCTCCATCCAGCGCGAGCTCGGCTCCGACGTGCGCCTCTCGAACCGCCAGAACGTCGTGTTCCGCGGACTCACCGAGGCGCAGCTGCCCGTCCTGTTCCAGCGCCTGGAGGCCATCGGCATGGCCCGTCCCGGTGCTGAGCTGTCGCGCGACGTGGTCGCCTGCCCCGGCTCCGACACCTGCAACATCGCCGTCACCCAGTCGCGCGGTCTCGCCGCTGCCATCGGCGAGGAGCTCGAAGCCGAGGGTCTCGGCGAGGTGGGCGGTGTGCGCATCAACATCAGCGGCTGCACCAACTCGTGCGGGCAGCACCACATCGCCGACATCGGGTTCTTCGGCGCCGAGCGTCGTGCACATGGCCAGGCCGCGCCCGGCTACCAGATGCTGCTCGGCGGCTACGTGGGCCAGGAGCAGATCCACTTCGGCGACAAGGCGCTGCGCCTCCCCGCCAAGGCCGCACCGAAGGCTGCCGCCCGTGTCATCCGTCGCTTCCATGACGAGCGCACCGCCGGCGAGGCGTTCCGCACCTGGATGGACCGTGTCGGTGGCGCCTCGGCCGTGGCCGCCGGTCTGAAGGATCTCGACGTGTTCCCGACGCCCGAGGAAGCGCCCGACTTCTACGTCGACTACGGCGAGACCGGTCCGTTCGTCGCCGAGATCGGCGACTCGGAGTGTGCCGTCTGAGCGTCGAGCGTTTCGACGCGGCGGTCGCGGCCATCGACGCCGCCAACGCGGCCGACCCCACGGTGATCGAGGTGCGCGGCGCCGAGCATCCGCTCGCGCAGGTGCACGGTCGCCTCGCGGCTGAATGGGTGGCGCAGCTGCACTCCGATGCGCGCGAGTCGTGGCTGCTGGCAGCACGCGCGCACCACCTGCGACGGTGGGAGCTTCCCCGCACGCACTACCCGGACGGCAAGGCCGGGTACCTGCGGTGGAAGCGCGACCAGCGGCAGCGTCACGGTCGTGACGTGGGCGAGTTGCTCGTCCGGGTCGGATACGACGCGGAGACCATCGAGCGCGTGCAGGCACTGGTCCGCCGCGACAACCTCGCCACCGACCCCGGTTCGCAGGCGGTGGAAGACGCTGCGTGTCTGGTCTTCATCGAGACCCAGCTCGCCGACATCGCCGGCAAGCTCGACCACCACCACCTGATCGACGTCATCCGCAAGACCGCGAAGAAGATGTCGCCCGCCGCGCTGGCCGCGGTCGCGCATATCCCGTTGGGCGAGGCCGAGCAATCGCTTCTCGCCGCAGCGCTCGCCTGACGAGCGGGGCGGTGACCATCGTGAGCTTTGGCGGTGGGAGGCCCTATGTGGGCGCGTGAGCGCCAATGCTGAGAGCAACAGTGGTCGATGTCAGCGGTCGGTGTCGGCGAGGATCGGCTCGAGCGTGAGCTCGGGCTCGTCGCTCATCAGCCGCTGCAGGCGGTAGCGGTTCTCGAACAGCGCCACCAGCGCTCCGTCGCCGCGAGTGAGGATGCGGATGCCGCCGATCTGGCGCAGCCGCTCCGCGGATCGCTTGTCGGTGAGCCGGATGGCCTGGTACGGGGCGGACACGATCTCGGTGGGTGCGCCGAACTCGCTGCCCAGGCGGTACGCGAACACCTCGAACTGCAGCTGGCCGACGGCCGCGAGCACGTTCTCCACGTCGCCCATGTCGGGGTCGCGCAGCACCTGCACCACACCTTCCTCGTCGAGCTGCTCGAGGCCCTTGCGGAACTGCTTGTTCTTGCTGTTGTCGATGGGGCGAGCGCGGGCGAACACTTCCGGGGCGAAGCGGGGGAGCGGCGGGAACTCGACCGCCGAGCCCGCGGGTCCGGCGTCGAACAAGGTGTCGCCGATGAGCACACCGCTCGCGTTGACGAGACCGACCACGTCGCCGGGGTACGCCTCGTCGACCGTCTCGCGGTCGGCACCGAACGCGGTGGTGGCGTACTTGGTGGTCATGTCGCGACCGGTGCGCGAATTGGTGACGCTCATGCCGCGCTCGAACTTGCCCGAGCAGATGCGGGCGAACGCGATGCGGTCGCGGTGCGACGGATCCATGTTGGCCTGCACCTTGAACACGAACGCGCTGAACGGTGCGTCGAGCGGCCGCGGCTGGTCGGCGAGGTCGAGTCGCGGGGTGGGCGCCGGTGTGAGGTCGACCACTGCGTCGAGCAGCTTGCGCACGCCGAAGTTGGTGAGCGCGGACCCGACGAAGACGGGAGTGGATTCACCGGCCAGGAACGACGGCATGTCGACGTCGGCGCCGACCGCTTCCAGCAGGCTCAGCTCGTCGAGCGCGTGCTGCCACGCGCGGCCACCCTCGGCCGACGCGACGGCGAGATCGATGTCGTGCTCGATGGCCGCGCTGGCACCGCGGGCCGTGCGAGTGAACGCGGTGTACTGGCCCGTGCGACGGTCGACCACGCCACGGAAGTCGTCGCCGTTGCCCACCGGCCACGTGACCGGGGTGGGGCGCAGCTCGATCTGCGACTCGACCTCGTCGAGCAGCTCGAGCGGCTCGCGGCTGGGCCGGTCGTACTTGTTGAGAAAGGTGAGCACCGGCAGGTTGCGCGCGCGGCACACCTGGAACAGCTTCAGCGTCTGTGCCTCGATGCCCTTCGCGGCGTCGAGCACCATCACCACGGCGTCGACCGCGGCGAGCACCCGGTAGGTGTCCTCGCTGAAGTCGCGGTGGCCGGGCGTGTCGAGCAGGTTGATCGTGTGCCCGCGGTACGGGAACTGCATCACCGTGGAGCTGATCGAGATGCCGCGCTGCTGCTCGAGATCCATCCAGTCGCTGCGCGAGCTGCGGCGGCCCTCGCGAGCGTGCACCGCGCCGGCCACCTGCACCGCGCCGGAGTACAGCAGGAACTTCTCGGTGAGCGTGGTCTTGCCGGCGTCGGGGTGGCTGATGATGGCGAACGTGCGTCGCAGTTGGCTCTCGTCGGTCACGTCCATGGCGCACCGAGGCTATCGGCGGCGACGCGGACCCTTCCGCCGCGTTGTGTGAAGTGCACCTCACGAGTTAAGTTGGCCTTACATGTTCGCCAACTTCCTCATCGGGCTCCGCGAAGGGCTGGAAGCGGCGCTCGTCGTCGGCATCCTCGTGGCCTACCTGGTGCGCACCGAGCGGCGTCACCTGTTGCGCTGGGTCTGGGCAGGCGTCGCGGCAGCCGTCGCCCTCTCCGTCGCGTTCGGTGCGCTGCTCACCTACGGCCCGCGCGGGCTGAGCTTCGAGGCGCAGGAGCTCATCGGTGGCGGCCTGTCGATCGTGGCGGTCGCCTTCATCACGTGGATGGTGTTCTGGATGGCGCGAGCTGCGCGCACGATGCGTGGCGAGCTGCACACCAAGGCCGATGCCGCCGCCTCCGCCGGGCCGCTGGCGGTCACGCTGCTGGCGCTGCTGGCGGTCGGTCGCGAGGGCCTGGAGACCGCGCTGTTCCTGTGGGCGGGTGTGCGAGCCACCGGCGACACCACCAATCCGCTGGTCGGTGCGCTGCTCGGGCTGGCCACCGCAGTGGTGCTCGGCGTGCTCATCACCAAGGGAGCCGTTCGGCTCGACCTCGCTCGCTTCTTCACGTGGACCGCGGTGCTGCTCATCGTGGTCGCTGCCGGCGTGCTGGCCTACGGCGTGCACGACCTGCAGGAGGCCGGCGTGCTGCCCGGGCTCGACGACCTGGCCTTCGACGTGAGCGAGCAGGTGCCTCCCGGCAGTTGGTACGGCACGTTGCTGAAGGGCACCGTCAACTTCTCGCCGGCCACCACCTGGCTCGAGCTGTGCGTCTGGTTCGCATACCTCGCCGTGGTGCTGCCGCTGTTCATCCGTCGCGTGCGCAGTTCGCGCCCGTCCATCGGCAACACGGTCCTTCAGGAGGTCCCCGCATGAATCCACGTCGACTCGTTCCGCTGATCGCGCTCGCCGCGCTCACTGCTGCCGCGTGCACCGAGAACGATCCGAGCGCCGACAGTGGCGGGGAGATCGGTGTCACCAGCACCGACGACGAGTGCCGCCTCACCGCCAGCGAGGCACCCAGCGGCAACCTCGTCTTCGAGGTGAAGAACGACGGCTCGCAGGTCACCGAGTTCTACGTGCTCGCCGACGACGGGCTGCGCATCGTCGGCGAGGTCGAGAACGTCGGCCCCGGTCTCACCCGGTCGCTCGTCGTCACCGCCGGCCCGGGCGACTACTTCACGGCCTGCAAGCCGGGCATGGTGGGCGACGGCATCCGTGCTGCGTTCGAGGTCACCGACTCCGGCGAGCCGGTCGGCCCCACCGGCGACCTTGCCGCGCTGCTCACCACGGCCACCGACCAGTACGCGTCGTACGTGAAGGACCAGTCGGCGCAGCTCATCACCAAGACGGAGGAGTTCGCCGCGCGCTACGTGGCGGGCGACGACGACGCGGCGCGGGCGCTGTACGCCGACGCCCGCACGCACTGGGAACGCATCGAGCCGGTGGCCGAGTCGTTCGGCGACCTCGACCCGCGCCTCGACCTGCGCGAAGCCGACCTGGCCGACGGAGAGGCGTGGACCGGCTGGCACCGCATCGAGAAGGACCTGTGGCCGGAGAGCGATCCGGCCTACGTGGCCGCCACCCAGGCCGAGCGCGACTCGCTCGCCGAGCAGTTGGTCGCCGACACCCAGGAACTGGTCGACCGCGTGCAGGACCTCACGTTCACCGCCGACCAGCTGGGCAACGGTGCCAAGGAACTGCTCGACGAAGTAGCCACCGGCAAGGTGACGGGCGAGGAGGAGATCTGGTCGCACACCGACCTGTGGGACTTCCAGGCCAACGTCGACGGTGCCCGCATTGCGTTCGAGGTGCTGCAGCCGGCGCTCGAGACCAAGGATGCTGCTCTCGCGGAGACGCTCACGGCCCGGTTCGCAGAGCTGCAGACCAAGCTCGATCAGTACCGCGAGGGTGACGGTTTCGTGCTGTACACCGACCTCACCGACGCGCAGGTGAAGGACCTGTCCGACTCGGTCAACTCGTTGAGCGAGCCGCTCTCCGAGCTCACCGCCGCGGTGGTGCTGTGAGCGCGCGATGAGCAGCATCAGTCGTCGCAACCTGCTGCTCGGTGGCGCCGGCGCGGCGGGTGTCGGCAGCAGCCGTCACGGAGCGCAGGATCTCGCCCCGGTTGTGGAAGGACTT
>JAUXQB010000031.1 GCA_030685215.1 Actinomycetota bacterium
GGTTCCACCTGGAACGTCATCACGGTCAGCCTGCGCCAGACCATCATCCCGCCGCACCTGCTCGGTCGAGTGAACAGCGTGTACCGATTCTTCGCCTGGGGCATGATCCCGGTCGGGGCGCTCATCGGCGGCATCGTGGTCACCGTCGCCCGCGGCTTCGTGAGTGACGAGATGGCGTTGCGCTCGGTGTGGTTCGTCGATTCGGCCATCCACGTGGTGCTGTTCGTGGTGGGTCGCCGGCTCCTCACCACCGAGCGCCTGGAGGCGGCACGAGCGGCCGCCACGACGGAGCCTGCTCCGGCCGTCGTGTGAGGTGCGTCGTGTGAGGTGCGTCGTGTGACGTCGACCCGTCAGCGCTGGCGACGGTCGACCTGCGGGGGCGGCGTGGCGCGATGGGCGGCGAGCACGTCGCCGACGGTGCGGTCGAGGTTGCCGGCGGCCACGCCGGGCTCGATGTTGACCAGCCCGCGGCGGATGCGGCCGGCGAGGCTGCGCTCGAGGTAGGGGAGGATGGTCTTCACCACTGCCCAGCCGCCGTCGCGCGGACCGAGCAGCTGCGACTCGTTCACCTTCACGCCCTCGAGCCGCACGAGACCGGGCTCCTTGGTGATGCCCGGGTCGGCCAGGTCGAGCAGCGTGCAGCTCAGCCCCTTGCGTCCGGGAAGATCGGCCGTGCGGGCCAGCAGCACCGCGTGCGTGGCGCCGTCGTCGGTGCAGGTCTTGACGCCGCTGACAGTGATGTACTTCCAGTCGACCGCTGCGGCGCACGCGGTGTCGGCCGGGTCGTCGCTGCCGGGCTCGGTGAGCAGCACCGTCCACAGGTGCCGACCGGTGAGCAGCGGTGGGAGCACCTCGAGCGCCTGCTCGGCCGATGCGAACTGGCGCAGGATGGGACCCACCAGGCGCACGCCGGCACCGGCGAGCGGCGGTGCGATGGTGCCGGCCGCGGCCAACTCCTGCTCGATCACCTGCTGCACCTGCGCGGTGGCCGCGAGCCCGCCATGGCTGCGGTTCCAGGTGGGCACCGCCAGCCCGCTGCTGGCCAGCCGGTCCCACCACTCGGCCACCGTGATGGACGTGTCCCAGTTGTGGGCGATCCAGTACCGGAGCGCGTCGCGCATCTGATCCATGTCGCCCAGCGGCCACCACGGGCGCGATGCAGTGAGGTCCATCACGAAAACGCTAACGACCGCAGAGCCGTCGCGTTCGCGATACTGGCGCGGTGACCGACTCGCCGATCGACGCGCTCGCCATCGATCGGCGCGCCGCGGTCGAACGCACGTCGCTGGCCGACAGCTCGTGGGTCGACCTGGTCACCGGTTTCGTGCGCGACCCGGCGGCAGCGTTCTCCTCCATCCACGACGAGACGACGTGGGTCCAGAACGAGACGCTGCGCTACGACACGTTCGTGCCCGAGCGTCGTCTCTCGGCCGGGCTGCGTGCCGACAGCCGGCCGCTGCTGCGCCAGACCGACCTGCACCTGCGCGCCACCTACCGGCAGCCGATGGAAGGCGTCGCGGCCATCCTCTATCGCAACGGCGACGACTTCCAGGGCCTCCACAGCGACCGTGAGATGCGCTGGCTCGACGACACGCTCATCGCCATCGTCGTGCTCGGGCAACGACGACCGTTCGTCATCCGTGAGCGCGGCCCGTGGGCGGAGTCGCTGGCCAACCGGGTGCCGTCGGGTCAGGCCGCCGACGATCTGGTGCTGATGCCGGGGGAGGGCGACCTGCTGGTGATGGGCGGGCGGTGCCAGGCCGACTGGATGCACGGCGTGCCGGCAATCGACACGGTCAACCCGCGGATCTCGCTCACATGGCGGTGGAGCAGCCGCCGAGGGCGGCCCGACACCAACCCCGGGTTCGCCGACGCGCGGCAGTTCAGCGATCGTCCTCGACAGTCCGGCTACCGGGCGCGGCGGCCGTGAGCGCGACTCGTATCGCTCGGAATTCCCAGGACAGTCGTACTGGATTTGGGTCCGAGAGGGGTCGCACCGCCACCGAGATTGACCTACGATGACATCGTGAGAGCCGATGATGTCGCCCTTCCCGCGCCCGACGCGGCCGACGCCGAGACGGTGGCGCTCGTGCGCGGCTTCGCCTCGTGGGCCGGCGGGTTGATGCCCGCGCTGCACGCCCTGCAGCACCGTGCCGGGTTCATCGATCGGGCGCTCATCCCGCTGCTCGCCGACACGTTCAACCTCTCGATCGCAGAGGTGCACGGCGTCATCTCGTACTACAAGGACTTCCGCACCACGCCGCCCCGGGGCCCCGTCGTGCAGGTCTGCCGCGCGGAGGCTTGCACGTCGCGAGGTGGCGTCGAGGTCGAGGCCGCCGCCGAAGCCCTCGCTGCCACCGCCCCCGTCGAGATCGAGCACGTGTTCTGTTTGGGCAACTGTGCACTGGGGCCGTCGGTCGCCGCCGGCGGCCGGCTGTACGGCAACGTCGACGCGTCGTCGATCGAGACGATCATCGGCTCGGTGCTTCGCCACGAGCCGGCACCGGCGGTGGTCGACACCATGCCGGCCGACGATCTGGCCGTCACCGTCTACGTGCCGCGAGATGCGGCGGCGCGGGCGGCCGGCGCCGACGAGGTCGCGGCAGCGCTCGCGGTCGCGCCCGGTGCGCGAGTCGTGCGCAACGGCTCGCGCGGCATGTTGTGGCTCGAGCCGATGGTCGAGGTCGCCACCGCTTCCGGGCGCGTCGTGTACGGGCCGGTGTCGGCAGCCGATGTCGCTGGTCTCCTCGCCGCCGGCATGCTCTCTGGTGGCGAGCACGCCCTGCGTCTCGGGCTCGTCGACGAACTGCCGTGGATGGCGGCCCAGCAGCGCGTCACCTTCGGTCGCGTCGGAGTCATCGACCCGCGCGACCCCGACGACTACGAAGCCCACCGCGGCATGGCAGGCATCCGCGCCGCGCTGGCCATGCAGCCGGCCGACGTGGTGGCCGAGGTCACCGACAGTGGCCTGCGCGGTCGCGGCGGCGCGGCGTTCCCCACCGGTATCAAGCTGCGCACCGTGCTCGACACGCCGGCAGCGCAGAAGTACATCGTGTGCAACGCCGACGAGGGCGACAGCGGCAGCTTCGCCGACCGCATGCTGATGGAGGGCGACCCGTTCATGCTCGTCGAAGGCATGCTCATCGCCGGCTGGGCCACCGGTGCCACCGAGGGGTACGTCTACATCCGCAGCGAGTATCCCGACGCGATCGTGGCCGTGCAGCACGCCATCGCGCGCTGCGAGGAGCGCGGCTGGCTCACTGCCGCCGGCTCGTCGGCCGGTGTGTTCGGCACCGACTTCCCGTTCCGGCTGCATGTGCGCGTGGGTGCGGGCGCCTACATCTGCGGCGAGGAGACGGCGCTGATGGAGAGCATCGAGGGCAAGCGCGGCATCGTGCGCGCGAAGCCGCCGCTGCCGGCCATCGAGGGCCTGTGGGGCAAGCCCACCGTCATCAACAACGTGCTCAGCCTCGCCGCGCTGCCGTCCATCCTTGCCGACGGTGCTGCGGCCTACGCGGCGCTCGGCATCGGCCGCAGCCGCGGCACGCAGGTGGTGCAGGTGGCCGGCAACGTGGCGCACGGCGGCATCTTCGAGGCCGCATTCGGCATCACCGTCGGGCAGCTCGTCCACGAGCTGGGTGGCGGC
This sequence comes from Actinomycetota bacterium, assembly GCA_030685215.1. Lineage (GTDB taxonomy): Bacteria > Actinomycetota > Acidimicrobiia > Acidimicrobiales > Ilumatobacteraceae > UBA668. The sequence continues at coordinate 3,647 of JAUXQB010000031.1, forward strand.
GCCGCCAACGGCCGCCCGGTGGGAGCCGTGCAGGTGGGCGGCCCGCTGGGCGCCTACCTCGCGCCGTCGCAGTTCGACATGCCCATCGACTACGAGGCCTTCGCCGCTGCCGGAGCACTGCTCGGCCACGGCAGCCTGGTGGTCTTCGACGACACGGTCGACCTGCTCGGCATGGCCCGCTTCGCGATGGAGTTCTGCGCCGCCGAGAGTTGCGGGAAGTGCACGCCATGCCGCATCGGCAGCACTCGGGGCGTCGAGCTCATCGACAAGATCATCGCGGGCGACGACCGCGCCGAGAACCTGGCCGTGCTCGACGACCTGTGCGAGGTGATGGCCGACGCCTCACTGTGCGCGATGGGTGGCTTCACGCCGCTGCCGGTGCGCAGCGCGCTGGCCATTGCCGACAGCCTCACGACCGGAGCGAACGCATGACCATCAGCCTGTCGTTCTTCAACGACTCCGACATCGCGGCCCTGGCCGGCCGCGACCTCGACAATGCCCTTCATGATCACGCCCTTCATGATCACGACATGGGCACCCCGCCCGCCGATCGGTCGCGCGATGGGTCGGCAGCCACGGTCGAGCTGGTCATCGACGGACTGCCCGTCGTCGTCCCCGAGGGCACCTCGGTCATGCGCGCCGCTGCCACCTGCGGCGTCGACATCCCCAAGCTGTGCGCCACCGACTCGCTCGACCCGTTCGGCTCGTGCCGGCTGTGCCTGGTCGAGATCGACGGTCGCAAGGGAACGCCGGCATCGTGCACCACACCGGTCGCCCCGGGCATGCAGGTCACCACGCAGTCACCCAAGCTCGAGCGCCTGCGTCGCGGCGTGATGGAGCTGTACATCAGCGACCACCCGCTCGATTGCCTCACGTGTGCCGCCAACGGCGACTGCGAGCTGCAGGACATGGCCGGCGCGGTCGGCCTGCGCGACGTGCGCTACGGGTACAGCGGCGACAACCACCTGGGCATGGAGAAGGACACCTCCAACCCGTACTTCACGTTCGACTCGTCGAAGTGCATCGTGTGCTCGCGCTGCGTGCGCGCGTGTGAGGAGGTGCAGGGCACGTTCGCCCTCACCATCGAAGGCCGCGGCTTCGGGTCGCGAGTGGCCGCCGGCGCCAACGGCAACTTCTTCGACAGCGAGTGCGTGTCGTGCGGCGCCTGCGTGCAGGCATGCCCCACCGCCACGCTCACCGAGAACACCATCATCGAGATGGGCCAACCTCGGCGCACCGTGCTCACCACGTGCGCCTACTGCGGCGTCGGCTGCTCGTTCAAGGCCGAGATGCAGGGCGAGACCGTCGTGCGCATGACCCCCTACAAGAACGGTGGCGCGAACGAAGGCCACTCGTGCGTGAAGGGCCGCTTCGCGTGGGGCTACGCCAGCCACCAGGACCGCGTGCTCGAGCCGATGATCCGCGAGCACATCACCGACGAGTGGAAGGTCGTCACCTGGCCCGAGGCCATCGCGTACACCGCCGAGAAGCTGCGCGACATCCAGGCGCGCCACGGGCAGAACAGCATCGGTGGCATCACGTCGTCGCGCTGCACGAACGAAGAGGTCTACGTGGTGCAGAAGATGGTGCGCACCGCCTTCGGCAACAACAACGTCGACACCTGTGCGCGTGTGTGTCATTCACCCACCGGCTTCGGGTTGTCGCAGGCGTTCGGCACCTCGGCCGGCACGCAGGACTTCAAGTCGGTCGAGATGGCCGACGTCATCCTGCTCATCGGCGCCAACCCCACCGATGCACACCCGGTGTTCGCATCCCGCATGAAGAAGCGGCTGCGCGAGGGCGCCCGGCTCATCGTCGTCGATCCGCGCCGCATCGATCTGGTGCGTTCGCCACATGTGGAAGCTGCACAGCACCTGCAACTGCGGCCGGGTACCAACGTGGCCGTGGTCAACGCGATGGCCCACGTCATCGTCACCGAAGGTCTGGTCGACGAGCGCTTCGTGATGGAGCGCTGCGACCCTGCCGAGTTCGCGCAGTGGGCCGCCTTCGTCGCCGATGCCGAGAACAGCCCGGAGGCGTTGGAGGCTCACACCGGCGTGCCCGCGTCCACGCTGCGCGAGGCTGCTCGTCTCTACGCCACCGGCGGCAACGCTGCCATCTACTACGGCCTCGGCGTCACCGAGCACAGCCAGGGCAGCACGATGGTGATGGGCATGGCCAACCTCGCGCTCGCCACCGGCAACCTCGGCCGCGACGGCGTGGGCGTGAACCCGCTGCGCGGCCAGAACAACGTGCAGGGTTCGTGCGACATGGGCTCGTTCCCGCACGAACTGCCCGGCTATCGCCACGTGAGCGACCCCACCACGCGCGCCACGTTCGAGGCGTTCTGGGGTCACAGCATCCAGTCCGAGCCCGGTCTCCGCATTCCCAACATGCTCGACGCGGCGGTCGACGGCCACTTCAAGGGCCTGTTCGTGCAGGGCGAAGACATCGCGCAGAGCGACCCCAACACGGTGCACGTGGTGCACGCGCTCGAGTCGATGGAGCTCGTCATCGTGCAGGACCTGTTCCTCAACGAGACCGCGAAGTCGGCGCACGTGTTCCTGCCCGGCACGTCGTTCCTGGAGAAGGACGGCACGTTCACGAACGCCGAGCGACGCATCAACCGCGTGCGTCCGGCGATGCGCCCGCGCAACGGCAAGCACGAGTGGGAAGTGGTGTGCGAGCTCTCGGCAGCGCTCGGCTACCCGATGACCTACACCGGCACCGCCGAGATCATGGACGAGATCGCCGCGCTCACGCCCACGTTCGCCGGCGTCAGCTTCGACAAGCTCGACCGGCTGGGCAGCGTGCAGTGGCCGTGCAACGAGGCGATGCCGGAGGGCACGCCCATCATGCACGAGGGCCACTTCGTGCGTGGGCTCGGCCGCTTCACCGTCACGCCGTACGTGCCCACCGACGAGAAGAGCAATCGGCGCTTCCCGTTGCTGCTCACCACCGGTCGCATCCTCAGCCAGTACAACGTGGGCGCGCAGACCCGGCGCACCGCCAACGTGCAGTGGCATCGGGAGGACGTGCTCGAGATCCATCCCGCCGACGCCGAGGAGCGTGGCATCCGCACCGGCGACGAGGTCACGCTGGCCAGCCGGGTGGGTGTCACCACGTTGCATGCCGAGGTGAACGACCGCATGCCGCAGGGCGTGGTGTACACCACGTTCCACTACCCGGTCAGTGGCGCCAACGTGGTCACCACCGAGCACAGCGACTGGGCCACCAACTGCCCGGAGTACAAGGTCACCGCGGTGCAGGTGTCGCCGGGGCATTCCGTGGCGCACGCCGAGATCGAGCACCCCGAACATCGCCTCGGTGCGCTGGTGCGCATGGCCAACCAGATCGGTCGTCAGATGGTCGCCGACCCCAACGTCGACGCCGTCGCCGCCACCGCCACGCACATCGGCAAGTTCTGGGAGCACGACATGCGTGCCGACCTCGCGGCTGCCATCGACGGCGGCACGGTCACGCTCGACGACGTGGTGGTGCAGGCCATGCGCCGCCTCGCCGTCCCCGCCTGACGCGACGCGTCAGGCGACCTGGTCGTTCAGGTGACCTGGTCGTTCAGCTGACGGTGTAGGGCGCCCGCCAGTCGGGGGCGGGTTCGCTGCACTCGGTCACCCAGTGCTCGTGACCCTCGACGATGCGGCCGTCGACCACCGTGTAGAAGCCGGAGAGCCAGTCGACCTGATCGCCGTTGGGCACCCGCACCTGCGCGGCCACGCGATCGCCGGCGGCCAGCACGTCGATCGGTTCCAGGCGCCACCCCTCCGGGTACGCCTCGTTCATCGCCATGAACGACCTCCCGGCGAATCGCTCGCCGGTGGCGGAGTAGGAGATGCGCGCGTCGGGCGCCATCAGGGCTGCCGCGCCCGGCCAATCGCGGGCCTCCATGCGCTCGAGGAACGATCGGACGACGGCATCGGCTTCCATGCGGCGATGGTAGGCCCACCGGTCGCGGGGCGGAATACGGTGGGCGCATGCGAGTGACAGCGAAGGCCGACTACGCCATCCGGGCGGTGGTGGAGCTCGGCGCCCGTCACATGGAGGTCGGTCCCTCGCGACCGATGAAGGGCGACGCGATCGCCACCGCGCAGCAGATCCCGATGAAGTTCTGCGAGAACATCCTGGCCGAGTTGCGGGCGGCCGGAGTGGTCGACTCGCGGCGCGGCACCGATGGCGGCTACTGGCTGGCTCGCGACCCGCACAGCGTCCGCCTCGGCGACATCATTCGCATCGTGGAGGGCCCGTTGGCGGCCATCCGCGGCGAGCGTCCCACCGATGTGGAGTTCGTGGGGGCCAGCGCGGCGATGCGTGAGGTGTGGGTGGCGGCGCGTGCCGCGCTGCGTGCGGTGCTCGACGCTGTGTCCGTCGCCGACGTGGTGGCCGGCACGTTGCCGCCCGCGGTGGCGGCGCTGCTCGACGAGCCGGGAGCCTGGGACACCGTGCGTGTGACCACCGACTCCGACATTTCCCACTGAATCAGTTGCAATGAGAGGGAGTGCCGGATAAATATGATCAAGTATGTCGACAATTGCTCATCCGCCCCGGCAACGAGTGCGTTGCATGGCTGCCCTCGTCGTCGTCGGCACTCTCGTCCTGGGCGCGTGCGGCGACGACGCTGATCCGGGAACCTCCGGATCCGAGCCCACCGGGCAGTCCGTCGCCGACGGCGGGGCGGCGGCGCTGGAGGGAACGGTGCGCCTCGGGTACTTCCCCAACGTCACGCACGCGCCGGCACTGGTGGGAATGGCGCAGGGAACGTTCACGGAAGCGCTCGGCGACGGCGTCGACCTGAAGTCGTTCACGTTCAACGCGGGCACCGAGGCCGTCGAGGCCATGCTCTCCGAGTCGCTCGACATCACCCTCATCGGTCCCAGTCCGGCGATCAACGCGTTCTCGAGGTCGAACGGTGAGGCCATCCGCATCGTCGCGGGCAGCACGTCCGGCGGCGCCTACCTGGTGGTGAAACCGGAGATCACGTCGGTCGAGCAGCTGGCCGGCACCACGTTGGCCACCCCGTCGCTGGGCAACACGCAGGACGTCGCACTGCGGGCGTGGTTGCAGGAGAGCGGCCTGGAGGCCACGCCGGAAGGCGGCGGCGACGTGTCGATCCTGCCGCAGAGCAACTCCACCACGCTCGAGTCGTTCATCAGCGGCGCCATCGACGGCGCCTGGGTGCCCGAGCCGTGGGCGACTCGGCTGATCGAGGAAGGCGGCGGCACGGTGCTGGTCGACGAGCGAGACCTGTGGCCCGACACCGGCGGCGAGTACGTGACCACCCATGTCATCGTGCGCACCGAGTTCTTGGGCGATCATCCCGATCTGGCGAAGGCAGTGCTGGTCGGCCTCGCCGACGCCGTCGATCTGATCAATGCGGATTCGGCAGCGGCGCAGGCCGACGTGGTGGCGCAGATCACCGAGATCACCGGCTCGGCGCCGAGTGCCGACGTCATCGCCGCCGGCTTCGCCAACCTCACGTTCACGCTCGACCCGATCGCGGCCTCGCTGCAGAAGTCGGCCGACGACGCGGTCTCCGTGGGCCTGCTGGAAGCGGTCGAGCTCGATGGCATCTACGACCTCACGTTGCTCGACGAGATCCTGACGGAGCGCG
>JAUXQB010000035.1 GCA_030685215.1 Actinomycetota bacterium
CACAACGGCATCGAGTACGGGATGATGGCCGCCTACGCGGAGGGCCTCAACGTGCTCGCCAACGCGAACATCGGCAGCGAGTCACGCCCGAAGGATGCCGAGACGGCGCCGCTCACGCATCCCGAGTACTACCGCTACGACATCGACCTGGCGGCGGTCACCGAAGTGTGGCGGCGTGGCAGCGTGGTCTCCAGTTGGCTGCTCGACCTCACCGCCGCAGCACTGCACGCAGACCCGGAGCTCAGCGCATACGAAGGACGGGTGAGCGACAGCGGTGAGGGCCGCTGGACCCTGCACGCGGCCATCGACGAAGGCGTACCGGTGCCCACGCTGGCCGCATCGCTGTGGGACCGCTTCTACTCACGCGACCGCGGCGAGCTCGCTCACAAGGTGCTCAGCGCGATGCGCGCCGGCTTCGGCGGCCACCACGAAGTGAAGTCGCACCAGGCGAAGGCCGACACATGAGCACCGCCACGCAGCAACCGGAAGCCGACGCGCTGGTGCTGTTCGGCGCCACCGGCGACCTGAGCAAGCGCAAGCTGTTCCCCGCGCTCTACCACATGGAGGCGCACGGCGGCCTCGCCGTGCCCATCATCGGTGTCGCGCGCAGCGACTGGAACGACGACGGCTTCCGTCAGCACGCCCACGACTCCATCCTGGAAGCCATCCCGCACGCCGAGGCCGCAGTCATCGAGAAGCTGCTGGCGCGGCTCGACCTCATCCAGGGCGACTACGCCGACCCCAAGACGTGGAAGTCGTTGGCCGCCACGCTGCGCAAGCACAAGAGCGAACAGGCCGTGTTCTACATGGCCATCCCGCCCACGATGTTCCCGACGGTGGCCACCTCGTTGGCATCGGTGGGGCTCAACGATCGCGGGCGCATCGTGGTCGAGAAGCCGTTCGGCCGCGACCTGGCGAGTGCCAAGGAGCTGAACGACACGCTGCACGCGGTGTTTCCGGAGGAGCGCATCTTCCGCATCGACCACTACCTCGGCAAGGAGAGCGTGGAAGACCTGCTCGTGTTCCGCTTCAGCAACACGCTGCTGGAACCGGTGTGGAACCGCAACTACGTGCGCAGCGTGCAGATCACGATGAGCGAGACCATCGGCGTGGAAGGTCGCGGCAGCTTCTACGACGGCGTCGGCACCATCCGCGACGTGCTGCAGAACCACCTGCTGCAGGTGCTGGCGCTGGTGGCGATGGAGCCGCCTGCGGGTCCGGAGAGCCGCTACCAGCAGGACGAGAAGGCGAAGGTCTTCGCCGCGATGCGGCCCATCGACCCGAGCGCGCTGGTGCGCGGACAGTACGTCGGCTACCGCGACGAGCCCGGCGTCGCGCCCGACTCGTCCATCGAGACGTTCGTGGCCGCACGCCTGGAGATCGACTCGTGGCGCTGGGCGGGCGTGCCGTGGTACGTGCGGTGCGGCAAGGGACTCGAGTGCAACGCCACCGAAGTGGTGGTCGAGTTCCGTGAGCCGCCGAGCCTGCTGTTCGACGAAGCCGGCGGCCCCAAGCCGGAACGCAACCTGGTGCGCTTCCGGCTCGGCAAGCGCGACGGGGTCACGTTCACGCTGCAGGCGAAGACTCCCGGACCGCACCTCGACAGCCAGAACGTCGACGTTGCCGTCGACTTTGCAGCGGCACTCGGCGAGCGGCGCGAGGCGTACGAGCGGCTGCTGGGCGACGCGCTCGACGGCCTGCCACGCCGCTTTGCGCGTGAGGACGTGGTGGAGCAGACGTGGCGCGTGGTGCAGCCGGCCCTCGACACACCCGACGGCGTGCACCCCTACTTCCGAGGCTCGTGGGGTCCAGCCGAAGCCGACCGCATCCTCTGCGGCGACAAGTGGTTCGTCCCCAGCAGCACCTGATCAGCACCTCGACAAGCTGTGAGCATCCGCCGTGTCGGACGCCGTACGCCGTGTCACCGACCGGCACGTCGAGAACGCTGGCTGGGCGCCATGGTTGCGCGCTCGTGATCGCTCAGCGAAAGACATCGCGCAAGTAGCCATCCGAAATCGGGGCGGAGGGCCAGACGTCGTGTGCGCTGTGACCCGCCCAGCGAGACAGAGCGCACACGACGTACGGCGGTCGTCGCAGGTAGCGCAGCTAGAAGCCGAAGGGGGTGAGGTCGAGGGAGGCGCTCACGCCGGCGGCGATGGCGTCGAGGCGCACGTCCAGGTCGTCGAGGCCGGCGGGCAGCTCCACACCGCACTGCTGAGCGAACCGCACCAGCCAGCTCGCGTTCTCGAACAGGCCGTGTGCGTACACGCCCGTCACGTTCCCGGAGCGCCAGCCGACCGGTTGCTCGCCGTGCCACATGATGGGCGTCGCTGCGCCCTCGGTGCGGCCGACGTGGATCTCGTAGCCGGCGAGGTCGCTGCCGAACTCGTCGCGGAACGTCGCCGAGCGCAGCACCTTGCCGGACTCCATCTCGGTGTGCAGGTCGAGCAGCGCAAGCCCGGCGACCGACCCGGCACGCGCGCTGTCGCTCCCCGCGTCGTCGTCGATGCCGGTGCCGAGCATCTGCATGCCGCCGCAGATGCCGAGCACGGGAACGCCCTGTCCCGCCATGCGGCCGATGGCCCCGGCCACGCCGGTGGCACGCAACCAGTCGAGGTCGGCGATGGTGCTCTTGCTGCCGGGCAGCACCACGCCGGCAGCGCCGCGCAGTTCGTCGGGCGTGCGCACCACGCGCACCAGCGCGCCGAGCGGTGCGAACTCGTCGATGTTCGACGCGCGTGGCAGCCCGACCACCGCGACGAACTCGTCGGCGGCAGTCGCAGGTCGTTCGAACGCAACACCGTCCTCCTCCGGCAGCGGCACGCCGAGCATCGGCACCACGCCCACCACCGGCACACCGGTTCGTTCGTGCAGCCATGCGGGAGCCGGGTGCAGCAATGCCGCATCACCCCGGAAGCGGTTGAGCACGAAGCCGCGGATCAGCGCACGCTCCTCGTCGGCCAGGCACTCGTAGGTGCCGAGCAGGTGCGCGAAGCTGCCACCGCGATCGATGTCGGACACCAGCATCACCGGGCAGTCGCCGAGACGGTCGCGAGCCTCGAGTGCGACGGCCATGTTGACGATGTCGCTGGCGCGCAGGTTCACCTCGGCGGGGCTGCCCGCGCCTTCGATCACCACCACGTCGAACTCGTCGAACAACGACTGCATCGACTGCTGCACCACCGACCACACCGCCGGGCGGCGCTGGTGCCACGGCATCGCCGACACCTCACGATCCACGTGGCCGCGCACGATCACCTGTGAGCGCGCATCGCTCTCCGGCTTCAGTAGCACCGGGTTCATCCGCACATCGGGTACCACGCGCGCCGCGGCCGCCTGCACGATCTGCGCGCGACCCATCTCCAGGCCGTCGGCGGTGACCCCGGCGTTGTTGCTCATGTTCTGCGCTTTGAACGGCGCGACCTTCAGGCCGCGGTTCGACAGGATGCGGCAGACGGCGGCAGTGAGGTACGACTTGCCGGCACTCGACGTGCACCCCTGCACCATCAACGCTCGGGTCATGGCAGCGCGCAGGTCATGGCAGCTACCGCGCCCGGCGGTTGGGTACCACCACGACCGTGCCGTCGTCGTCGTGGTGCACGCGCACGCTGACGCCGTAGAACTCGCTGAGGATCTCGGTGCGCAGCACCTCGGCCGCGGTGCCCATGGCCACCAGGCGACCCTCGTGCAGCAGCGCGAGGCGGTCGGCGTACAGACCGGCGAGGGTGAGGTCGTGCATCGCCGACACGACCGTGAGGCCGCACTCGGTGCGCATGCGATCGACGAGCTCCAGCGCCTGCTGCTGGTGCCCGATGTCGAGCGCGCTGGTGGGCTCGTCGAGCAGCAGCACCGGCGCACCTTGCGCGACGGAGCGGCCGAGCACCAGGCGCTGGCTCTCGCCGCCGCTGAGCGTGTCGAGCCGCCGATCGGCGAACTCGGCGAGGTCGAGCCGCTGCAGCACGTCGTCGACCAGCATCCGGTCGTGTGCGCTGTCGGTGCCGAAGTAGCCGATGAACGGACTGCGGCCGAGCAACACGTAGTCGCGCACCGACATGTCGGCAGGGAGCACCGGCGCCTGCGGCACGAACGCGGCGTGGCGCGCCCGCTGGCGAGGGCGCATCGTCGCCGTGTCGGCGCCGCCGATGGTGACGGTGCCGGTGTGCGGCACGAGCCCGCACACCGCCTTGAGCGCGCTCGACTTGCCCGCGCCGTTGGGGCCGATGAGGCACAGCCAGCCCCCGGTAGGCACCTCCAGCGACACCGGGTGCAGCGCCATCCGGTCGCCGTACGCGACCGCGACCTCGTGGAACGCCAGGTCGCTCATACGCTGCTCCGCCGGCTGCGCAGCAAGAGGATGAAGAACGGTGCGCCACAGAACGCGGTGACCACACCGATGGGGGTCTCGGCCGGGTTCTGCAGCATGCGGCCGGGCACGTCGGCGAGGATCAGGAATGCCGCGCCGACCACCACGCAGACGGGCAGCACGCGCCGGTACGAACCGCCGAACACCATCCGCACCGCGTGCGGCACGAGGATGCCGACGAACGTGATGAGGCCGCTGACGCTGACGACTGCAGCCGTACCCACGGTGGCCGCAATGACCACGACGATGCGCACGCGCCGCACGTCCATGCCGAGGGTGAGCGCTTCCTCGTCGCCCACGCGCAGCACGTCGAGGTGGCGGCGGTGCACCAGCAGCACGGCAGCGCTGACGAGCACGTAGGGCAGCACCAGCTTCACGTCGCGCCAGGTGGCGTTGACCAGCGAACCGAGCAACCAGTTGTAGACCGCACGCACCACACCGTCGCTCTGGCGTTGCAGGATGAACGCCTGCATGGCCGACGTGAGCGAGGCCACCGCCACGCCCGCGAGGACGAGCGTGGTGGTGCTGCGCATGGCACCGAACGCGGCGCCGACCAGGTAGGTGACGGACACCGCGGTGATGGCACCGAGGAACGCGGCGAGCGGCAGCGGGTCGATCAGCCAGCCGTTGGTGGCGGAACGGCCGAACGCGATGACCACCGTCGCCCCGAGTCCGGCGCCGCCCGCCGCACCCAGCAGGTAGGGGTCGACGAGCGGATTGCGGAACACGCCCTGGTACGACGCGCCCGCCAGGCTGAGCATCGCACCCACCACCGCGGCGAGCGCCACGCGCGGCATGCGCACGTTCCAGATGATGTTCCAGTTGGCCGAGGAGATGACCCCGGCCGGCCCGATCATCGCACCGAAGACGACGACCGCCGCGAGCACCAGCACGGATCCGAGGATCCACGGCCACCCGCGGCGGGTCGTCGTCACGGCGATCATGCGCCGACGGACACCTTGTTGAGTGCGTCGGCGACAGCCTGGATGTAATCGACGATGCGCGGGCCCCAGCGCGAGGCGATGTCGTCGTCCATCTCGACCACGCCGCCGTTGGCGACCGCAGGGATGGCGTTCCAACCCGGGCGAGCCGCCACGGTGTCGGCGTTCTCACCGCAGCACTTGGTGTCGGCCAGGAAGATCAGGTCGGGGGCCGAGGAGATGATGTGCTCGGCACTGAGCTGCGGGTACTGGTTGCCCTCCTCCACTCCGTCGGCGATGTTGACCAGCCCGAACAGGCCGTACACCTGCCCGATGAAGGTGTCGCTGGTGACGCTGTAGAAGGTGGAGTCGAGCTCGTGGAAGTACGAGAGCGCCGTCTCGGTCTCGGGCACTGCGGCCACCGCGGCGGCGATGTCGGCCTGCATCTGACCGACCAGCTCGGCGGCTTCGGCGATGTGGCCGGTGGCCGCGCCGAGCTGCTCGATCTGGGCGTACACGTCGTCGAAGGACTCGGCCGCGGGGCCCACCCACACGGCGATGCCGAGCGCTTCCAGCGGCGCCTGCACGATGTCGCTCGACGCGACCACTAGGTCTGGCTCGAGCGCGGCGATCGCTTCGATGCTGGGTTCGTAGGCCGACAGCTCGTGCGGCTTCTCCAGTGCTTCCGCCGGGTAGTTCGAGTAGTCGTCGACCGCGATGACCTGATCGCCGGCCCCGATGGCGAACAGCATCTCGGTGGCCGTGGGCGACAGGCTGACGATGGCCTGCGGCACGTCGTCGGCGATCGTGATCGGTGTCGTGTCGGATGTCGTGTCGGGTGTCGTGTCCGGCACGGTCGTCGCTGGCGACGTGGTGTCGGCGGCCGCGGTGTCGGACGACGAACTGGCATCGTCGCCACAGGCCGCGGCGGTGAGCAGGAGTGCCGTCAGTGCGGCGATGGAACTGAACCGTTTCATGGGAACAATCCTCCGTTTCTCCGGAGGATCGAGTCCTCCGGTTCGGGAGGACAAGCTGGGAACCGACGGCTGACACCGTCGCGAACCGCCCTTGCCTCGAGGGTGTGGGTCACGCGCTCGGCGTCAGGCGACCGGACTCGTCGTGGCATCTCGCTGCCGGAGCAGGAGACCCATGAACCACCGTTGCGGGACAGTGCCGGATTCTCACCGGGCTTCGCTGAACACCGTGCATCCGGCCGTTGGTTCGACAGGACGGCGCAACCGTAGCGCACTCGTGCCTATGCTCCCAACCCTCCATGACCAACGACATGACCAACGACATGACCAACGACGCAACACCCCCCACCGACGACCCCCGACCCCGACTCCACCGGGCCGAATCGCTCGTCGTCGTCAACACCGGCAACGGCAAGGGCAAGAGTTCGGCAGCGTTCGGCGTCATGCTGCGCGCCCTCGCGCGCGACTGGAACGTGGCCGTCCTGCAGTTCGTCAAGAGCGGCGACTGGAAGGTCGGCGAGGAGACCATCGGCCGAAAGTTGGGCGTCGACTGGCAGTCGCTGGGCGCCGGCTTCACGTGGGATTCCACCGATCTGCAGCACGACATCGCGCTCGCCCGCGAGGCGTGGGCCACCGCCGCCGCGGTCATCGCCGCCGGCGAGCACCAGCTGGTCATCCTCGACGAGCTCACCTACCTGTGCACGTGGGGCTGGATCGACACCGACGACGTGGTCGCCGCCATCGTCGGGCGTCCCAGTCACGTGTCGCTCGTCATCACCGGCCGCGATGCACCGCAGGCCATCATCGACGTGGCCGACACGGTCACCGAGATGCGAGAAGTGAAGCACGCATACACGTCCGGCATCGCCGCCAAGCGCGGCATCGACTACTGATCCGCGAGGCACTCATGCTCACGTTCCTCGTCGGTGGAGCTCGCAGCGGCAAGAGCACGCTCGCCGTCCAGATGGCCGAACACCACGGCGGCGCCGTGCACTTCCTCGCCACCGCCGAACCGTTCGACGACGACCTGCGCGCTCGCATCGCTCGCCACCGCGCGGAGCGGCCGACGGGGTGGTCCACCGGCGAGGTGCCGCTCGAGCTGCCCGACGCGATCGTGGCTGCACCGACCGATGCGTTCCTCATCGTCGACTGCCTCACGGTCTGGCTGGGCAACCTCACCGTGCACACCGAGTCGCCGTTCGAGCTCGCCAACCACATCGACGATCTCTCCTCCGCACTACGGCAGCGTGCGCACAGCACCGATGTGCCCACCGTCGTGGTGAGCAACGAGGTCGGCATGGGCATCCACCCCGACAGCGAGCTCGGCCGCCAGTACCGCGACGACCTCGGTCGCCTGAACCAGCAGGTCGCCGCCGTCGCCGACCGCACGCTGCTGCTCGTCGCCGGGCGTGCGATTCGACTCGACAACCCCTGGGAGCTGCTCTGATGAGCTGGTTGCGCACCTCGCTCGCCCACCTGCCCGGGCCCGATCTCGCCGCCGGCGACGCGGTGCGCGCTCGTGCCGCCGACATCCTGCGCCCGGCCGGCGCGCTGGCGCGACTCGACGAACTGGCCGCGTGGACGGCCGAGTGGCAGGGCACCGCCACACCGGCGGTGCGACGTCCGGCAGCCATCATCTTCGCCGCCGACCACGGTGTCGCCGCGGCCGGCGTGAGCAAGTACCCCATCGAGGTCACCGGCGCGATGCTCGCCGCGTTCCGTGCGCACCAGAGCACGGTCACCGCGTTCGCCGCCGCGGTCGGCGCCACGGTGCAGGCCGTCGACGTCGGCGTCGGCGTGCCCACCGGCGACATCCGCGTCGAACCGGCGCTCTCGGTGGAGCGGTTCGAGCAGTGTGTCGCCGCCGGCCGCGCCGCGGTGGAAGCGCTCGACGCCGACCTGCTGGTGCTCGGCGAGATGGGCATCGGCAACACCACCGCGGCCGCCGCTGTTGCGGCCGCGTTGAGCCGCGGCGACGGGTCGAGCGAGGTCGCCGACTGGGTGGGTCGGGGCACCGGCGTCGACGACGACGGCCTGGCGCGCAAGCGCGATGCGGTGGCGGCGGCGGTCGCGCGCATCGAGGGCGTCAGCGACCCATTGGACGTGCTGCGCGAGGTCGGCGGCGCGGAACTGGTGGCAATGGCCGCCGCAGTCGTCGCCGCTCGTCAGCGCAACCTGCCGGTGATGCTCGACGGCTACGTGTGCACGGCCGCGGCATGGCCCCTCGCGCTCGCCGTGCCCGGCGCGCTCGACCACTGCCAGGTGGGCCACTGCAGCGCCGAGCCTGGCCACCGGCGACTCGTCGAACGGCTCGGCATGGCACCGCTGCTCGACCTCGGCATGCGGCTCGGCGAAGGGTCGGGAGCGATGGCTGCGGTGCCGCTGGTGCGCATGGCCTGCGCGGGCATCACCGACGTGCCCACCTTCACCGAGTTCTTCGCCTGAGCCGATGGGCCTGCTCGCCGCGCTGCAGTTCCTGACGCGGGTGCCCATCCGGCTGCGCCGCGAGCCATCGCTCAGCCACACCGTCGCGTGGTTCCCCGTGGCCGGCGCGCTCATCGGTGCGGCGGTCGGCAGCGTCGCGGCCGGCATGTGGGAACTCACCCCACCGCTCGTCGCCGCGGCCGTGGCCGTGACGATCGGCCTGCTGATCACCGGCGCGTTCCACGAGGACGGCCTGGGCGACGTGGCCGACGCGTTCGGTGGCGGATGGACCGTGGAACGCCGCCTGGAGATCTTGAAGGACAGCCGTCACGGCACGTACGGCGTGGCGGCGATGTGCGCGTCCATCGTCGTGCGCGTCGTCGCCCTCGGGTCGCTTCCCGGCCCCGCCACCATGTTCGCCGCGGCCGTGGCCGCGCACACGATGGGTCGAGTCGCCGCGGTGGGCATGGCGGGCACGATGCGACTCGCCACGAACACCGGGTTGGGCGCCGACTACGGCCGCAGCACCACGCCCCTCCGTGCGCTGGTGGGCGGTGCGGCCGGTGTGGCCATCACGGCGGCCGTCACCGGTTGGTGGGTCGGCCCGCTGCTGGTGACCGCGGTCGTCGCATCGGTCGTCACCGGCACCCTGGCCCGGCGCAAGATCGGCGGCATCAGCGGCGACGTGCTCGGCGCCGCCGAACAGGTGGCCGAGTGCCTCTGCCTGGTGGTGCTGAGCGGCCTCGCCATGCACCACTCGCTCTGGTGGCCGGCCTCCTGACTCAGAGCACTGCGCACAGATTGCGCTGACGGCAGGCGGTCGCCAGCCGATGATCGAGCGTGAGCAGTGGCGCCTCCAGTTGCTGTGCGAGGGCCACGTACAGACTGTCTCGCTGCGAGACGTTGTCGCGGAGTTCGAACGCCGAGAGCAACAGGCGCGGCAGCGGCACGCGGTCGAGCGGCAGTTCGGCCAGCCCTTCGAGCATGTCGACGACCGCACCGTCGCTCAGCACTTCGGCGCGGCAGAGCCGCGCCAATGCGGACAGCACTTCCGCATCGAGGTGTGCCGGCGCGACGAGCGATGCCCCACTCGGCAACGTGGCCTCGCTGCGCAGGAGCAGATCGACGACTGCCGATGCATCGACCACCACGAGCTCAGCCACTGGCACCGTACAGATCGTCGCGACCGGCATCGACCGCAGCAACCGCGTCGACCGACGATGCGCGGTCGTCGGCCAGCCATCGCGCGCGACGGCGCGCCATTCGTTCCATCCACTCGTCCATCGTTGGGCGCGCACAGTGCTCGTCGAGCACCTTCAGCGTGTACTGCCGCAGCGACATACCCTGACCCGCAGCCCGCCGCTGGAGCTCCTCGTGCAGGCTCTCCGGCACGTCACGCAAGTGCATGTTGACCGTCATGACAACCACCGTACCCTGGATGGTAGCGACTCGCTACCATTGTCACCGGATCAGGCGGACCGGCTCATCCGCTCGACGATCTCGCGCAACACCGACGGCGAGGTGGCGAAGTTGAGGCGGGCGTGGCCGTTGCCCTCGACGCCGAAGTTGGGACCCTCACTCAGCCGCACGCCACGTTCGAGGAACCGAGCCGACGGGTCGTCGCCCCACCCGAGTGCGCGGCAGTCGAGCCATGCGAGGTAGGTGGCGGTGGGTGGCGAATAGCGCACGGCAGGAAGGTGCTCGGCGAGCAGCGATGCGAGCAGGGTGCGCTGCGCGTCGAGGTGCTGCACCACGGCTGCCAACCACTCGTCGCCGTCGCGCCATGCCGCCTCGGCGGCGACGGCGCCCATCAGGTTGGCGGCGCCGAACAGGTGCCCCGGCACCGTGGCGAGTGCGGAGCGCACCGACTCGGCCCCGATGTGCATGATCGCGTAACGCATCCCGGCCAGGTTGAAGGCTTTCGACGCGGCGTGAATGGTGACCGTTCGTTCTGGCGCGTGCAGCGCCATCGGCCGATGCGCGGCGGCGCCGTAGGCGAGGTCGGCGTGGATCTCGTCGGAGATGATCAGCAGATGGTGCCGCTCGGCGAGCTCGGCGAGCGACTCGAGCTCGTGCTCGGAGAACACGTGACCGGTGGGGTTGTGCGGGTGACACAGCAGCAACACCTTCGCCGGCGTCTGCGACAGCGTCGCGTCGAGCGCGTCGTGGTCGAAGGCCCAACCGGTCGACGAGGCTTCGGATCGCTGCGCGGGCACCGGCACGACCACCCGCCCGCTGTCCTCCACGCTGTGCAGGAACGGCGGGTACGCAGGCGTGTGCACCACCACGCCGTCGCCAGGTTGCGTGCACAGGTGCAGCACGATCTGGATGCCCTGCACCACGTCGTTCAGCTCCAGCGTGTCGGCCTCGTTGATGGCCCAGCGGTAGCGACGGGCGCAGCGCTCGACGAACACGTCGGTGGCCGGTGAGCCGCCGGTGACGTGCCGCCAGTCGGGGTAGCCGAGATCGCCACCGGCGACGACCTCCTGCAACGCGTGTACGACCACCGGCGGCGGCGCGAAGTCCATGTCGGCCACCCACGCCGCGATGGCGTCTGGAGTGCGATGCCACTTCGCGCCCGGCTTGGCGTGCAGCCAGGGCAACGCGACGGAGTGGAAGTCGAAGGGACCGGGCGATGGCATCACGACGGCGACGCTACGCCACCCGCGCTACGCGGTGACCCACGCGTGGATGCGCCGGATGCCTTCCTGCATGTCGGCATCGGCCATCGCGAAGCTGAAGCGCGCGTAGCCGGGCGTACCGAACGCCTCACCGGGCACGAACGCCACCTTCGCCTCACCGAGGATGGCATCGGCCAGCTCGAGCGTGGTGCTCGACACCGTGCCGTTGGGCCCGAGCGGACGGCCGAGCAGCGACGAGAAGTTGGGGTAGCAGTAGAACGCACCCTGCGGCACGATGGCGCTGACACCGGGGATGTCGTTGAGCATCCGGTGCATCGTGACGGCGCGGCGCGAGAACGCTTCGCGCATCATGGCCACGGCCGACAGGTCGCCGCTCACCGCTTCCAGCGCGGCGAGCTGGGCGACGTTGGTGACGTTCGACGTGCTGTGCGACTGGTAGTTGATGGCCGCCTTCATCACGTCGGTGGGCCCGATCATCCAGCCGACACGCCAGCCGGTCATCGCGTACGTCTTGGCGACGCCGTTGACGATGATGCACTGGTCGGCGAGCTCGGGCACCACGGTGGGCATGCTGACGAAGCGGTTGTCGCCGTAGACGAGGTGCTCGTAGATCTCGTCGGTGAGCACCCACACGCCCTTCTCCACGGCCCAACGACCGATGGCCTCGACCTCCTCGGGCGAGTAGATGGCGCCGCTCGGGTTGTCGGGGCTCACGAACAGCAGCACCTTGGTGCGCGAGGTGAGCGCGGCGTCGAGCTGCTCGACGGTGACCTTGAAGCCGGTGGTCTCGTCGGTCTGCACCACCACCGGCACGCCGCCGGCCAACGTGATGGCTTCCGGGTAGGTGGTCCAGTACGGGGCCGGGCAGATGACCTCGTCGCCCGGATCGCACAGCGCAGCGAACGCGGTGAACACGGCGTGCTTGCCGCCGTTGGTGACGAGCACCTGGCTGGCCTGGCACTGGAACCCGCTGTCGCGCAGCGTCTTGGCGGCGATGGCCTCGCGTAGCGCCGGCAGGCCGGCGGCCGGCGTGTACTTGTGGCTCTTCGGGTCGCGGCAGGCGCGCACCGCGGCCTCGACGATGTTGTCGGGCGTGGGGAAGTCGGGCTCGCCGGCGCCGAACCCGATGACGCTCTCGGTGCCATCCTTCACGGCCTGCGCCTGCAGCGCCTTGGCCTTCGCGTCGACGGCCAGCGTGGCCGACTCGGCGATGGCGGCGAGACGCGCAGAGGTTCTGGCAGTGGGTTTCACGGGAGGGCCTTTCGAGCGGCGGACGGCCCGATTCTACGGCCGCCCCAACCACCGCCCCCACGAATTCCATCCGAGGCTTTCTTCCAACCCGAGGCTCACGTCCAGGGTCTGCCCGCGCAAACCCTCGGATGAGGCAGACCTGGAGGAAAGCCTCGGACGGGTCGCGGTGAGGTTTTCGTCCAACGTTCTTGGCCGCGGCGGGGCGCGGTGACGAGACTGTGGACGTGACCGTCGACCCGAGCTCCATCACCATCCCGCACGAACTGCTGCCCACCGATGGGCGCTTCGGGTGTGGACCGTCCAAGGTGCGCGCCGACCAGGTGCTCGCGCTCGCCAAGGCCAACAGCAATCTGCTCGGCACGTCGCACCGTCAACCACCCGTGAAGCACCTCGTCGGCTCCATCCGCGAGGGCCTGCACGAGCTGTTCGGCCTGCGCAAGGGCTGGGAGATCGTGCTCGGCAACGGCGGCGCCACCACGTTCTGGGATGCGGCCACGTTCGGTCTCGTCCGCGAGCGCAGCCAGCACTACGTGTTCGGCGAGTTCTCCTCGAAGTTCGCCGACGCCGCCGCGGCCGCACCGCACCTCGGCGACCCCGTGGTCACCCGGAGCGACCCGGGCACGCACCCCGCCATCGAGGCAACGGCCGACGGCGTCGACACGGTGGCGCTCACGCACAACGAGACCTCCACGGGCGTCTCGATGCACCTGTCGCGTCCGGAGGGCGACGCGCTCGTCGTGGTCGATGCCACCTCCGCCGCGGGCGGCCTGCCGTGGCTGCCCGACGAGGTCGACGTGTACTACTTCTCGCCGCAGAAGTGCTTCGCCGGCGACGGCGGTCTGTGGTTGGCCGCGTGCTCGCCCGATGCGCAGGAACGCATCCGCGAGATCGGCCGCAGCGATCGGTGGTGCCCCGCGTCGCTCGACCTCAGCATCGCCCTCGAGAACTCGGTGGCGAACCAGACCTACAACACCCCGGCGCTCGCCACGCTGTTCCTGCTCCACGAGCAGATCCGGTGGATGCTCGACAACGGCGGACTCGACTGGTGCATCGGCCGCACTCGCGAGTCGTCGGCGCACTTGTACGAGTGGGCGGAGGCGTCGCCGTACGCGAGCCCGTTCGTGAGCAACCCGATGCAGCGCTCGGCCGTCGTCGGCACCATCGACCTCACCGGCGTCGAGGCCCACGACGTCAACGTCGCACTGCGCGCGAACCACATCGTCGACACCGACAGCTACCGCAAGTTGGGCCGCAACCAGTTGCGCATCGGTATGTTTCCTGCCGTGGAACCCGACGACGTGGCCCAGCTCACCAAGTGCATCGATCACGTCGTCGGCGTGCTGACGGAGGCCACCGCTTGAGCGAACCGGTGCTCACCACCGCGTTCGACATGATCGCGCCGCTGCACCGACCGATCATGGTGCTCGCGCTGCGAGGGCTGTTCGACATCGCCGAGGTGGCCACCGACGCGGTCGAGACGCTCGCCACCGGGCGAGTCGCCCCGGTGGTCGCCGCCATCGACCCCGACCCGTTCTACGACTTCACGCAGGAGCGCCCACTCGTCGAGTTCGACGAGTCCGACGTGCGCCAGATCCTGTGGCCCACCAACGAGTTCCGCGTCGCCCGCTTCCCCGGCATGGCCCACGACCTCGTGCTGCTCGCCGGCGTCGAGCCGCACCTGCGCTACGCCACCTTCGCCGACAGCATCATCTCCGTCGCCGAGCAGCTCGGCTGCGAGATGGTGGTCACGCTCGGCGCCGCGCCCGAAGCCATCCCCCACTCGCGCCCGGCGCAGGTGGTCGGCAGCAGCACCAACGACGGCCTCGTTCGCGCACTCGGGCTCGGCCGGCCGCAGTACCAGGGTGTCACCGGTCTGGTCGGCGTGCTGCAGGAGCGGCTCGACCGCGCGCACATGCCGGCGGTGTCGTTGCGCGTCGGGGTGCCGCACTACCTGGGCAACGCGAAGCACCCGCAGTCGTCGGCCACGCTGCTGCAGCACCTGGAACGAGTGTTGGGCGTGCCCACCGGTCACGAGTTGCTGGCAGAGGACGCGATGCGGTGGCGCACGCTGCACGACGAGGCTGTGGCCGAGGACGACCAGGCCGCGCCCTACGTGGCGATGCTCGAGCATCAGTACGACCGACGCATGGAAGCCGCGCTGCCCAGCGGCGACGACCTCGCCGCCGAGCTGGAGAAGTTCCTGCGCGAGCAGCGCAACGACGACGAGTGACGGTCGCCGTGACGGTGGCGGTCAGCCGGCCGCGGCGTCGAGTTGCTCCTGTGTGACGCCGCAGCGCTTGGCCGCCGCATCGAGCAACGCGTCGACCTCTGCGGGCCGTGGGTCCTCGGCGATGCCCATCGCGAGCAGGTCGGCCTCTGGGGTGGTGGCGATGAGGTCGTCGGCTGCGCAGCGCGCGACGCCGGGGTCGACGCCGACACCCACGAGCGTGTCGAAGAACACGCCGCCGATGAGACCGGCCGGCTTCTCCGGCGGGCCGGGTGGCAGCGTGGAGTCGGGCGCGAGCGACGTGGTGGGAGCCGCGGTGGTCACCGGCGGGATGGTCGCCGGCGCCTCCACCGACTCGGTCTGGCGCGGCAACGCGGCGGCCGGCTCGGAGTCGGTGATGGCCTGGCCCACCATCACGAGGCCGACGATCGCGATGGCAGCACCGGCGACCACCGCCACGCCCGTTCGACGCCCTGCGGCGGTGGTGTGCGAGTCGGGACCCATCGACAGCAGGCCGCGACGGTCGGCCTCCTTCACCATCGGCGGCACCACCACCAGCGCGGCCAGCAATGCGACCGCGATGTTGATGGTGACCACCACACCGAAGTCGCTGAGCAACGGCAGCGTGCTGAACATCAGCACCGCGAACCCGCCGAGCGTGGTGAGCGCGGAGGTGAAGAACGCGCGCCCGGTGCGCTGCGCGGCGACACGCGTGCTCTCACCCGGGTCGAGGCCCCTGCGTCGCTCCTCCGCATAGCGATCGACGAGCAGCACGGCGAACTCGGCACACGTGGCGACCACGAGCGGACCGCCCACCGTGGTGAGCGGGCTGAGCGTGATGCCGAGCACTCGCACCAGCACCGCCGAAGTGCCGACCGCGAGCAGCACCGGCAGCATGGTGAGCAGCGCGCGTGCCAGGTCGCGATAGCGCAGGATCACGAACGCGGCCACCAGCAGCACGGCCACGATGGTGAGCTCGGCGCGGTTGGCGGTGATGTTCTCGAGCAGGCCGACACCCACCACTGCGAGGCCGCCGGGAGTCGCGGTGGCACCGGCGGGCAGCAACGGCGCGTCGGTGCCGTCGACGGCGACCGGATCGGCGATGGCCGCGACCACGTCGTCGAGCACCGCCGAGCGGGTCTCCAGCGACGACGGACCCACCTGGAACAGCACCTGCGCAGCGTTGCCGTCGTCGGCGATGAGCAGCTGCTGCAGGGTGGTCGGCGCCAACTCGTAGGCCTGCAACATGTCGAGCCCGGTCGGCGGCAGCGGTGTGGTCCCGGGCACCTCGATGAGCCAGCCGACGGTGGTCGCCAGGCTCGACGCCTGCGCCAGCTCGGGGTTCTGGGCCATCGAGTGCTCGATCAGGTTCATCTGGAACGCGCCCATCTGGTCGGTGAACACGCCGTTCGCGGCCACCGACGGGTCGCTCTGGATGAACACGCCGAGCGTGCTCGCGAAGCCGGCTTCCTCTTCCAGCGTGCGAGCGTTCTTGATGGCGGTGCTCGACTGGTTCGCCCAGTTGATCGGGTCGCTCTCGATCTTCGATCCGGTCTCGAGCACCAGGCCGAGCACAGGGATGACCACCGCGATCGCGGCCAGTGGCAGCACCGTCCAGCGCGGCAGGCTGCCGAGTGTGTGCACGGTGGCCTCCACCCAACTCGGCTTCGGGTCTCGCTCGGTCGGACGGCGACGTTCACGCGCGCCGATCAACGTGAGCGGCACCACGATGCCGGCGACGAGCAGCATCACGATGCCCATCGACAGCAGCACACCGAAGTCCTGCACCATCGGCACCTTGGAGAGCTTGACGACGAGGAACGCGATCACGGCGGCCACGGTCGCGGTGAGCAACGGCGGCCCCATGTGGTGCAACGTCTCGCCGAACGGATCGACCGACGAGTCGTGGTTGCCGCGCTCCTCCTCGATGCGGTTCTGGATCTGGATGGCGAACTCGATGCCGAGCCCGATCAGGATCGGTAGGCCGGCGATGGTGACGAGCGAGAGCATCGTGCCGCTGAAGCCGAACGCACCGAAGCCCCACACCACACCGATGACCATGCCGGCCAGCGGCAGCAGTCGCCAACGGACCTTGAACGCGACGATCAGGATGACCATCATCACCAGCACCGCGATGGCGCCCAGTGTGAGCATCCCGCCCTGCAGGTAGTCGTTGATGTCGGTGAGGAAGGTCGGGGTGCCGGTGACGACCACCGACGCGTTCTCGAACGTGCGACCTTCGAGCGCGGCCTTCACCGCGTCGGACCCAGTGGCCAGGTCGTCGAGCGGCGCGTTGCCGACGAGCACCGCGGCGAACACCGCGTGGTGCGGATCAGGGATGAACGCGCGCAGTGGCTTGCGCACGACCAGTTCCTGATCGGGTGGCTCGACCAGCGAGTTGTCGGCGGCCAGCGAGAATCCGGTGTTGTCGTAGAGCAGGAACTTCACCCAGCCCGGGTTGTCGAGCGACTGCTCGCCGGCGGCCCCCAAGCGGATGGTGGTGAGCGTCGCGTCGGCCTGGCGCAGCGCCTTGGCGGCGTCGTCCGGGTCGCGTTCGATCGCACGACCGAGGATCTCGAGCGCCGCCCCCTTGCCGATGAGGTCGCTGCTCCACTGCAGCAGGGCGACCGGCGACACCACCGAGTGCACCGCCTCGTTGCCGAGCAGTGCCGCTTCCATCTCGTTCATCTGCTGCTGGTTCCCGGCGGTGAACAGGTCGACGAGCGTCTTGTCCTCCGGCACGGTGAACAGCACCACCATGCTCTCGCCTCCGAACAGGTCCTGGTACGCGCGGTTGTCGGCCGCCACTTGCGAGTCGGGGTCGATGTAGCTGTCCTGCCCGGTCGCGAAGTCGAGCTGCCCGAGCCCGATCACGAAGATGGCGGTCACCGCCGCCACCGCTGCCAGAGTGGCGACGGTCTTGCGACTCAACCACTCACCCATTCCACGCCACATCGATGTCACGGCAACCCCCTCGGTCGACTCGCGGTGACTGTACGCCGGGTCGCACGTCGCCAACAGGGGCGTTCGGCACTGCCGCAAGTCCGCGGTTCAGCGAGCGGAGGTGAACCCGCCGATGTCGAGCCGGGCATCGAGCTCGACTCGTCGCGCAGCGGCCTCCGACGGGAAGCGAGCACCCGTGCCGTCGGCGACGCGGGTCATCATCTCGAAGTTGGCCACCACGGCAGCCGTGTCGATCATGAACGCCTCGCCCGCCGCAGTGGTGATGCGATCGCGCGCCGCAGCGAGGGCCACATCGTCGAACCCACCGATCGCCTCGGCGAACGCGATGATCTCCGAGCCGAACGGCACCCCCGCGTCGCCCACGCCGTGCACGACAGCGCCGATGTCGGCCGGGGAACCGGATTCAGTGCTGCTCCAACTGAGCATGCCGGCATGGGCAGTCGTTCAAAAGAAGCATTCTCGGATGCTGGAGATGCGGCCTGCGGCGAGCTCCATCTGCGGGCGGCTCAGCGTGCCGCGGTTCCACAGCGGGTCGGCCATCTGAGCGTCGCTCATGTACTGCGCGGCGGCCAGCTGCCACAGGTTGTGCCACTCGTCGGGCAGCGCGCTGAGCGCCTGCACCACCGACGCCCGCGCATCGGCAGGCGCGGCGACGGGCACCCAGTTGAGCGTGGCCGGTGCCAGCTCTGCGGCCTCGCGACCGTGAGGCGCGCCGTCGACCGGAGCGGGGAGGGCGGGCAGCGCCGCGCCGATGCCGCGGGCGAACGCGACGGGCGGCACGGTGGCGACGACGATGCCGATGATCTCCACCCACTCCAGCGGGTGCATGCCTTCGCCGATGATCTGCTCGTACCACTGCTCGGTGATGGTGCCCGCGTGCCGCGCCACGCGGTATGCCACGTCGAGCGCCGGGTCGCCGTATGGGCGCACCCACGGTGGCGACGGGTCGGTGGCGAGGTAGGCGTCGCGCACGACCTGCGCGATCTGCACGCGTCGGCTCGCCGTGAGGCGCGACCCCGGCCTGGCCACGTGCGCCAGCGACTGCTCGTGCGCGCCGGCGAGATCCGCCCGCACAACCCCGTTCACCGCACCCCCCGACATAGGGCCAACCTACCCTGGCGTCGGTGCCGGCGCGAGCACACACTCGCTCCATGCTGCACGACGCCGCGATGCTGCACGACCGCACGCCCACCGGCCGCACCTCCGTGGTGAGGTTGGTCGCCGCGCGCATCCGTGGACCTGGCATTGCTGCACTCGTCGCGGTGGCCGTCGCCTCGACCGGGTACGTGGTGATCGAAGGGTGGGGCTGGTTCGACGCGGTCTACATGTCGATCATCACGCTCGGCCAGGTGGGCTACGGCGAGACCCACCCGCTCGACGACGGCGGGCGGTTGTGGACGATGGGTGTCATCTTCACCGGGTTCACGATCTACATCTACTCGGCAGCGACGCTGACGGCGCTGTTCCTGTCGGGCGAGGTCAAGGCAGCACTGAGGGGAGCCAGGAGGGCGAAGATGCGGGAACATCTCACCGACCACGTGGTGGTGGCGGGCTTCGGCCGGGTCGGGCGCGCCGCCACCGAAGCAGCAACGCGCAGCGGCCGGCAGTGCGAGGTGATCGACTGCGACGCGTCACGTGAGGCCGCGGTCGAAGCTGCCGGCGCGCTGTTCCTGCACGGCGACGCACGCGATGCGGCGGTGTTGCGCGCCGCCGGAGTGACGCGTGCCGCTGCGCTGATCACCAGCCTCGACGACCCGTCGAACGCCGTCGTCGCCCTCACCGCGCGATCACTCGCGCCGAGCCTGCGCATCGTCAGCCGGGTCACCGACGTGTCGTGGCGCGACCGGTTGATGCGTGCCGGCGTCTCGCACGCGGTGCCCGTCTACGAGAGCGTGGGCGCCGGACTCGCAGCGTCGGCGCTCGACGCCGAAGTGTTGAGCGTGCTCCCCATCGCCGGCACCGACATGCGCGTGGAGGAGATGGAGGTGGGTCGCGACTCGCGAGCGGAAGGGATGGTGCTCGCCGACCTGATGCACTCGGCGGCGGGTGCACACATCCTCGGCCTCCGTCGAGAGGCAGGACTGGCGCGCTGGCACGAAGCGAGCGACCCGCTCGGCGCAGGCGACGTGCTGGTGGTGATGGGCGACGCACACACGCTCGAACTGCTCACCGACCTGGTGCGTCGCGGTGGCGAGACAGAGCTGCCCTGACTCAGTTCGTCACTTGACGGCGGCGAACCCGACTTCGAGGTCGGCGATGATGTCGTCGATGGTCTCCAAGCCGACGCTGAGGCGCACCAGGCCGGGGCGCACACCGGTGCTGGCCTGCTCCTCTTCGGTGAGCTGGCTGTGCGTGGTGCTCGCCGGGTGGATGACCAGGCTGCGCACGTCGCCGATGTTGGCCACGTGGCTGTGCAGCTGCAACGCCTCCACGAACTTCTGGCCGGCCTCCTTCACCGTGCTGCCTTCCGGAGCGACGATGTCGAACGCGAGGATGCTGCCGTAGCCCTTGCCGCCGCCGTACTTCTTGGCCCGCTCGTGCCACGGGCTGGTCTGCAGGCCGGCGTACGCCAGCGCCTCGACCTGCGGGTGGTCGACCAGGAACTGGGCCACCTTCTCGGCGTTCTGGAAGTGTCGCTCCATGCGCAGGCTGAGCGTCTCGAGGCCCTGCAGGATGAGGAACGCGTTGAACGGCGAGATGGCCATGCCGAGGTCGCGCAGCAACTGCACGCGAGCCTTGATGATGAACGCGCCGTGACCGAGTGCCGGGAAGTACGGCAGGCCGTGGTAGCTGGGGTCGGGTTCGGTGAAGTTGGGGAAGCGGCCGCTGGCGGCGAAGTCGAACGTGCCACCGTCGACGATGGCACCACCGATGCTGGTGCCGTGGCCACCGGCGAACTTGGTGAGGCTGTGCACGATGATGTCGGCGCCCCACTCGAACGGACGGATGAGGTACGGCGTGGGCACGGTGTTGTCGACGATGAGCGGGATGCCGTGGTCGTGCGCGACTCGGCTGACGCCCTCGATGTCGAACAGGTCGTTGCGCGGGTTGGCGAGCACCTCGCCGTAGAACGCCTTGGTGTTGGGGCGGATGGCGGCACGCCACTGCTCGAGGTCGTGCGGGTCGTCGACGAAGGTGACCTCGATGCCCATCTTCGGCAGCGTGTAGTGGAACAGGTTGTAGGTGCCGCCGTAGAGCGACGGGCTGGCCACCAGGTGGTCGCCGTTCTCGGCGAGCGTGAGGATGGCGAGCGTCTCCGCGGCCTGGCCGCTGGCCACCACGAGTGCGCCGGGCAGACCGACCGCGGTGGTGACGCCGCCTTCGAGGCTGGAGATGCGTGCTTCCAGCGCACCCTGGGTGGGGTTCATGATGCGGGTGTAGATGTTGCCGATCTCGGCCAGCGCGAACAGGTTCTGCGCGTGCGCCGCGTCGCGGAACTCGAAGCTGGTGGTCTGGTAGATGGGCACCGCCCGTGCCCCGGTGGTGGGGTCGGGCTCGCCGCCGACGTGGATCTGCTTGGTCTCGAAACCCCAGGTGTCGCTCATAGGGCCGGAACCCTAGCGGGCCGAATCCCGACCTGACAAGTCGGAATTAAGGGTCGAGCAGTTCGTGACGGCGGCGGCGCGTCAGGACGACGATGCCCGCGACCAGGGCGACGAGGCCGCCGAGGATCCAGTACCAGTTGCGGATCACCACCGCGGGGAACGAGTCGTCGTCGCCCACCGGCGAACTGCCGGGCAGCACGATGCCCGGCTCGCCGAGGCCGTCGGGAAGTCCGACGCCGCCCAGCGAACGCGTGCCGCCGCAGAGGCCGGCCTCGTACTCGCCGTCCTCCAGGTCGTACGCCGCGGCGCCGGTGGCGAACACCTGCGCGCGCTGGCCCACGTCGATCTCGAGCCCACACGACGCGCCGTCGCTCGCCGAGGCGATCGACTGCACCGT
>JAUXQB010000047.1 GCA_030685215.1 Actinomycetota bacterium
GTGCCGTCGACGATCGCGTCGTGGATCCGCTCGGTCACGAACCGGTCGGGAATGCCGTCGGCCATCACGACCAACGTCAATCCGACGAGGGGGAGCCCGAGGACGAGGCCGCACCATCGCAGGAGGGGCGATCGGGTCCACATGATTCGAAACTCTTCCACAACGGATACCGTCGGGGGCGTGAGGGACCTGCCCGATTTCCACATCCCGCATGCCGAGAAGATCGAGTGGATGATCGAGACGCACGGCTGGGCCATGGAGCCGGTCGCGGCTCGCCTCGACACGGATCCGCCGCTGGCCGGCTACGTCTACACCATCGGATACCCGGAGGCGTTCGGCTTCCCGGAGGTGGTGGTGTTCGGCCTCACACCGTCCACTGCGCGCGGCTTGTTCGACATGATCGCCGACCTGCTGCGGGGCGGCACCGAGATCCCGATCGGAGTGGAGGTGACCGGGCTGTTCGACAATGAACTGCGCAGCATGTTCGCTCCGCTGGGCGCGGAGATGGTGGTCGAGCTGCTCGGCACCGCGGTGGCATGGCGTCGGGGTGCACCGTTCCAGGCGGTGCAACTGCTGTGGCCCGACCGCAACGGCTTCCTGCCCACCGAGATCGGCTTCGACCGGCGAATGGTGCTGGCGCAGCCGGTCGTAGCCTTGACCGCGTGAGTGCTCTTCCCCTCCTGGTGTTCGACGGCGACTGCGCCTTCTGCTCGTCGTCGGTGAGGTGGGCCGAGCGGCACATCGGTCGCATGCCCCGCACGCAGCCCTACCAGTTCGCCCCGCTCGACGAGCTCGGCCTCACTGCCGAGCAGTGCAACGCCGCGGTGCAGTACGTGGCCCGCGACCGTCAGGTCTACGCGGCGCACGATGCGGTGGCCGCGCTGCTGCTCGGCGCCGGCAAGGGTTGGTGGGTGCTCGGCGCGCTGATGAAGGCACCCGGCCTGCACTGGCTCAGCGGCGTCGCCTACCGCTGGGTGGCACGCAATCGTCACCGCCTGCCCGGCGGCACCGCCGCCTGCGCCCTCCCGCCACGCTGATCACTCGCACCGATCGCGGCATTGAGGCGCGCCGAATTCCAGCGTCTGGTCCTATGAATCCCACATTCGGTGTGGATGTGATGCGACCAGACAGCGGGACCGGATTTCAGCGTCTGGTCCTACGAATCCCACATTCGGTGTGGATGTGATGCGACCAGACGGGTCAGGCGGGGAGGGTGCGCAGCTCGTTGAGCTCGGCGGCGAGCTCGTCGAGGGCGGCGGCGTCGTTGCCCTGAAGGCGAATGCGTCGCGCGCACGACAGCCCTGCGGACTTGAGCAAACTGGTCCACTCTCCCGTGGGCTGATCGAGCACCACCCGCAGCGCAACGGTGAGCGCGCCGACCGGGTCGGCGTCGTAGGTGGCGAGCAAGGCCTCGACGTCGGCCTTCTTCAGCCTGTTCACCGCTCTTCCATCGACCAGGGCGCGCCGTGCTCGTTCAGCAACGCGAGGAACGGGTCGGCACGGAACGCCTCCGGGCCCTTCACGCCTTCGCCCTTCCACTCGCCGGTGGCGAGCATCTCGAGCGCGACGATCGGGTGCACGGCCGTCTGCCACACCACGGCCTGGTGGCCGTACTCGCGCATGGTCCACTCGTTGTCGACCACCTGGTAGAGGTAGGTGGACCTCGGCCGGCCGTCGACGCCCAGGCCGGTGACCAGCGAACCCGCGCAGGTGCGGCCGCGCATGCGGTCGCCCAGTTCGGCGGGGTTCGGCAGCGTGGCGGCGACCACATCGCGCGGCGACACCTCGTGCCCGCGCACGCTGACCGGGCGGGTGCTGTCGAGACCGAGCTTGTGCAGCGTCTGCAGCACGTCGATGAACTCGTCGCCGAGGCCGTACTTGAACGTGACGCGGCCCACGTCGAGCCAGCGTGGCATCAGGATGACCTCTTCGTGCTCGACGTTGACGCACCCGAGCGGGCCGATGCCGTCGGGGAACACGAACGTCTCGGGCTCGCTGAACGGCGCGGTGGTGAACCAGCCGCGGTCGCGTTCGTAGATGACCGGCGGGTTGAGGCACTCCTCGATGGTGGTCCAGATGCTGAACGTGGGAGCGAACGCGAAGCCGTCGATCACCAGGTCGGCGCCGTCGCGCACCCCCACCTCGTCGATGCGGCTGAACAGGTTGTCGGAGGCGTAGCGGGCGACGACGTCGCTGAAACCGGGCTCGACACCCATCGCGACCAGCGCGAGCAAGCCGCGTTCCTCCCACTGCGAGGCCACCGCGAACTGCGCGTCGCCCAGCTTGACGCCGCACTGGTGGTACGGGTCGGTGGGGTGCGGCACCGACATGTGCATGGCCATGTCGAGGTAGTGGCAACCGGCTTCGAACGCAGCGTCGAAGATGGGTGGGTTGAAGCGCGGATCGCACGCGTTGACGATGACGTCGGCTCGGGTGGTGCGTGCCAGCTCGACCAGGTCGAGGCGATCCGATGCGTCGACGCGCGTGCCGACGACATGTGGCGACCCGACGCGGGCGGCCGCGCGAGCGGCTCGCACAGGGTCGACATCGGCCACGACGATGTGCTCGAACACCTCCCGCCGCGCAGCAATGGACACCATCGACGAACCGACGCCGCCGGCGCCCACGACGAGTAATCGCATGACGACGACCATAGCCCGCCGACTGCCCGCGAGGCAGCCGGCGGGGTGAGTGGAGGCGGGTCAGTACGAGAAGGCGCGGCGCTCGGCGCCGACGATGGCCAGCGACGCGATGCGTGCGGCGAGGTAGGGGCTGAAGTTGCCCCGGTAGCGCAGCTGCAGTTCCGGCAGCATCCAGTCGTGTCCGGTGACCTTGCCGCGGCACAGCGCGGTGCCGCACGCGCACTCGAACTCGTCGTAGTCGCACCCGTCGCTGGTGGCGTAGTCGTAGGTGATGGCCTCGCCCGGCTCGATGTCGCGCAGCGCCACCAGCACCGTGTTGCCGCGCATGCCGCAGTTGGGGTCGCACGAGTGGTTGATGAAGTCGGCGGGCTCCGGCTCGGGCGACCCGGCCAGGAACAGTGCTTCGTCGATCTGGATGCTGCGCACCTGCTGTCCGGCGGGCAGCAGGTCGAACTCGTCGCGGGTGAGGCAGCGACCCCCGAAGCCGGCGACGACGTCGCCCGCGGCGATCGGTTCGACCGCGACGGAGCCGCGGCCGGCGGCACCGACGGCAACTGGGCGGGCCTTGTGGGTCAGGTAGCTGGCACTCATCGGCATCAATCCTGTCGGGGCATCCGGCTCGCGTCTACTCGCTGATGCGTCAGCCGTTCTGACCCGAATGTCAGTCAGGCTGACGGGCGGATCAGCCTTCGTCGCCGAGCGGCCCACGGATACGCTCGCCGCCATGAGTGGAACCACGCTTCGGCAGCGCCTGAGGGACGAACACGCGGTGTTGATGCCGGGAGTCTGGGACGCGATGTCGGCGCGACTGGCGGCGGGCGCCGGCTTCTCCACCGTGTTCCTGAGCGGCTACTGCGTGAGCGGCACGTTGCTGGGCGTGCCCGACTTCGGGTACCTCACTCAGACCGAGATGGCCGAGGTGGCTCGCCGCGTGTGCGCGGCCAACCCGGGCATCGACGTGGTGGTCGACGCCGACACCGGCTACGGCAACCCGCTCAACACCATTCGCACCGCCGAGCTGTGGCAGCAGGCGGGCGCGGCAGGCATGTTCCTGGAGGACCAGGCCTGGCCGAAGAAGTGCGGTCACATGGCCGGCAAGCAGGTGATCGAGCGTGGCGACTGGCTCGCCAAGCTGCGCGCCGCGGTGCAGCACGCGCCCGACCTGCACATCACGGCCCGCACCGACGCCCGCGCGGCCATCGGGATCGAGGAAGCCATCGAGCGAGCACGGATGGCCCGCGACACGGGCGTTGACGCACTGTTCGTGGAAGCCCCGGAGTCGGTGGCCGAACTCGAGCAGATCGCCGCCGCACTGCCCGACATCACGCTCGTGGCCAACATGGTGGAGACCGGGCGCACGCCGCTGCTCACGCCCGCGGAACTGTCGCAGCTCGGGTTCCGCCTCGTCGTCTCGCCCCTGTCGGGCCTGTTCTCGATGGTGAAGGCGATGCAGGAGTCGTTCGCGCTGCTGCACGACGAAGGGTCGCTGCGCGATCATCTCGACCGGCTCGTCGACTTCGGCGAGTTCGGTCGCCTCGTCGATCTCGACGGCCACTACGCCACCGAGGCTCGCTTCCAGCCCTGACAAAGTCCGTGGTCGCGTCGACTTTCGTTGCTAACGTGCTCGACGACATGCATCACGAGTGAGCCTCCGGCAACGGAGGTTCCGGCAACCGGGGAGGAAGCCCCACGGTGCCTTCCCGCTCCGGCGGGGATGTGGTCCGGCTCGCCGGACAACGACGCTTCCCGCTCCTGCAGCATGCCGCTCACGACACCGTGACACTCACGACACGGCGACATTCACGACACCGCGACATTCACGACACGGCGACACGCCGGCTCACCGCTGCGAAGGAGGGACTCCATGGCTTCACCACACCGTGACGCTGCACGTCATCCTGCGACGGGTGCGTGGATGCCCGGGCACCCTTCCGGCTCGCGCAAGTTCCTCACCTTCGCGGCCGACCGACCGTTCGCACTCGAGGGCGGCATCACGATGCACGGCGTCACCATGGCCTACGAGACCTGGGGCCGGCTCGACGCCGACGGCGGCAACGCCGTGCTGCTGTGTCACGCATGGACCGGCGACAGCCACGCCACCGGACCCGCCGAGGCCGGCCACCCGACGCCGGGTTGGTGGGAGGGCATGGTCGGGCCTGGCATGGCCATCGACACCGAACGCTGGTACGTGGTGTGCGTCAACGTGTTGGGCGGGTGTCAGGGTTCCACCGGCCCCGCCTCGCCGCACCCGCTCGACGGCAAGCCCTACGGCAGCCGCTTCCCGGTGGTCACCATCCGCGACATGGTGCGCGCACAGGCGCGCCTCGCCGATCACCTCGGCGTCGCCCGCTGGCACTCCGTGGTCGGCGGCTCGATGGGTGGCATGCAGGTGCTCGAATGGGCCATCACGTTCCCGCACCGCGTCGGTTCCATCGTCGCCATCGCCACCTGCGCGCAGGCCACGGCGCAGCAGATCGCGTGGGGCGCCATCGGCCGTCACGCCATCAAGCTCGATCCGAAGTGGCGCGGTGGCGACTACTACGACGCGGCCGACGGCGACGGTCCATCAGAGGGGCTCGCGGTTGCGCGCATGGTCGCGCAGGTGACGTTCCGCAGCGACAACGTGTTCACCGATCGATTCGGGCGCGAGCTGGCCGACGGCGCAACCCTGGGTGAGGGGCTCGATCTGTGGCAGCGCTTCGAGGTCGAGCGCTACCTCGAATATCACGGCAACAAGCTGGTCGACCGGTTCGACACCAACAGCTATCTCATCATCGGCAAGGCGATGGATCTGCACGACGTCGGCCGCGGCCGCAGCGGCCTGAAGGCGGCGATGGCGCGCATCGCGGCGCCGGCGCTGGTGCTGGGCATCTCCAGCGACGTGCTCTACCCGAACTACCAGCAGCGACAGATCCAGCAGCTGATCGCGGCGGGCGGCACCTCCGCCGAGTACGTGGAGATCGACTCACCGCACGGGCACGACGCGTTCCTGATCAACCTCGATCAGGTCGGCCCGCCGGTCGCCCAGTTCCTGGATCAGGTCGGGAAGCTCTGACCTCGGACTCGGCCAACAGCGAGTCGAGCACCGCCACGCACCGACTGCCCGCGGGAATGCGCAGCGACAGCATCATCGGCAGGTTCTGGCCGTCTTCGCGCATCTGGGCGAGGTAGATCTGCAGCTTCTTGGGAGGGTCGGGCGCCCTCCCCACCAGCATCCACTTGCTGTGGTGACGGCGCATCATCCGCTTCACCGACACGTGCAGCAGACCGTCGGGCATCACCATCACTCGGGTCTCGCGCGGGCGGCCCTCGGGCACGCCCTTCACGATCTCCTGCGCGCTGCACAGGAAACGCTTTCCGTCCTTCGACGACCAGTGCGGCTCCATCTTGTACGCGACCCACCACATGCCACCCATGACGGCGACGAGCACGACGAGCCAGAAGATCTCCACCGACACAGCATGGCGGATGGTGGCAACTCGCGCACGCCGGCGCGCGTGGAATCCGACGTTCGCGTGCGACACTGTTGCCCGTGACAGTGGTGCGAGCGGCGGTGACCGGGCAACTTCGAGCGGGAGCGGTGGTCGCCGCCGAGCGGTTCGACGACCCCGAGAACGCGCGCACCATCCTGCTGATGGCGGGCGGTCTGGTGCTGCTCGGCGTGCTGGTCGCGGTCGGCACCGTCTGGTGGTGGCGCTCCACCGAGGTCGAGCACCCTGCCCTGGGTCCGCTCGAAGTGATGAGCACTCGCAAGTGGTGGAACGGCGACTACAACGCCCGTCATCGCCGATTGGAGGCGGCCCGCCCCATGGGCGCCGAGGCCGCAGCCGCTCCGACCGATGAGCCGCTCGACCTGCAGGCGGCGGAACGCGACGACCCGCCGCAGTTCGACGATCTCGCAGACGCGCCGGCCGCCGATCTCGGGCTCGGCCTCGACGCGGCTGCGCTGCACGCGCTCAGGAACACCACGGGTGTCGGCGACGACGCTGAGGTTTCTGCCAGCGACATCGACGGGGCCGCCGCCGATGGCGCCGACGCCGACGCCGATGGTGCCGAGGCCGACGGGACGCCCGACGAGGTGCGTGCGCCGATGGACCCGTTGCTGCGGTCCACCGGCGAATAGCGGCGGGTGCCGGCTGCCGGTACGGTTGACGCATGGCACAAGGACTCGACATCGACGCGATGCTCACCCGGTTCCGCGAGCGGGCCGCCTCGGTCAAGCGCCGCCCGTTGCCGCCGGTGGCGGGCGAGGAGCGTGCTCGTTTCGTCGAGCAGGCCAAGGTCGACTTCCAGGACTTCGCCATCGTCGGCGACGCCGTGGGCACCGTCGAGGACGGTTTCCTGGTGCTACGAGTCGATCTGCGCCCGCCCGATCAGCGTGATTGACCTGCGGGAGGCGAGCAAACCCCGAATCGGCGTTGTCACCATCGGGGCATCGTCGATAGATTGCTTCGGCACAACGCGGATGTGGCTCAGCTGGTAGAGCATCACCTTGCCAAGGTGAGGGTCGCGAGTTCGAATCTCGTCATCCGCTCGAGTGAGCAAGCAGGAAAGAGGCCCTCTTCGAGGGCCTCTTTCCCGTTTCTGGGGCACACACGCTGGCGCTTCGGCCCGGGTCGGCTGACACCCGGATGCCCACTGGGGAGTTTCGACTGAGGGGCGGGCGATCACTCATCGGGCGCGCGCCATCGAGGAGATGCACACTTCTCCCAGCTCAGCGACAACTTTTGCTGCACATAGTGCAGGGTAAGTTGTCGCTGACCGAAACGAAGTGCCTTGACCTGGACTGCCCGGACCGCGTCGGGCCGCGGCAACACACGGCGGTGACCGGCGGCGGTTCGGGCGCCGCACTGGAGGTGCCACCATCCGAGTGCCAGCCGCACCCACACATTTGAGGAGACGCTGACCGCGGGGTCAGTGCCCAGGCAGTGCGACGATCCCGCGCTGGTCGCTGGACAGGCCCGCGGTGCTCGGGCACACTGCGGGTCTCTATGGGTCGTGGCGAGGATCCTCTGCGGTTGTTGCGACATGGGCGGTTCCTGTCACCGACCGCGAGGTTGGAGCTCCGTGTGCATCGGATGCTCACCGGGCGGGTGCTCCTCGCAGACGGCGGCTTTGGGTCCCTCGTCATTGCGTATGCGCTTCGCGTGGCCTCGCTGCCATTCGCCGTGGTGGGGGACTGGTTGGCGCTGCCGATCCTTCGGCTGATCGATCGTGGCGATCGCCCGTGGTGGGTCGTCGAAGTCCGGTTTCACGGGTGGGACGCGGAGTTCGTCCGGATCGCCGAGGCAGCAACACGGCAGGAGGCATCCGCACGGCGGGACGAGATCAACAGCGTGAGGTCGTCCCGGCCTCGCTCCGGTTTCGGCACCGAGTGGTGGGACTGATCGCCGTTTCGACGCGTCACTTCGGCGTGTTGTTGGCGACTCGCACTGAGCGAACTTCGTCTCGGGCACCGATGTCGGCGACGAGTTGATCCAGCGCCTTCGGATTGGGCACCACCACGAACATCGTGAGCTGTCGGATGCCGTCCGAGTCGCCGTCGAGGTCGTCGTCCTCCACCCACAGGTTCTCCAACCGACCCTGGTGCGCTTCCAGCATGCGGAGGCAGGGGCCGATGGTGCCGTGTCCGCGCTCGTACTCCATCTCGATGATCACCCGGCCGCGACCGAAGCGCTTGATCAACGGACCGGCGAGACGCAGCAGGATGAGGATGATCAGCGCGGCGCCGATCGTCACCAGCGCCGCCAGCGCGCCGCCTGCCGCAGTGAGCACGCCGGTGGCGGCCGCGAGCCACACCGTCGCGGCGGTGGTGACACCGATCACCGAGGTGCCGTGGCGCAGGATGGCGCCGGCGCCGATGAAGCCGACGCCGGTGGCCACCTGGGCGGCGACGCGCGAGGGGTCGTAGGGCCCAGCCTCCTCGCGCAGGTCGGCGAAGCCGTAGGCGCCCGCGATCGTGAACACCGCCGACCCGAGCGCGACGAGTGCGTGGGTTCGGGCGCCGGCACCACGCGACACGGCCACATCGCGTTCGAGTCCGACCAGCGCCCCGAGGGCAGCGGCGACGAGGAGGCGGAAGCAGGTCTCGGGGAACGACAGGGCCATGGGCGTCTCTACCCACCAGCGCGTGGCGTCAATCCACGCGCGACGCGCTGCCGACCAGGGTTCGGCCGAGCCGCACGACCGTGCCGTCCTCGTGGCGCTCGACGACCACGTCGCTCATCAGCGTCCGCATGATGCCGAGACCGCGGCCACGCTCAGGCGACGGCACGGGTTCACGCCACTCGCCGTGGTCGCGCACGACGACGGAGAGCTCGGTCTCGTCGGCGGAGGCGACGACCACCACCGGCCGATCGGTGCGGCCGGCGGCCCCGTGCTCGACGGCATTGGCGACGGCCTCCGACACTGCGAGCAGCACGTCGTGCGACTCGCCGTCGGCCAGCGCGACGTCACCGAGCCATCCCCGAAGTTCTCGTCGCAGCCTCGCCGCGGCAGCAGGTGTCGGGTCGACGGTGCGAGCGAACGTGCGCGGGTCGCAGCGACTCACCGCGAGCACACACACGTCGTCGCGTTGCATCGTGTCGTCGAGCATCACCCTGTGGAGCCGGTCGACGAAGCCGGCGGAAGCCACGTCGTGCTGGGTGGTGCGAACGAGGCGATCGAGTCCGGCGTCGAGCACCTCGCCTCTGCGCTCCACCAGGCCGTCGGTGTAGAGCACGAGGCGCTCGCAGTCGCCCAGCGACGCGATCGACTCGATGCGACGAGACCGGAAGTGCGCGCCGAGCGGTGTCGAGCGACCTCCCCACAGGAACCGGGTGACACCCGTCGCCGACACGACCAGCGGCGGCGGATGTCCGGCGCACGCATAGCGCATCCTGCCCGTCGCTGGATCGAGCTCGACGTAGACGAGCGTGGTCATCTCCGCTGCGGGCAACGAGTCGACGAACACGTCGAGTCGGTCGAGCAGCTCCGACGGCGAGCTGACCGCAGCGAGCGCCCGGACAGCGCCGCGGAGCTGAGCCATCGCGATCGCGGCGTCGAGACCGTGGCCGACCACGTCGCCGACGACCAGTGCCACGGCACCGGACGGCAGGACGAACGCGTCGTGCCAGTCGCCCCCGATGTCGAGCGTGGCGGTGCCCGGCCGATACGCGGCGTCGAGCTGCAACCCGTCGATCTGGGGAAGGTGGACGTCGAGTAGGCCGAGCTGGAGATGGTGCGACACGTCGCGTTCGCGCTCGTACAGCAGCGCGTTGTCGATGGCGATGGCCGCACGAGTGACGATGTCGTGCAGCAGCTGCCGGTGCGCGGCGTCGAGTGGCGCCGACGGCAGCACCCACAGCCGACCGAGTGCGCGCCCGCGTGCCTGCAGCGGCAGGGTGATGCCGGGTTCGATCGGTCGCACGTCTCCGGCGGCCGCCAGCTCGACGTGCTGATCACCGTCGTCGACCTGGATGACGGCACCACGTGCTCCCGTGTCGACGAGGTGCTGCACTGTGCGCTGCGCACGATCGTGCGCCGTGGTGGCGCGATCGAGATCCTCGCCGAGGCGGACAAGCGTGGCCGCGTCTGCCGACGAACGTGCGGCGAGGTGCTGCAGTTCGGCGCGTTCGAGCGCCAGACCGCACTGGTCGGCGATGCCGATCAGCACCTGGCGGCGCTCATCGGTGAGCCAGTGAGCGTGTTGTGACGCGAGGAGCACCACGCCGATGACATCGTCGTTCTGCGCGCTCAGTGGCAGCGCGACGACCGACTCCCACGCAGCGCCGCACGAGCGCGCGTAGGCCGGGTACTGCGTTGCCAGGTCGGTGCGGGTGGCGAGCGAGATCAGCCGGTCGAGCCGGGCGCAGGCGGCCAACGGCACGTCTGCGTCGAGCTCGACCGTGTGGTCGTCGGCGAGCACCTTGCCCGAGCGCGAGGCGAGACGGATGAGGCTGGTGCCGCGCAGCGCCCACACCTCGACGATGTCGGGGACGAGCGCACCGAGATCGTCGGCGGTCGCTCGCGCAACGTCGGTGGTGGACGCCGCCGCAGCGAGATGGGCGGCGTGCATCTCGAGCAGCTCGGCACGCTCTCGCGCCAGTCGTTCGTCGGCGATCAAGCGCACCCGGTGCAGCGCGTCGCTCGTCATCCGACGGGCCGAGTCGAGCACCGTGCGGTGCTGATGCCCGCTCCCGTGCACGGCGCGCGTGGCGACGTCGGTCGCTGCGTCGTCCGCATCGCTTCCCTCAGTGGGCCACGCCTGCTCCAGCTCGAGGTCGTGCAGCGCGACACGTACTGCGGCCGCGGTGGTGGAGCGACCGAGCCGTTCGGCGAGGCGACCGAGCAGCTCGGCGCGACCCTGTGCGAGCTCGGCCTCACGAGTCGCCGCGGCGGCCGCCGCCG
>JAUXQB010000054.1 GCA_030685215.1 Actinomycetota bacterium
GAGCGGGTGACGCAGTACCGACAACTCGTCGCGGCATACCAGGGCCGCTTCCAGGTGGAACAGTGCCCTGCACTCCCTGCGCTGAGCGCGAACGACGTGGACCTGGGCGCACGCGAGGCGCTCGCACTCACCAGCATGCGCGAGCAGATGGCCGAGCAGTGCGTGGCGCGAGTGGTGATCGGTGGGCGGCTCGATCGCTACGCGGGCCGATACCCGGGCGTGGTGGAGGAGGCGCTGCTCACGGCGAACCGCGGTCGCGCGCTCTACGTCGTGGGTGGCTTCGGTGGCGCCGGCGCGGCCATGGCCGCGCACCTCACCGGTGGCGACGCCGTGCCCGAGCTCACCCAGCAGTGGCACCTGCAGCACGTGCCCACAGCAGCCACGCTCGCACCACTGCTCGCACCGACGCCCTATCCATTGCGGCTCGACGACGATCTCGCCGCAGCGCTGCCGCCGGGCGGCTGGGCCGCGCTGCAGAACGGTCTGAACAGCGCCGACAACGAACGGCTCGCGACCACCACCGACGTCGACGAAGTGGTCGCACTCGTGCTGCGCGGCCTGCACACCGTCGCGGCGCTCTGACCAAAGGTCAGGCCAGCGCGGCGATGCGCCGGCACGCGGACGTGTCGCCGAGGATGGCCTCGGCGCGCAGCAGATCGGATTCGCTCACGGTCCGGCACACCCGCGCAGGGTCGAAGTCGGCAAGCTCGACCACGACGCCGCCGAGCTCCATCAGGATCGCCTCGCCGTCGGGCGAGAACCACGTCTGGGTGCGGAAGCCTCTGGCTGAGTCCACCGCCACCAGCAGCGGAAGGACCTCGAGTCGCTCCACCCGACGAGGATCGGTCCGGTCGGAGATGTTCCACAAGGTGATGCTGGGACCCGCCGCCGTGATCATCCGCTGACCGTCGGCAGAGAACGACACGTCGCCCACGGAGGCCGAACCCGCGTCGAGCAGCTCGGAGAGCGGCACACCGGGCGTGTCGGTGGCGATGCCTGCGAGCAGCTGCACCCGCCCGGTGTCGTCGGCCGCAACCAGCACCTCGCCGTCGGCCGACGACCACTGCCGAACGGCGCCTCTCCAGGTCGACAGGCTCTCCGCCGTGATGCTGCCATCGGCGACCGTGAACCTGGTGAAGGCTCCGTCGACCGGCGCGGCGAGCAACTGCGTCTCCGACACCCACCGCAGCCCGTACAGCTCATCCACGCCACCCGACCGCGACGCGACCACCTCCCATGTGTGGGTGTCGTACACGTAGACCTGCACCTGCCGTGCGTCGGCGGGATCGAACGTCGTCAACGCCATGGCGCGGCCAGAAGGGTCGAAGTCCAGCTCGCCGTAGGACTGCGGTGCGGTGAACACGACGTCGCCGGTGGTCACGTCGATCACCGACAACGTCGCACCGGGCAGCGCGATCAAGCGTCCGTCGCCGCTGACCTGGAAGCCATACCCCGATGGGACGGCCTCGAGGGGCTGCCCGGGCCCGAACTCCGGGCGTGACAGGTCGACCACCTCCAGCTGAGAGGAGAGCGTGTGGAGGACGACGAGTGTCGAACCGTCGGCGGACACCTTGGGTTCGACGTCGCGCAGCGCGGAAGGCTCTCGGAACTCGTAGAACTCGACGCCCCGCGTCGTCGTGACGACGAGCTCGTCATCGACCCAACGCATCGACGACACCGCCGGTGACGACACCGTCGCCACCGGCGAGACCTGGCCCCGAGACAGGTCCCAGACGCTCACCCGACACCCGCAGAAGCCATCGCTGAGCGCAAGAAACCGGACATCGCGTGAGAACTCGGCGTTGCCGACGAAGTCGAACACGCCGTCGAGCTCGACCGCGGTCGGACCGCCGGTGAAGTCGAACTCGGCGACCGACTCGCCGTAGAACACCTTGCTCCCCTCCGCAGCCAGGCGCGTGCCCGTGAAGTCGAGCGCTCCGGTCTCGCCGCCGGACTCCAAGCCCCAGATTCGCACCCCCTCGAAGTGTGCAGCAACGACCACAGCGTTGGAGACCACCACGTCGGACCACGCGAAGTCGCCCGCGGGCGGAGTCGCACGGGCCACCTCGCTGCCGGTGGCCGGATCGATGGTGACGAATTGGCCGGTCGCCTGCTCGAACGCCACCATCAGCGTGCTCGCCTCGTCGTAGCGGGCGGGGAGACCGAGCGGAGCACTGACGTTCGCCTCGACACCCGACAGCGCCAGGCAGCCCTCGCCGCTCCCCACCAGCGGCGTGGCGGTGCGCTCGTCGTCGATGCGCAGCACTCCCCAGTCCATGTTGACGAACGGCTGCGGGAGCGCCACACCGGGCGGAGGCCCATCTAACCGTGTACCCGACGAGCGATCCCACCAGGTGATCTGCATCGGTACTCCGACGCCTCCGAGAAAGCTCGGCCAGCACGTCGAGTTCTCGTCGGGTCCGACGGTGGCGACGAACCCGTCGACCACGGCCAGCACCTCGTGCCGCTCGGACTCGGCGAGGACACCGGATTGGACGAACACCTGCGACAGCAGCGCCCGCGACGTGACCCCCACTGCGTTGACCGCCTCCGGCGACTCGAGCATCGCGTCGGCACCGTTGGGATAGAGCGAGTCGACAGCGAGTAACGCGGCCACTGCCGGGTCGTCGTCCTTCAGCGCCAGTGCCGACGCCGCGAGCTCGCGCGAGCGCGCTTCCGCTGCCTTCTGGTTGGCCCTCGTCGCTTCTGCCTCCGCACGCTCCGCCTCCTTGACGGCCAGCGCCTGCTGAGTCTCGGCGCGCTTCGTCTCGGATCGTGCGAAGTCGCGTTGTTCCACCGCCTCGCGACCGTTGACGTAGGCCACGGCCGACGCGACCAGAGCGGCAACCGTCAGCACGGCCAGGCCGCCCACCGCCGCGCGACGCATGCGTCGCGCCAGACGGAACTGGTGGACGTCCTCACCGATGAGCTCGTCCTTCGATCGCCCGTGGATGGGCGCAGCTACATCGGCCACGGCCGCTCGGAACACCGGGTCGTGCAGGCTCAGGTTCTCGCGATCCTTCGCCCAGCGCAGGTCGAGATAGAGCGGCTCCTCGTCGAACACGCCGACCAGCGCGTGCGGCACAGCCGTGCTGTCGGCGGTGAACCGTCCGTCGCCCGCCCAGTCCCACTCGCCGCCGGTCACCACCGGCAGGATGCGGTCGCGGGCCGTGGGGTCGGCGGCCAGGAAGAACTCGATCTCCTGGTTCACCCACACCGACTGTGCCGAGTCGGGCGAGGCCATCAGCACCAGCCACTCGCTGTTGGCCAGCGCGACGCTGATCTCACCCCACAGGTGTGGCGTGACCGCCAGGCCGGTGCGGTCGCGGAACACCTCCAGCGCGCGGCGTTTGCGCCACGGGCGGGCCAAGCGCTGCAAACCCGTCTGCAACGCCGGCGCGAGCGTGCCGTCGGCATCGTGGCTGTACGAGATGAAGGCCTGGTAGCGAGCCACGGGCGAACACTACCGAGCCGCTGTGTGAGGCTCGGACGAACGAGTACGTTGACAGGTAATCATTCAGTTACATATGCTGTGCTCGTGACGCACGGCAACGACGACGGCATCTTCAGAGCACTCGCCGACCCCACTCGTCGGCAGCTGCTCGACGCATTGTTCCGCGCCGACGGGCAGACCCTGCACGCGTTGGAGGCCGGCTTCACGATGACCCGCATCGGCGTGATGAAACACCTCAAGGTGTTGGAGGACGCCGGCCTCGTGGTCACCAGGCGGCGCGGCCGCGAGAAGTTGCACTTCCTCAATCCCATCCCCATCCGCCAGGTGCACGACCGGTGGATCGACAAGTACACCGAGCCCTGGGCAGCAGGGCTCGTCGACCTCAAGCACGAACTGGAGCACGACATGTCCGACGAACGAACACTGGAGAAGGTCTTCGAGATCTAC
>JAUXQB010000228.1 GCA_030685215.1 Actinomycetota bacterium
TAGCCGGTAGCGAGCGCCCTGCTGGTGCGGGTTCTCGCCGTAGCGCAGCGACTGCGCGCGCTCGAGCGACAGGTGCAACCCTGCCGGCAGTGCGTCGGGCGTGTCGGGCGACGGCGCATCGAACCAGGTGGCGATGGCGGCGTCGTACGCAGCGATGACCGCGAACGCGTCGCGCGCCAGCCGGCGACGAGACGCAGCGGTGACCCGGCCGTGCGCCTCGATCTCGTCGAGCACGGGCCCGTACTCCGCGGGGTCGACCACCACGGCCACGTGCGCGTGGTTCTTCGCCGCGGCGCGCACCATTGCCGGGCCGCCGATGTCGATGAGCTCGATGCTCGGGTTGCTGCTGAACGGGTACAGGTTCACCACCACCAGGTCGATGGCCTCGATGTCGTGCTCGGCCATGTCGGCCTGGTGCTGCGGGTTGGTGGGGTCGGCGAGCAACCCGCCGTGCACCTTCGGGTGCAGCGTGACGACGCGGTGGTCGAGGATGGCCGGCAGCCCGGTGAGGTCGGCGAGGTCGGTGACCTCGAGGCCGGCCGCGGCCACCGCAGCGGCGGTGCCACCGCTGCTGACGATGCGCCAGCCGGCGGCATGCAGCCCGGCGGCCAGTTCGATGATGCCGGTCTTGTCGTACACGGAGAGCAACGCGGTGGGCATGCGGCCAACGGTACGCCTCGCCATTCTGCGTTCACCGGACTCTTCACAACTTGTAAGCCGCCGGACGCCGCACCGCTCACGGACCGCGCGACCACTGCGCCCGGGCGCGCGATGGTGCGCGATGCGACGAAGAGCAAGGTGTACGGTTCGCGTCACCTGAGTTCGTATCCGTCGAACACCCTGGAGGCATCCGTGGATCTCAGCAAAATCAGCAAGGGCGGTCAGATCTTTTCTGGCGCAGCCATCGTGTTCCTCATTGCATCGTTCCTACCCTGGTACTCCGTCGACTTCGAGGGTGGCGCGCTGTTCGCCGGCGTCGAGGACTCGTTCAATGCGTGGGGCGACATCGGGTTCCTGTGGGGCA
Source organism: Actinomycetota bacterium (assembly GCA_030685215.1). GTDB lineage: Bacteria > Actinomycetota > Acidimicrobiia > Acidimicrobiales > Ilumatobacteraceae > UBA668. The sequence continues at coordinate 1,025 of JAUXQB010000228.1, forward strand.
GCCTGTGGGCACTGCTGCTGCTCGCCGGCGCGGTCCTCCTCATCCTGCCGGCGTTCGGTGTGCAAGCACCGAAGCTCCCCGCCGTTGCCTACCTCGCGGTCGCCGCGCTCGCCACGCTGTTCGTGCTGCTGAAGCTGGTCATCGGCGAAGACGACGCCCCCGGCTTCTACTCCATCAACACCGGCATCGGGCTCTACCTCGCCGTCCTCGCGGCAGCCGCTGCCACGTTCGGCGCGTTCCTCATGTTCAAGGAGTCCGGTGGCGACATCGGCGACCTCACCGACATGAACAAGCTCAAGGGCCAGTTCGGCGGCACCCCCGGTGCCGGTGGTGGCGGCACGCCGCCCCCGCCCCCGCCCCCGGGCATGACCCCGCCCCCGCCGCCTCCGCCGCCGATGGGCTGAGCTGATGGGCTGAGGCCCACCTGCGCTCGACGACTTCGCAGAGAGCCCCGCCTCCGGGCGGGGCTCTTGCGCGTCCTGGGTCAACTCGCAGTCGATCTCGGGAGCGGCCGCAGTACAGTCGAGCAGCCATGCCGGAACCACTCATCGTCGCCAGCCAGCTCGTCAAGCGCTTCGGAGACTTCACCGCCGTCGGCCCCATCGACGTGGAGGTGCAGCCCGGCGAGGTGTTCGGCTTCCTCGGTCCCAACGGCGCCGGCAAGAGCAGCACGATGCGGATGATCGCCTGCGTCTCGCCGATCACCTCCGGCTCGTTGCGCCTGTTCGGTCTCGATCCGGCCACGCACGGCCCGCAGATCCGCGCGCGCATCGGCGTCGTGCCGCAACTCGACACGCTCGACACCGAGCTGAGCGTGCAGGAGAACCTGTGGCTCTACGGCCGCTTCTTCGACCTGCCACGAGCCGAGGCCAAGCGGCGCGCCACCGAGCTGCTCGAGTTCGCACAGCTCACCGATCGCGCCGACAGCGTGGTCGACAACCTCAGCGGCGGCATGAAGCGCCGGCTCTCCATCGCGCGCTCGCTCATCAACCGACCCGAGCTGCTGCTGCTCGACGAACCCACCACCGGGCTCGACCCGCAGGCGCGGCACGTGCTGTGGGACCGCCTGTACCGGTTGAAGCAGGAAGGCGTCACACAGGTGCTCACCACCCACTACATGGACGAGGCCGAGCAGCTGTGCGACCGGTTGGTCGTAATGGACCAAGGCCTCATCGTGGCCGAAGGTTCGCCGCGTTCGCTCATCGACCAGTACGCCACACGAGAAGTACTCGAGCTGCGCTTCCCCGCCGGCACCAACGAGGCCGCGGCGCCGCAGGTGGAGGGCATCGGCGAACGCCAGGAACTGCTGCCCGACCGCATCCTGGTCTACGCGCACGACGGCGAGGCCGCCCTCGCGGCCACTCACGCGCGCGGCCTGGAACCGGAGAGCGCGCTGGTGCGCCGCTCCAGCCTGGAAGACGTGTTCCTGCTGCTGACGGGACGCACCCTTGTCGACTGAGGCCACGCTCCGAGCCGGTGGCTCCTGGCGATCGCCCGGCGCGCTGCGCGTGGTCAGCTGGCACTTCGCCACCTACCGCCGGCTGTGGAAGGTGAACCTGCTCTCGTCGCTCGTGCAGCCGATGCTGTTCCTGCTCGGGTTGGGCGTCGGCGTCGGTTCACTCGTCGACAGCAACACCGGCAGCAGCGACGTGCTCGGTGGCTCGTCGTACGTCGCCTTCGTGGTGCCCGGTCTGCTGGTCACCACCGCCATGGCGCTGGCCGCGGGCGAGAGCATGTGGCCGGTGCTCGGTGGGCTGCGGTGGAACCGCGGCTACCACGGCATCGCGGCCACGCCACTCGATGCGGGCGACATCGTGCTCGGGCACGCCACCTGGATGGCACTGCGGTGCGGCATCGCCACCGGCTCGGTGGCGCTGGTGCTCGCCTGCTTCGGAGAGACCCGCTCATGGGGGTTGGCCCCGAGCGTGCTCGTGTCGATGCTGGTCGGCGTCGCGTTCGCGATGCCGATCATGGCGCTCTCGGTGTCGGCCGAGATGGACGGTCGCTTCCCCGCCATCCAACGGTTCGTGATCATCCCGCTGTTCCTGTTCGGCGGCGCCTTCTACCCGCTGTCGCAGCTGCCGCTGGTCGTGCAGTGGGTGGCGAAGGTGGCGCCGCTGTGGCACGGGGTGGTGGTGGCCCGCGGGTTCACCAACGGCAACGTCGACTGGGTCGGCGTGGCCGGACACCTCGCGTACGTGGCGCTGTGGGCAGTGGTCGGCACGGTCGTGGCCACTCGCCGCCTGAGCGGGAAGTTGTACACGTGAGCACCATCTTCCTGCGCATCGTGCCCACCTCGTTCCTGGGCACGTCGTTCCGCGTGCGCCGCCCGCACCGGATGATCGAGCGCCACCTCGTCGCCTACCGTCGCCAGTGGCTCATCGTGGTGTCCGGCTTCTTCGAGCCGCTGTTCTACCTGCTCTCCATGCGCGCCGGTCTCGGCGACCTGGTCGGAACGGTGTCGGTCGCCGGCACGCAGGTGCCGTACGACGCGTTCGTCGCACCCGCGCTGATGGCCTCGTCGGCGATGAACGGCGCCATCTTCGACAGCACCGGCAACGTGCTGCACCGGTTGAAGTACGCGCGCATCTACGACGCCGCGCTCGCCACACCGATGAGCCCCGCCGACGTGGCGGTGGGCGAGATCGGGTGGGCGCTGATGCGCGGCCAGCTGTACGCGATCAGCTTCCTGGGCGTGATGGCCGCGTTCGGTCTCGTGCAGTCGTGGTGGGCGCTGCTGGCCCTTCCCGCCTGCGCGCTCATCGGTCTCACGTTCGCCAGCATCGGGTTCGCCGCCACCACGTACATGCGCGGGTGGACCGACATGGAGATCGTCACCACGGCCACCATGCCGCTGTTCCTGTTCTCCGCCACCTTCTTCCCGATCAGCAGCTACGGCTCGTGGGGATGGATCGTGCAGCTGTCACCGCTGTACCACGGCGTCGCGCTCGTGCGGGCCGCGAATGCGGGAGTGTGGAGCGCGTCGGTCCTCGGCCACGCCGCGGTGCTGCTGGCACTGTCGGCCGTGGCGCTGGTGGTCGCCGCGCGCCGCATCGACACACTGCTGCGCAAGTAGCCGCTCAGCGGTCGCTGCCGATGGGTGCCACCACCGCATCGAGCACTGCCACCAGCGCTTCGGGCGCGAGCTCGATGTCGAGGCCGCGCTTGCCGCCGCTGACGTAGATGGTGTCCCACAGCACGCACGTCTCGTCGATGGCGGTGCGCAGCCGCTTCTTCTGGCCGAACGGGCTGATGCCGCCGACCACGTATCCGGTGAGACGCTGCGCAAGGTCCACCGGGCACATCTCCGCGCGCTTGCCGCCCATCGCGGTGGCGAGTTCGCGCAGCGACAGCTGCCCGCTCACCGGCACGATGCCGACCACCTGCTCGACGCCCCGTTCGGTGTGCAGGTTCGCGACGAGCGTCTTGAACACTCGGTCAGGGTCGACACCCAACGCCTCGGCAGCGACCAGCCCGTAGTTGCGCTCACCCGGCTCGTGCCCGAACTCGGTGACCGTGAACGCGACGCCCGCGGCCTCCAACATCACGATCGCCGGTGTCCCACCCTTCGCCATCGGACCATTCTGTCGCGAGGCTTCTCGGGAGGTGGCAACATTGCCCGCGTGGCCGTGATCGACACCTACGAGCTCGCCGACCGCTACCGCCTCGACGACGGGCGCGCGTTCCTCAGTGGTTCCCAGGCGCTCGCCCGCCTCCCGTACGAGCAGCTGCGCGCCGACCGTCGCGCCGGTCTGCACACCGCGGCGTACATCACCGGTTACCCCGGAAGTCCGCTGGCCAACTACGACCGCGACGTGGCCGCAGCAGCGAAGCTGGCCGTCGCCGACGGGTTCGACATGGTGTTCCAACCGGGCATGAACGAGGAGCTCGCCGCCACCGCGGTGATGGGCAGTCAGCTCGCGGTCACGCTCGACAGCTGCCGCTACGAAGGCATCGTCGGTATCTGGTACGGCAAGGCGCCCGGTCTCGACCGCGCCAGCGATGCACTGCGCCACGCGGTGTTCGCGGGCACGTCGAACAAGGGTGGCGCGGTGGCCCTGGTGGGCGACGACCCCAACGCGAAGAGCAGCACGCTGCCGTCGTCGAGCGGCGCCACGCTGGTCGATCTCAACATGCCGATCATCTACCCCGGCGACGTGCAGGAGGCCATCGATCTCGGCCGCCACGCCATCGCGCTCTCGCGTGCGTGCGGTGTGTGGGCGGCCATCAAGGTGGTCGAAGCGGTGGCCGACGGCACAGGTTCCGTCGAGCTGCACCCCGACCGCGTGATGCCCGTCGTACCCACCATGCATGTCGACGGGCAGCTGTGGGTGCCGCGCCCGAGCGGGCAGGTGCTCACGCCGCACACGCTCGAACTGGAGCGCGAGTTCCACGACGTGCGCCTGAAGTTGGCCAGCCAGTACGGCGCACTCAACCACCTCAACACGGTCGCCGTGCGCGGGCCGTCCGACTGGGTGGGCATCGCCGCCTGCGGCCACACGTACCACGAGACCGTCGAGGCGTTGCGGCTGCTGGGGCTGCGCACCGACGACGACCTGCGCGCGGCGGGTGTTCGCCTGTTCAAGCTCGGCATGCCGGTGCCGCTCGAGGCCGCGCTCGTCCGCGAGTTCGCGCACGGGCTGGCCGAGGTGATCGTGGTCGAGGAGAAGACGCCGAACCTGGAGTGGATCGTGAAGGACGCGCTCTACGGTCGCACCGACGCACCGCTCGTGGTCGGCAAGCACGCGCCCGACGACAGTGCGTTGTTCCCGATGACCGGGACGCTCCAGGCCGACTCCATCGCGCCCGTGCTGCGCCGGCGGCTCGCTGCTCGCCTCGCCGATCGACTGGCACCCGAGCCGCCCGCGCCACGCGCACTCATCCCGCTCTCGGTCAGCCGCTCGCCGTACTTCTGCTCGGGCTGTCCGCACAACGCGTCCACCAAGGTGCCCGACGGTGCCCTCGTCGGTGCCGGCATCGGATGCCACAGCATGGTGATGTTCCTGGAGCAGGAGCAGGTCGGTCACATCGTCGGCCTCACCGCGATGGGCAACGAAGGCGCGCAGTGGTTCGGGATGGCA
>JAUXQB010000071.1 GCA_030685215.1 Actinomycetota bacterium
CGGCAATTGCAGGAACACCTGCCGCACGAGGAACACGCCGAACGTGCTGGCGAGCGTGGGCACGATGAGGCCCTGGTACGAGTTGATCCAGACGAGCGAGTCGGCGGTGCGTTGGTTGAACTCCACAGTGACCTCACCTGGCACGAGCATCGTGGCCAGGTAGAACACGAAGATGGGTCCCTTGAGCGGGAACTCGAGGAACGCGAACGCGTAGGCGGCGAGCAGGCTGGTGACGATGACGCCGAACGTCACCACGATCGACACGAACAGGCTGTTGAACAGCAGGCGACCGAGATCGCCCTGCGTCCACGCTTCGCGGATGGTGGAGAAGGTGAGGTCGACCGGCAGCAGCGAACGTGGATGGTCGAGCGAGTCGGGGCCGGACTTCAACGACTGCAGCAGGATGGCGTAGATGGGGAACAGCACGACGACCGCGATGAAGACCAGCAGCGAGTAGCGGCCCACCTTCCTCCAGCCGCGGACCGTGCTGACCGAGGCGATGTCAGTTGCCATAGTGCACCCGCCTCTCGAAGCCACGGAACTGCACCAACGCGAACACGAGCGAGATGAGGAACAGCAGCACGGCCGCCGCCGACTTCAACCCGATGTCGCCCTGGATGATGGAGTTGCGGCCGTAGATGAGATACGGGATGGTGGTGGTCGATTTCTCCGGCTCCGGGCCGCCACCGGTGAGCAGGGCCACCTCGCCGTAGGTCTGCAGCGCACGCGTGGTGAGCACCACGGTGATGAACAGGATGGACGGAGACAGCATCGGCAGCGTGACGTTGGTGAACCGGCGGAAGCTGCCGGCCCCGTCGACGTAGGCGCTCTCGTAGAGCTCTTTGGGCACGCTCTGCAGACCGGCGGTGATGACGATGAAGGTGAACCCGAGGCTGGCCCAGATGCTGCTGAGCGCCACCGCAGGGAGCGCGGTGTTCGGGTCGCGAAGGAGCCCCGGCTGCTTGAGCGCGGGAATCCAGCCGCTGAACAGATCGGACAGCACACCGATCTCGGGTTGCAGCAGCACGAACCACACCAGGCTGGCCACCGCCACGCTGGTGGCGATGGTGCTGGAGAAGATGGTGCGGAAGATGCCGATGCCGCGCAGGTGCTTGTCGGCGAGCACGGCGAGGCCGATGCCGAGGATGAGTCCCGCGGGAACGGTCATCAACGCGAGCTTGATCGACACCATGAGCGCGTCCTGGAACTGCTTGCTCATGAACACGTCGATGTACGTGCTCCAACCGGTGTCGGTGCACTTGGTGCCCGTCTGGTTGCAGCTGAGGTGACCGGTCTGCACGGCTCGCACGAGCGGGTAGATGGTCCACACCGCGAGCAGCGTGAACGAAGCGCCCAGCATCAGCAGCGCGGCCGGCGCGTCGCGCAACTTGCGCTTCACGACACCCGCACCCCGGTGGTGGCGTCGAAACGATGCAGGTGCTGTGGCGCGACGTCGAAGCTGACCGTGGCGCCCACTTCGGGCAGGTCGAGGCTCGGTGCGACACGTGCGGTCAGGCGACCGCCGCTCTCCGCTTCGGTGAGCAGCAGCACCTCGTGACCGAGATGCTCCACCTGGCGAACCGTGCCGTGCAACGGACCGCCCGTGGTGAGCAGCAGGTGCTCGGGGCGGATGCCCACCTGCACGTCGGACGAACCCATCGCGCCGGGCGCGAGCAGGTTCATCGGGGGCGTACCGATGAACTGTGCGACGAACGCCGAGGCCGGGTGGTCGTAGACCTCCTGCGGCGTGCCCACCTGTTCGAGGCGACCGGCGTTGAGCACGGCGACGCGACTGCCCATCGTCATCGCCTCCACCTGATCGTGGGTGACGTAGATGAACGTGCTGTCGAGCCGCCGGTGCAGGTCGACCAGCTCGGCGCGCGTGTCGCCGCGCAGCTTGGCGTCGAGGTTGCTGAGCGGCTCGTCCATGAGGAACACCGCGGGGTCGCGCACGATGGCGCGAGCGAGGGCGACGCGTTGGCGCTGGCCGCCGCTCAGTTGACCGGGCTTGCGCCGCATGTAGTCGGTGAGTCCGAGCACATCGGCGGCCTTGAGCGCGGCCTCGGCGCGCTCGGCCTTGCCGACACCGCGCACCTTCAACGGGAACTCGATGTTGGCCGCGACGGTCTTGTGCGGGTACAGCGCGTAGCTCTGGAACACCATCGCGATGTCGCGCAACTTGGGTTCCACGTCGTTGACCACGCGGTCGCCGATGGTGACGTTGCCCTCTGACGGGTCTTCGAGGCCTGCGACCATGCGGAGCAGCGTGCTCTTCCCGCACCCCGACGGGCCGAGCAGGATCATGAACTCGTGGTCGGCGATGTCGAGCGACACGTCGTCGACCGCTGTCACCTTTTCGTCGTCTTCACCGAACGTCTTGGTGATGTGTTCGAGCCGTACCTGCGCCACGCCCGCACCATACGCCATCGACGCGCACACCCCTCCGTCGACCATCGGCGATCTCGGCGGCGGGGTCCGCGAGTTCACCCGTGGGTAACCTGACCGACATGGACACCGAGACCGGCGACGACATCGCGACCACCGAACCGTCAGCCGCAGCGGCTCCCGCCACCGCCCTCGACCTCGACCGCATCGAACGCGATCTCGCCGATGTGGAGGTCGCGCTGGCCCGACTCGACGCCGGCACCTACTGGTCCGACGAGGTCACCGGCGCCGACCTGCCGGCCGACCTGTTGACTGCGCACCCCACCGCACGGCGCAGCGCTCCACCCACCGGCGAGTGAACGAACGAGTGTTCCGGCTCCGCCGAACCGCCCGCGTATGGCGGTTGATGGCCCGCAACGGCTGCCGGTTCGTGGTGCACCGGGGCCGGCGCCTGATCACCCGCGGCGAGCAGCGCGAGGCGCTCGACACCGCGTTCGCCATCCGCACGTCCGAGGACGTGGCGCGCGAGCTGGGCAACATGAAGGGTGCGCTGATGAAGTTCGGTCAGCTGCTCAGCTTCATCATGGAAGCGCTCCCGCCCGAGGCCCAGCAGGCGCTCGCCTCGCTCCAGGCCGACGCGCCGCCGATGGCGCCGGAGGCAGCCGACGCGGTGGTGCGCGCCGAGCTCGGCGCGCCTCCGCAGAAGGTGTTCCTCGACTGGCAGGTCACCCCGATCGCCGCGGCCAGTGTGGGGCAGGTGCACCGCGCGGTCACCCGCGACGGTCGCGACGTGGCGGTGAAGGTGCAGTACCCGGGAGTCGGCGATGCCATCGAGACCGATCTCGCCAACACCGAAGGGCTGTATCGCCTGGTCGGTGCATTTGCACTGAAGGGCCTCGACACGAAGGGGTTGGTCGACGAACTACGCGACCGCATGCGCGAGGAGCTCGACTATCGCCTGGAGGCAGCGAACCAGCGCGAGTTCGCACAGCACTTCGCCGGCCACCCGTTCGTGCGCATCCCGTCGGTCGACACCTCGACGAGCACCTCGAAGGTGCTCACCACCGAGTGGGTCGACGGCATCGGCTTCGGCGAGTTCATGGAACACGCGACCCCGGCGGCCAAGCAGCGCGCGGGTGAGAGCATCTGGCGGTTCGCTCAGCACGCGGTGCACCGGATGCGCGCGTTCAACGGCGACCCGCACCCGGGCAACTACCGGTTCACCCTCGACGGCGATGTGACGTTCCTCGACTTCGGGCTGGTGAAGCGCTGGAGCCCCGGCGAGTGGGAGCGACTGCAACCGAGCCTCGACGCAATCGTGGTGCACCGCGACCCGCAGCAGCTGCTCGGCGCGATGGAGCTCGCCGGCTTCCTGAAACCCGGCCACGACCTCGACGCGGAGGCCGTGTACGAGTACGTGAGCACGCCGTACACACCGTTCCTGGCCGACACGTTCGCGTTCGACCGCGACTTCGTGAAGCGTGCAATGGCCACGGTCATCGACGTGAAGGGCCCGCACGAACACGTCATCGAGCAGCTCAACATGCCGGCCAGCTTCGTCATCCTCGACCGCGTGGTGTGGGGCGTGAACGCCATCCTCGGCAAGCTGGAGGTGGAGGCGCCGTGGCGATCGATGCTGCTCGAGTACGTGCACGACGCGCCACCCGCCACCGCGATGGGCAGAGCCGAGCGCCGCTGGTCCCTCGAACAGCAGGTCGCCCCGGAGTAGCGTCCGAAGGCCACCCGGAGTCCACTCCGGAGAACGACAGGGGAACACCATGCGGGCACGCACGACGCTCATCGCCACGCTCACCGGCGCAGTCGCGGTCGCACTGGCGTTCACGCCCGGCGTCGCCGGCGCCCGCCCGATGGGCGACGCGCCGTCGCTGGTGCCACTGGGCAGCTTCCCCGTCGGCTCCACCATCAACGCGCCCTACGACTGCAGCGATCTGGCCGAGATCGCGGCCGGGGCGTGGGGCCGCGAGGACGACGAAGGCCCGATCGGCGACACCGACCTCCCGGTCGACGGCTCGGTGTACTCGTTCACACCCACCGTCGGGCCCGGTGAGTACGTGGCCATCGTGCTGTGCGGCGAGGAGGCCGTCGACGAGCAGATCGTCGAGCGGTTCACCGAGGGCATCTTCGACGTGGGCGCCACCACCGACGAGTACCTCTACTCGTTCATCCTGTACGACGAGTGCGACGAGATCCCCGACACCGTGCCCGACACCACGACCCCCGGCACCACGACCCCCGGCACCACCGTGCCCGACACCACCATCCCCGACACCACCATCGCGGCGCCCACCACCTTCCCTCCAGGGCCGGCCAGGGCCCCGCACGTGGCTCCCGACTGCCCGGAGATCGGCAGCGGGGGCGGGAGCCTGCCGGCCACCGGTTCGTCCGGTGAAGGTGCGCTCGCACTGGTCGCAACCTTGGCCGTGCTCGCCGGTGGGGCGATGCTGCTGGTGCGCCGTCGCGTCGCCTGATCCGCACGTCGCCGAGCGACCGTTGTACTCTCGGCGCACGTGAGGGGCCGCGCAGGCCTCGTCGCCGGAGGGGGATTCCGTGGCTGATCCGTACAAGCCGAGAGCACCGTTTGCGCCGTGGGACCGACGGCAGCTGCCCGGGTTGTTCGACGTGGAGGAGACTGCGCGCCGCGTGGGCAACTACAAGTGGGCGGAGATGAAGCTGTTCGAGGCGCTCGGCGGCTGGGTGGCCACCGTGCCCGAGCTCGACGTGAAGATGCGCCTCGGCACGCACTGCTACCACCACGCGTGGCATGCCGAGCTGTGGCACAAGCGGCTGCCGGAGCTGCGCGAGATGAACCCCGACCGGCTCACCGTGCCCGCCAACGACGCCCTCGTCCGGTTCGTCGAGGCACTCACCGAGCCGGAGGCCGCCGACCAGACCATCGAGAAGCTGGTGGGCGTCTACCGCGTGTTCATCCCGCACTTCATCGCCGCGTACACGTACCACAAGAACAACACCAGCGAGATCACCGACGCCCCCACCATCCGCTCGCTCGGCCTCGCGTTGCAGGACGAGTTCGAGGACTGGCGCGACGGTGAGATGATGCTGCAGTCGCTCATCGTCACGGCCGACGAGGTCGACCGAGCAGCGGCGCATCAGGCGAAGTTGGAGAAGTTGATGGTGGAGGCCGGCGGCATCGCCGGCCCTGGCTCGATCGGGAGCGTGTGATGCGCAAGTTCTTTCCAGTCGAAGAGTTGGCCCGCGATGCGCGGTTCACGCAGATCACGATGCGCGAGTCGCAGGCCGATCCGCGCAGCTCGCTCGTCGGTGAGTCCACCGGGAAGCGCCCCAAGACCAACCGGCTCACACCGAGCCGGCCCGACGCGAGCGACGCTGCCCGCAGTCTGATGCACGGCATCTTCGTCGGTGAGATCCAAGCGTTGGAGGGTGCCGGGCGCACCTGCCACGACTTCGAGACGGGCGACGGCCGCACCACCGACACGGTGCCGTTCGCGCTCAAGCTCGACATGGCACGCCAGGCGTGGGACGAAGCGAGGCATGTCGAGATCAGCGTGAAGCTGAGCGACTGGATGGGCACCGAGATCGGCCAGTTCGCAGAGAACACGGTCCTGTTCGAAGTCGCCTGCAGCAACGACCCCGTGCTGCGCCTCGCGGGCGTCAACCGCGCGCTGGAAGGTTTGGCCATCGACGTGTTCACCACGATGAAGGAGTTCGGCGACCTTGCCGGCGACCCGTACCTCGAGTTCTGCGAGGACTGGATGCTGGCCGACGAGGTGACGCACGTGAAGATGGGCAGCGATTGGCTGCGTCGAGTCACCGAGGACGACCCCGAACGCCGCAAGAAGGCGCTCGAGTTCCAGAGCGTGGTCGACAAGATCTTCTCCTTCGGCGGCACCCGCTCGGATTCCAGCGAGTCGCCCATCGGCCTCGCGCGCCGGTTCCGTGAACTGGCCGGGTTCACCGACACCGAGGTCACCGAGATCGCCGAGGTGTCGCTGGCCGCACTCGAGGACCGCAAGGCATTCTCGGCGGCCAGCCTGCAGGCCGACGCCACCACCGCCTCATGACTGCCACCACCTCATGACCGCCACGGTCTCACCGCTCGAATTCCGTTTCGTCAAGTTCGACGCTGCGCTCACCGAGCGCGTGGCCGACGAGCTGGTGGCAGCACTCGGCATCGACCGCCCGGTGCACATCGAGATCGACGAGACCACGCCGCTGGGCCGAGTGCGAGCCACCATCGGCGACGACGCCATCCATCTCCACGTGGAGAGTGGCGCGTTCGAGGACTCGAAGCGACCCCGCGAGCAGAGCGAAACTGCAACTGCCGTCAACCTCGGTCGCATCCTGCTGCGCGTGCGCGACCGCCTGCACGGCGGGTTCGGCGAAGCCCCTCCCGACGACGAGCTGTCGCTGCGCCAGATGGCCGCGTGGGAGACGTACTGCGCCGGACGCCTGGCGCGCCTCGGCCTCACCGTCAACCAGCAGCGGTGGCTCTACAACTTCCGCAATCGTCACGGCTTCACCGACGCGGCCGATGCAGCGTTCCACCAGATCTGGACCGCCGACGGCCTCACCTGGGGCGAGCTGGAAGCCATCAGCACCGCAGCATCGTGACCACCGCCGAGCCACCCACGGAGGTCCGTTGGCGTCTGGCCACGCCGGCCGACCTGCCGTTCGTGTATCGCCTGGTCACCCAGGTCGACCCGCGCTGGTACCGGTTCTCGCGCCACGGCCTCGAACCCAGCGGCATGATCGGCCTGATGGGTGGCATCGCCGCGGGCGCCATCGTGCACGACTCGCTCGACGAACCGGTCGCATGCGCGCTGCTCGCCGACTCGAGCGCGTCGGGCACCGGCACGTTCGAGTACTACGCGCTCCCCACGCCTCACGCGCAACGGTGCGCGGCCCTGGCCGCGCCTGATCTCCTCGGCGCGGTCTTCGCCACCAGCTCCCCGCGCCGGTTGTACGTGGAGCGCTTCGACAACGACCCCCACCTGCTCGGTGACGCCGAGCAGCTGCTCACCCCCGAGGTGGTGCTGCCCGACTTCATCCGCATCGACGGCGTGTACGAGGCGCGCACCACCATGGTGCTCACCGCCGACGCGTGGTGGCCGTGGCACGAAGCCCGCAGCGAGTCAGCCGAATGATCACCACCTCGCGCATCGTGTTCCGGCCCGTGCTGCCCGACGACTACCGACGCCTCTACGAGATCGAGTCCGACCCGGCCACCGCGCTCACGTGGCGCTACCGCGGACAGCTGCCACCGATCACCGAGTACGAGCCCGCGCTCTGGCGGCAGACCCAGCAGATCATGGTGGTGGAAGGCCGCGCGACGGGAACGATCGTCGGCTATCTGCAGCTGCACGACACCGACCTGCGCGCCGGCAACGCTTCCTTCTCGCTCTACTCGGGCCCGGAGCACCGCGGGTCCGGGCTGGTGATGGAAGGCCTGATGGCGTTCTGCGAGTGGGCGTTCGGCAACTGGCCGATCCGCTGGTTGTACGCCCACTCGTTCGAGCACAACGTGAGCGCGTTCGAGTCGGGCCTGCGCCGCGGCGAGGCGGTGCGACTGGGGGTGCTGCGCGAGCGCATGCTGGTCGACGGTGAGCTCACCGACGTGCACGTCATCGGCATCGAGCGCGAAGCCTGGCTGGCCAGCCCGCTGCGACGTCGCTTCAACCAACTGCGCGAACGGTCACTCAACGTCGGGTCGTCCGCACCACCCGTGACCGGAGTGTAAGTTCCATCCTCAGTGTCACGACTCGCGAAGGGGACGAACGAATGGACCACAACGAACTCGATCAACTGAAGGCCGAACTGCAGCGGATGCAGGCCCGCCTCGAGCACCTCGAAGGCCCCGCTGCCGACGAGCCGGTGAGCCGGCGCAACATGCTGCGCGGCATCGGCGCGGCAGCGGCCGGCGCAGCAGTCGGCGGCCTCGCCTTCGCCCGGCCCGCAGCCGCGGCGCCCATCGACATGTTCACCGAGAGCAGCCACACCGCGCAGGCACCCACCGAGATCGTCACCGGCAACTCGTACTCCGCCTCGCTCGGTGGCGACTTCATGGGCGCCTTCAGCGTCACCACCGACCCCGACTTCACCAACATCAACGCCGCGCTGTCGTGCATCTCTGCGTATGCCGACTCCAGCTTGGGCGGCGGGCAGACCATCGGCCTGTTCAGCGCCAGCACGGCCGGCATCGGCGCCAAGCTCGACGGACCCGTTCCGCTCAAGCTCACCGACAACACCAACTCGGGCCCGCCCACGCAGAGCGCCGGCGACACCGGACAGTTCAAGGTCGACGACGGCGACCTCTGGTTCTGCGTCACCGACACGGGCACCAAGCGTTGGCGCAAGCTCACGGGTACCACCGCCGCAGGTGCTTTCCACGCCGTCACCCCCGGCCGCGTGCACGACTCGCGCCCTGGCAACGGTGGCGCCGGCCCGCTGGTCACCGGACTCAACCGCACCATCTCGGTCGCCAACCGCATCAACCCCACCGGCGGCGCCGTCGTCGAGAGCAACTTCGTGCCGGCGGGCGCCTCAGCGGTCACGCTCAACATCACGGCGGTCACCACCGTCGGCAACGGGTACTTCGCGGTGAACCCCGGTGGCAACACCACGGTCGGCGCGTCGGCCATCAACTGGACCGCCGGCCAGACCGTCGCCAACGGCATCGTCTGCGCGCTCAACACCACCCGGCAGCTCACCATCATCGCCGGCGGCAGCGTCACCTCGTCGAACTTCATCATCGACATCACCGGCTACTACCTGTAAGCGCCCCGACCTCCGGTCGGAACCCTCGGCTGCCGGTCGGCCACACTACGCAGGTGACTCTCACGCGCACCTCCACCATTGCCGTCAACGGCGTCGAGCTCGTCGTGCACGAGGCCGGCACCGTCGGCGATCCCGTCGTGATCCTCAGCCACGGATTCCCCGAGCTGGCGCACAGCTGGCGGCACCAGATGGCGCCGCTCGCCGCTGCCGGCTACCACGTCATCGCGCCCGACCAGCGCGGGTACGGCCACTCCACCGCGCCCACCGCGGTCGACGCATACGGCACCGACAACCTCACTGGCGACCTGTTCGCGCTGCTCGATCACTACGACGCCGACGACGCCGTGTTCGTCGGCCACGACTGGGGCTCGATGGTGGTGTGGGAAGCCGCTCGTCATCGTCCCGACCGTGTGCGCGCGGTCGTCGGCGTGAGCGTGCCCTACGTCGAGTGGCCCGGACCCCCGGTGCAACTGATGCAGATGGTCTACGGCGACCGCTTCGTCTACATCCTGTACTTCCAGCAGGTCGGCCCGCCGGAGGCCGAGCTCGGCGCCGACAGCCGGCGCACGATGAGCCACGTGCTGTACGGCGCCTCCGGCGAGGCGACTGCCGGGCGCGAGATGCCCACCGAGCTGCCGCCGATGGAGGGCACCGGCTTCCTCACCATGATGAACGAACCGCCGGCGCTTCCCTACATGGGTCCCGAAGGGCCGTGGCTCACCGACGACGACCTCGACCACTACGCCGCCGAGTTCGCCCACAGCGGATTCTTCGGACCGGTGAGCTGGTACCGCAACCTCGACGCCAACGCAGCACGAGCCACCGGCCTCGGTGCCGAGCGGCTGACGATGCCGAGCTACTTCATCACCGGCGACGTCGACGTGGTGCGCCTGATGGACCCCACCGGCCCCGAGCGGATGCGCAACTCACTGCCCGGCTACCGCGGCGAGACCATCATCCCGGGCGCCGGTCATTGGGTGCAGCAGGAGACCCCGGCCGCGTTCAACGACGCGCTGCTCGGGTTCCTGCGGACACTCTGACGGTGCGGCTCAGCGCTGGTTGAGCTTCGAGATCAGGCGCAGCATCTCGAGGTACAGCCACACGAGTGTGGTGAGCAGACCGAACGCGGCGAACCACTCCATGCCCTTCGGCCAGCCGGCCTCGGCGCCCTTCTCGATGAGGTCGAAGTCGAGTGCGAGCATCATCGCCGCGAGGCCCGCGGCGAACAGGCTGAAGCCGATGCCCCAGATGCTGGTGGACCGCAGGAACGGCACGTCGCCGCCGAACAGGCGGATGACGAACGAGAACAGGTAGAACACCATCAGGCCGAGCGTGGCCATGATGACCAGCCGGCGGAAGCGGTCGGTGACCCTGATGATGCGGCTCTTGTAGAGGAAGAGCATCACTGCGAACACGCCGAGCGTGGCGCCGATGGCCTGCACGACGATGCCGTCCTGCCAGTTGTTGTACGACTTGGAGATGACACCCAGGAAGAAGCCCATGCCGACGGCGTAGAC
Source organism: Actinomycetota bacterium (assembly GCA_030685215.1). Lineage (GTDB taxonomy): Bacteria > Actinomycetota > Acidimicrobiia > Acidimicrobiales > Ilumatobacteraceae > UBA668. The sequence continues at coordinate 10,677 of JAUXQB010000071.1, forward strand.
GGGGCCGAGCACCTTGGCGAGCATCGGCTTGAAGCTGACCACGATGGCCGCGACGAAGCCGACGAGCATGCCGGCGATGGCCAGCATCGGGAAGCTGGGGTCGGTGGCGTCGCGCGTGGGCCCGTTGATCCAGCCGAGGGTGGCCGAGGCGAGCAGCACCACCATCAGCACTCCGGTGGCCGACGCAGTGCCGCTGACGGTCATGACGCCGGGCGACCACTTGCTGATGGGGCCGTCGTCGATGGCAGTGCTGCGGAGTGAGGGATCGGGAGCGCCCCAGCCCGACTTGGCTGCGGCGGCGGCAGAGTTCTCGTTGAGAATGGGGTTCGGCATCGTTGCTCCTCGAAGAGTGCGTTGCATGAACGATACTCGGGTCGAACGGGCCTGCAACGGCACGCGCCGGCCGCGTCAGCGCAGGTCGTGCGCGCTCACGCCGTCCCACAGGTCGATGTCGGGTGGGGCCGACAGCAGGCCGGTGCACCCGGTCGCCATCTCCACCATGAGCGGGCTGTCGAAGTGCTCGCGCTGCGCATCCGCCGACTCCCACTTCTGCACCAGCAGGTAGCGGCCGGGGTGCGTGACCGACGCGCACAAGTCGATGTTGCGGCAGCCCGGCTGCATCCGCGTGAGCACCACGTACTTGGACAGCACCGCCAGCAGCGCAGCGGGGTCGGCGGCATCGAAGCGCATCGTGACGATGGCCAGCTCCACCTCGTGAGAACTTCGGCCGTCGTCGGCCGCCGCGTCACCCTCGTCGCGCCTCGATGTGACGTCCGCCATGCCCGCGAACGATAGTCGCAGGCTCGACCGCACCGGTCGCGATACTCCTTGTGAATCTGTGCACGGGGTGGGAGGCGCTTGACTGGCTCGGTATCGTGACCGAATCACCGCCCGGGGTCACTCCCGTTGGTGTCGTGTTTCAGTGCCGTTCAGTTCATGTCGTGAGGGTCGAGGAGCAACCGTGGCGAAAGATCGCGTGGAACGGGATGAAGAAGACCTGGTCCGCCTGTACCTGACCGACATCGGTCAATACACGCTGCTCACCAAGGACGACGAGGTTCGTCTGGCGAAACAGATCGAGAGCGGCAAGGCAGCCATCGCCGAGCTCGACAGTGCCACCGATCTCACCGCCGCCAAGAAGCGCGACCTGCGTCGCGCGGCGCGTGAGGGCGAAGACGCAGAGCGCGCGTTCGTGCAGAGCAACCTGCGCCTGGTGGTGTCCATCGCCAAGAAGTACCAGGCGTCGGGCCTGCCGCTGCTGGATCTCATCCAGGAGGGCAACCTGGGCCTGATGCACGCCGTCGAGAAGTTCGACTGGCGCAAGGGCTTCAAGTTCTCCACGTACGCCACCTGGTGGATCCGTCAGGCCATCACCCGCGGCATCGCCAACACCGGGCGCACCATCCGTCTGCCAGTGCATGCGGGCGACACGCTCGCTCGCCTGCAGAAGGCGCGCAGCCGGCTCGAGCTGAAGCTGGGCCGACCGGCCACGCTCAGCGAGCTGGCCAAGGAAGTCGAGATGCCGGAGGACAAGGTCACCGAGGCACTGCGCTTCGCGGCCGAGCCGCTGTCGCTCAGCGAACCGCTGCGCGAAGACGGCGACGCCGAGCTCGGCGACGTGGTCGAAGATCGTTCGGCCGAGTCGCCGTTCGAAGTGGCCGCCACCGCGCTGCTGCCCGAGGAGATCGCCCGCCTGCTGGCCCCGCTCGACGAGCGCGAGCGCGAGATCCTCAAGCTGCGCTTCGGGCTCGACCGCGGCGAGCCGCGCACCTTGGAAGAGGTGGGCGAGCACTTCAACCTCACTCGTGAGCGCATCCGTCAGATCGAAGCGCGTGCGATGAGCAAGCTGCGCCACCCGTCGTCCGACACCGGCGCCCGCGACCTGCTTGCGGTCTGAGTCCACCGGCGCCTGGCGCGTCGTTCGGAAGTGGCTGCCGCACCGAGACGGCATCGGCGTGCGAGCACGCTTCCGTCGAAAGCGCAAGAAGGAGTCGAAGGAGCGCGACCGCTGGTTCGACTCGCTCGACGTGCTCGACGGATGTGGCAGCGGCTTCGACGAGGTCGCCGTCGTGATCGGCATCGTCGTGGCCGTGCTCGTGCTGTTCTTCGTGTTCCCGCCACTGGTGCTCATCGGCATCGACCTGGTGTGGGTGGCACTCGTCTTCGCCGGCGGGCTCATCGGGCGAGTGGCGTTGGGCCGGCCGTGGAGCGTGGTCGCCACGTCGTCCACCGGCGAGCGGCGTGAGTGGAAGGTGCGCGGCTTCCGCGGCGCCGGCCAGCTCCGCGACGCGTTGCAGGCGGAGTTCGACGCCGGGCTCGACCCGCGGCCCGACCTCACCACCCGCTGATCCATCTCGGCTGACGAATCTCTGCCTGCCGGAGCGGTCGTCGCCTGACACGATTGAGTGATGGTCGAGATCCGCGCTGCCGTTCCCGCCGACGCCGATGCCATCGCTGCCGCCCACATCGAGGGTTGGCGCGTGGGCTACCGCCACCTGTTGCCCGACGAGTACCTCGACGCTCCCGCGTTCGCTCGGCAGCGGCGCGACCGCTGGCGGCTGTGGACCTGGGCCGACGGCCTGCCCGGCTCGGAGATGTTCGTGCCGGTGCTCGATGGCGCCGTCGTCGGGTTCGGCCACTGCGGTGCCGAGCGCGTGCAACCGCTGTGCGACCAGAGCGGTAGGGGCGACGCCGTCGAGACCAGTCACGAACGCGGCGAGGTCTACGGCTTCTACCTGCACCCGTCGGCGTGGGGTTCGGGTGCCGCGCTGCCACTCATCCAACGCTGCCACTCACACCTGTGCGATGCCGGGTTCGACGAGGCCGTGCTGTGGGTGTTGCGCGACAACCCTCGCGCCCGCGCGTTCTACGAGAAGGCCGGCTGGCAGCCGACCGGTCGCGAGATGATGTTCGAGGGCCCGCAGAGCATCGACGCGCCCACCATCTCGCTGCCCGAAATCGAGTATCGGATCCGGTTCATCTGATTTCTCAAGTTTCGTCAAGACCATGACGATGTAGCAGTACCTATGGAACTGATCGATCTGGTCCCGAGTTCTCTGTCGTTCCGTGTGATCACCACGGTCGACGTGGAGGACGAGTCGGAGATCCCTGTCGGCTTCACCGGTCGTGTGCGCAGGCACTCCAACGGGTCGATCAGCTACGTCGGCTGGTACCGCGAAGGTCAGCTGCACAACCCCGGCCGGCACCACCCCGCGTACCGCCGCTTCCGCCCCGACGGCAAGCTGAAGTACGAGCTGTTCTACACGCACGGGCTGCTGCACGACCCGGGCGCCAACACGCCCGCGGCGCGTGGCTACTTCGCCGACGGCAAGGTGCACTACGAAGAGCGCTACTGGGCCGGCAAGCGTCAGGACGGTCGCGACGGCAGCCCTGCCATCCGCAAGTGGCGCAACGACGGCTCGGTGCGCCACGAGCTGCGCTACCACGACGGCCGCCGCCTCGGGAACCCCGTCCAGCGCTGAAGCTTCACCGCGAACTCAGTCGGAATCGGCTGGCCTGCGGCGGAAGACGGAGAGTGCGTCGGTCGACCACCAAGCCCACGCGACGAGCACCGGCTGGAAGAAGAGACGGTTGCGGCGAGCGCTGTTCGAGTTCAGGCCGAACGCGTCGTCGCCGTCGATGAACTGACTGATGTTGCCCGGGAACACGGCGATGAAGAACAGCCCTGCCGCGAGTCCGAGCAACGCCCGGTGTCGTTTGACGACGATCAGCGCGGCGCCGAGCAGGAGCTCGACGATGCCGGAGAGGATGACCACCACGTTCTTGTCGATGCCCACCCAGTCGGGCACCTGTGCCTGGAAGCTCTCGCGATCGAACGTGAGATGGGCGATCCCGGCGAACACGAGCGCGCCACCGAGGACGACTCGTGCAACGGAGCGGAGGCCGGTCGATCGAGTGGTGGTGATGGTCCGCATCGTACGACGAGTCGCGGAGGTGCGCTCGGTCCTCGAGCGAGTGTTGGCGGAGGTGGACGGGAATCCGCTCTCTCGCGCGTAAGCCCAGGTAGATCGCTCGCGATCGGGCCACTGGGCCGATTTGAGACTTCCACTGAGACTTATCGGCTTGCCGGGCGCTCCAGCTCGTGGTCGGCGCACAAACGCAGTCGCGCTGGTGGGCGGACAGTCCACTACGAGCAGCGCGAAAACGTGCAGCGACCGACGGACGCCAGTCAGGTCACCGACATGGTTGTCGCGAGCGACGGCCGAACGGGGTGGGGTCACCGGGCGAACGAGAGAGTCGAACGTGAACAAGGAGGGCCTTTGTGACCATCAACGACGAAGACGCCACGCTCGCCAGCGACGGGTGTCGCCTGCTGACGATTGACGCTGCAGCGGACTTCCTCGCAATCAGTCGAGGCGCGGTCTACCACCTTCTCGATCGAGGCGAGGTGACGTCGATTCACATCGGACGCTCACGCCGAATCGCGCTGGCTGAGTTGCGACGCTTCGTCGCCAAGTCGGGCCATATGCCCTTCACTGTGGCGAGCTGATAGCCGAGGAGTGCTGCACTCGATACGACGGAACGCGGGTGTGCGGGGCTGCCACCAACGGACGACAACTTACGTTGGATCGACGGCGCGGCGCATGAGGAGTCGGTCGGCTCGTTGGCAGAAGATGCGGAATCCGTGCTTGAGGTACAGCCGCTTGGCGACCTCGTTGACGTCGGCGACTTCCAACACGACCGTCGCAGATGCTTGGTCGGCGCATCGCTCCACTTCTCGCATGAGTGCGTCGCCGATGCCACGGTGCGGTTCGGTCGCGACGTCGGACAGCACCCATGTCCTTGTCGAGGGGACGTAGGTGCGACGTGCGCGAATCTGGCGTTCGCAACGTGGTGCGAGCACCAGTGCCGAGGCGGCCGAGACCGCGGTTGCGGCCAGGGCGATGGCGACCTTGCCGTTTGCGATGCAGACGAGCATGACGGCGAACGCGGGAACAAAGGTCGCGACGAACGCCAGGGTGGAGCGCGCGACGTGGCCGGCTTCGGTGAGGAGCGCAATACCGCCGTCGGGATGGGTGATTCGTTGGTCGGCGTTCAGCAGTCGCAGCGCGGACGCGAGTGGGTGCTTGTTGAACCGCCGGGCATGGAGCCGCGCAGCGTCCGTGAAGCGAAGCGGTTCACTCGCTGGCGCGGTGGGCGGAGCGGATGACGAGGTCATTGGGTTGATGGTGCGGGCAAGGAAACGCGTCGAGGTTGACGCTGCGGCCGACGGCGACGGCGATGGGGACGAGGCATCCGCAGGGATGGCTGGGCAGCACGACAGTCGAGGGCGAACGCCCCGTCAAGGGGTCGGTCTGGCCGGTAGAGGGTTGGGCGGTCAGCCACACCGCCTGCGGTTCGCCGGTTCGGGCTTCGTGGATGACATCCACGTCGGTGAGCTCGCGCAGGGTGATGGTGGCGCGTTGCGAGCTTGGGTGACGGTCGATGTCGATGATGCCGATGGGGAGGTTCGGGTCAAGGGTGCTGAGGTGTTGTGCGAGTTGTCCGACGGTGAGCATCGGCTGGTCTCCCTTCGTGGGTCGGCGGGTCAGGCAGTGCGACCTGGGCGCCGTGGCTTTCTGGAGGGGGAAGTGCTGGTTCGATTCTTCGATGGCGACTGGCGTTCGATTGGCTTTGGTGGTTCGGTGACGGTGAGCACGTAGTCGAGGAAGCCGGGGATGGACGCAGCGACGTGTCCGGTTGACGGTGCGACGATGATTCCGCGGTCGAGGAGCCGGTTGCGGACGGCGCTCAGCGCGGTGATGGGCTTGCCGAGTGCGTCGGCGATCTGACCGGTTCGTACGGGATCGCTGGTCGAGAGGCGGGCCATGGCGGTGAGGTAGGTCTGTTCGCCGGCGGGCAGCTTCTTCCACCGGGCGACGTACAGGCCGCGTTCGCTGTCGTGTCGGGCGAGGTCGATGGCTCGGTTGGCGTCGTCGAGGGTGATGCGTGCGTGGCTGTCGGAGGTTTGCCAGGCGTAGTCGCCGAACAGTTGCACGAAGTACGGGTAGCCGCCGGTGGCGTCGGCGAGCACGGCGAGCGCGTCGCCGTCGAAGGGTCGGCCCGCGGAGTCGGCGGGCCCGGCGAGTGCTTGCAGGGTGGCGTCGTTGTCGAGGTTGTCGATCGGGTGGAACGCCATGCGTTCGCCATAGGTGACGGCGTCGGTGACGAGCCCGGGTGTGTCGGGCAGCCCGCCGAACACGATCATCGCGGTGAGTTCAGGTCGGCGGCTGAGGTCTTGCATGATCGGTCCGAACACTGAGAGTTCGTCGGGATGCACTTCTTGGACCTCGTCGACGAGGATCATCAGTCCGCGCCGGTCCTTCGTGCAGTGCTCGCCGACAGCTAGTACAGCGCTGGCGAACTGTTGGGCGATTGGGATCGCGTCGCGCCGTTCGCGTTTGGACTCTCGTCGGTAGACGCCGAGGTTGAGCGTCTGGGATTCC
>JAUXQB010000076.1 GCA_030685215.1 Actinomycetota bacterium
GTGGTCACCGGCATCGACGGTGAATCCGTTCCGGGTGTCGCGCTCGAGGTCGTCGCCGGTCGCGTCGAGTCGACGTACGTCGATGGTGAGTGGGTGGAGAAGGTGGTCGACGAGCAGACGTGCGCGGTCACCTCTGCCGCCGATCCGGTGCAGTGCGAGTTCGACACAGCGGTCGGCGGTCAGTACCGGGTGACCGCCGTCGTGGCCGGCACCGATGGCGGCCGCAACCGCACCGAGCTCACCACCTGGGTGAGCGGGGCCGAGGCGCAGCCCACACGCGGTGTCGAACAGCAGACGCTCACCGTCGTGCCCGACCAGCAGGAGTACGCACCCGGCGACACCGCCGAACTGCTCGTGCAGGCGCCGTTCGCTGCCGGCGAGGGATTGCTCACCATCAGCCGCAACGGACTGCGCGACACCGTGCGCTTCTCGATCGTCGACGGCAGCGCCGTGGTGGAAGTGCCGATCACGGAGGCGTCGGTGCCACAGCTGTCGCTGAACCTGGAGGTCGTGGGCAGCACCACCCGCACCGCCGACGACGGCACTCCGCTACCCGACGCGCCGCAACGTCCGGCCTACGCAGTGGGCACAATGTCGCTGTCGGTGCCACCTGTCTCGCGCACGCTCACCGTCGATGCCACCCCACGCGACACCGAGCTGCTGCCCGGCGGTGCCACCACCATCGACGTGTCGGTCACCGACGCGAACGGCGCCGCCGTGGAAGGTGCTGAGTTCGCCGTCGTGGTGGTCGACGAAGCGGTGCTCGCGCTCTCCGGCTACACGCTCGCCGACCCGTTGAGCGTGTTCTACGCCCCGGGTTACGACTGGCTCACTGCGGCGTACGGCCGCCAGCAGATCCGCCTGCTCGACCCCAAGCAGCTCGCCGGTGGCGACGACGGTGCCGACGACGGCGGCGCGACTGCAACCACGCAGGCGTCCTCGGAGGGTGGCTCGCCGGAGGCCACCGTCGCGCCGGCCGACGAGGAGCGTGCCGACGGCGACACCGCGTTCGACCCGGCCGCTGCGCCGGGCACCGTCGACCCGGTCGACGTTCGATCCGACTTCGACGCGCTCGCGTTGTTCGAGCCGTCGGTGGTCACCGACGCCGCGGGTGCCGCGAGCATCGAGGTCGCCCTGCCCGACAGCCTCACTCGCTACCGGGTGATGGTGGTCGCGGTCAGTGGCAACGATCGCTTCGGCAGCACCGAGAGCAACATCACGGCTCGGCTGCCGTTGTCGGTGCGTCCGTCGGCCCCGCGCTTCGCCAACTTCGGCGACAGCTTCGAGCTGCCGGTGGTCGTGCAGAACCAGACCGACGCGGCGCTCGAGGTGGAGGTGGTGCTGCAGACCAGCAACCTCGACCAGCCGGGTGCCGATGCGGGCGCGACCGGTCGTCGAGTCACCGTGCCGGCCAACGACCGCATCGAGGTGCGCTTCCCCGTCGCCACCGACTCGGCCGGCACTGCCGGCTTCCGGGTCACCGCGGTGAGTGGCGATCTCGCCGACTCCGCGAGCGTGGAGCTGCCCGTCTACACGCCCGCCACCGCCGAAGCGTTCGCCACCTATGGGGTCATCGATTCCGGCGCGATCGACCAGCCGCTGCTCGCGCCCACCGACGTGGTGCCCGGCTACGGCGGCCTGGAGGTCACCACCTCCAGCACGTCGTTGCAGGCGCTCACCGATGCGCTGCTCTATCTCGCCGACTACGAGTACGACAGCAGCGACGCACGCGCAGCGCGCATCATGGCCATCGCCGCGCTCGCCGACGTGCTCGATGCGTTCGACGCCGCAGAGCTGCCGTCGACGGCGGAGCTCGATGCATCGGTCGACACCGACGTCGCCGGCCTGGTGGCGCTGCAGAACGACGACGGCGGCTTCCCGTTCTGGAAGACGCTCGAGCGATCGGAACCGTTCAACTCCGTGCAGGCGACGCACGCGCTCTTGCTCGCCCGCGACAACGGGTACGCCGTGCCGGCAGGGCCGCTGGAGCGTGCACTGGCCTTCATCGCCGACATCGAGTCGCACTTCCCCGACGGCTACGGGCCGCAGGAGCGACTGTCGGTCAGCGCCTACGCGCTGTGGGTGCGGGCGTTCGCCGGCCAGACCGACGCCGCCAAGGCGGAGGCGCTGTACGACCGCTCCGGCAACGAGATGACCACCGACGCGCTCGCCTGGGTGTGGGGTTCGATCGCCGACTCGGGCATGCGCGCCGACATCGAGCGCACGCTCGGCAACCGCGCCGTCGAGACCGCCGGCGCGGCCAACTTCGTCACCGACTACGACGACAGTGCGTACCTCATCATGCAGAGCGACCGGCGTACCGACGGCATCGTGCTCGACGCGCTCATCGCGAACGCACCCGACAGCGACCTGATCCCGAAGGTGGTCGCGGGTCTGCTCGCGAACCGCGTGAAGGGCCGCTGGGACAACGTGCAGGAGAACTCGTTCATCCTGCTCGCGCTCCGCTCGTACTACGACGAGTTCGAAGGTGAGACGCCCGACTTCGTCGCCAGGGTGTGGCTCGGCGACCGCTTCGCCGGCGACCACACGTTCCAGGGTCGCGAGACCGACCGGGTGAACCTGGCCATCCCCACCAGTGACCTGATCGCCGCCGGTGACACCGGTCTGGTGGTCGCCAAGGACGGCACCGGCCGCCTCTACTACCGCATCGGTCTGCGCTACGCGCCCGCCGATCTGCAGCTCGACGCGCTCGATCGCGGCTTCGTGGTCGAGCGGGTCTACGAGGCGGTCGACGACCCGGCCGACGTCACCCGCGATGCCGACGGCACGTGGCACATCGCCGCCGGCGCCCGCGTGCGCGTGACGTTGACCATGGTGGCCGACAGCCAGCGCACGCACGTCGCGCTCATCGACCCGCTGCCCGCGGGTCTGGAGGCGCTGAACCCGTCGCTGGCCAACACGCAGACCGTGCAGCCGCCGGAGACAGACGGCGAGGCCGTGCCGTCCGACGATGCGTTCCGGGGCTGGTGGTGGGGCACCTGGTACGAGCACCAGCAGCTGCGCGACGACCGGGTGGAGGCGTTCACGACGTTCCTGGCGGGTGGCACCTACACGTACTCCTACGTCGCGAGAGCCACCACGCCCGGCAGCTTCGTGGTGCCGCCCACCCGCGCCGAGGAGATGTACGCACCGGAGACCTTCGGCCGCACCGCGACGGATCGGGTGGTCGTCGAGTCCTAGCCGCCGCCCCCCGTCCGTCCGCCCGCCCGCCACGCCCACTGGACGCTCTCCGCGTTTGTGTCATGCCTGGAGCGAGCATTCCTCGGTGGGGGCATGACTTGAACGGAGGGACGAGGAGTACGGTTGGCACCGTGACCTGGGAGCAACTCGAACAGGGGGTGGAGCTGCCGTTCCACCCCGACCTGAAGGTGCCGGCACTCAGTGAAGTGCGGCTGCCGGTGCCGTTGCCGGATCCGGTGGCCGACGTGGCCGCGGCCGCACACGCCGACGTGGTCGCTCGACTCGCGGGCAGCGTGTCGCCCGGCATGACCGTGGCCGTCGGCGGTGGCAGCCGCGGGCTCACCGACCGGGTGGAACTGATGCGGGGTGTCATCAGTGGTCTGCGCGCGCTCGGTGCCGAGCCGTTCGTGGTGCCGGCCATGGGCAGCCACGGCGGCGCGAAGGCGGAGGGTCAACGGGCGATGCTCGAGAGCCTGGGGATGACCGAGGACGCCATCGGCGCCGAGATCCGCGCCACGATGGAGACGGTCGAGGTGGCCCGTACCGCCTCCGGCATGCCGCTCTACCTCGACCGTCACGCGGCCGGCGCCGACCGCATCTTCCCTGTGAACCGCATCAAGCCGCACACCTGCTTCAAGGGTCCCATCGAGAGCGGCTGCACGAAGATGGCCGTCGTCGGCTTCGGCAAGCAACCGGGTGCCGCCCAGATCCATGCGTGTGGACCGGTCGAGATGCGCAACCGCATCCTCGACGGCATTGCCGCGCTGCGCGGCACCGGTCGCCTGCTGGGTGGCCTCGGTTCGGT
>JAUXQB010000093.1 GCA_030685215.1 Actinomycetota bacterium
CGATGCTCGAGCATGTTCGGTCCGGTGAGCACGAGCGCTTCGGCTGAAGAGTTCATCGCAGTTCGAACCTCGCATGATCGTTGGCCGGTTTCAGGTCGATCTCGTGGCCGACGAACATGCCGCCCGACATCGCGGCTGCGAGATCCGGGTCGTCGCTGCGAGCAACGACACGGTGCCCGTCCGGTGTGCTGGCGAACACCGGAACCGACGCCGGCCCGGTGTCGCGATCGTGCACCACCGTGTACCCGTCGATCCGAGCGACCCCTGCTGCGGCGCTCGCCTCGACGACGTGGAGCGCGGTCGAGTCGATGGACGCCTGTGTGCTCGACATGTCGGGCGCCTGCCAGCCCTTCGGTGGGGGAGCGGCGGACCACAACCCGACCGAGTGCTTGGTGATGTACCAACCGAGTCCGGACACCATCCCGACGCCCTTCGGATCCGCCCGGCACCGTCGGGCCATCTCGACGATCGAGTGGGTGACGTAGTTGTTGCCCGGACCGCCGTGGTACGGCAGGCCACCCGTGACGGTGAAACCGCGCGGATCTGTCGCCTCGAGCCCGAGCGCGTCGACCGCGGCTTCGACGGCTGCCGGAAAACACGAGTAGAGATCGAACCAGCTCACGTCGTCGAGGCCGATGCCTGCCGCGGCAAGCACCCCTGATCCTGCGGCCCGGATACCGGCGGAGCGCGACAGGTCGGGTCGTTGCACCGGGAAGTAGACGTCGTTGCACGTCGCGCTGGCCCAGCTGAACACCCAACGATCGCGAGGGATCTGCAGATCCTGCGCGACTTCGGCGGCCATGATCACGAACGCTGCGGCCATGTCGACGGTGAGGATGCTGTTGAGCAGCTTGGTGTACGGCTCGCACACCATCCGGTTGTCCGCGGTGACCGTCGACAGCTCCTCCGGTGTGTGCTCGGTCGGGAACCATGCCTGGTCGGGGTGGCGCGCCGCCTCGGTGGTGAACGGTGCCATCAGCCGGCCGAGCCACACTCGCTGCTCGTCGAGCGTGCGTCCCGCTCGTGCGGCCATCGCCGATTCGAGGATCGGGTACACCTCGTGTGGCCAGTGCAGTCCTGCGCCCATCTCGATCGCGCTCAACCCGGGACGGGCATCGCCCAGGGTTTCGTCGTGACCTTCGACCGGGCCTGCCACCGGAAGGGTGCCGGCGGCGCGGCCGCGACGTGCCGAATTGCCGGCTTCGGCACCCACGATCAAGGCGGCATCGACCTGCCCGCACATGATGTCCTGGCCCAGCGTTCCGGCGAGGTACTGCGGAGTGTTCCCACCAACCGGGCAGCTGATCCGACGGTGTGCTCGAAGCCCGGCCGCCTCTGCGATGCGGCTCGCCGGATGATCGCGGCCGATCATCAGAATGCCGGGTGTGGCCACGGTGTCGATGCGGTGCCCGATCGGCACGCCCGCATCGGTGAACGCTCGGCGGGTCGCTTCCGTCGCGAGATCGATGGGGTCGACCACGGTCGCGGAGCGACTGGTGACCTCGCCGACAGCGACGAGTACCGGGGTTCGTGGGTCGATGGTCATCGTCTGGTGGCGCGACCGTTCGAGACGACGACGTTGTCACGCTGCGTGCGAGCTTCGACGATCGCGTGATCACCTTCGTCCCAGATCCGGGTGACGATGGTGTCGCCCGGCCACACCTGATCGGCGAAGCGGCCTTCGATCGATGCGAACCGGCCGACATCGCCATCGCACCACGCCGTCAGCACGCTGTGGCCAACGGTGCCGAACGTGCACAGTCCGTGGTTGAACGGGCCGGGGAAGCCGGCTTTGGTGGCGAAGTCGGGGTCGATGTGCATCGGGTTCATGTCGCCGGAGAGCCGATAGATCGCAGCCTGTTCGGGCCTGGTCTCGCGTTCGACGACGACATCGGGATCTCGTGCCGGTGCGGCGTTCGAAGCTGCCGAGCCGCTCGGGCCTCGCTCGCCGCCCCAGCCGCCGCCACCGAGTACGAACAGGCTGGCATGGACGGCGAAGAGGGGTCCCTCGGTGTCGTAGCCAATGCCTTCGAACTCGATGACGGCGGCCTTGCCCTTGTCCCAGACCGCAGCGATCCAACCTTCGACGGTCACCTCGGCAGCGGCGGGCAGTGGGCGATGTGTGGTGACGGACTGTTCTCCGTGCAGCAGGGCCGCGAGGTTGATGTCGATTCGTTGCATCGCCGACCCCATCGCCCGCAGGCCGGGAATCACGGCGAACGTCGGCACGACCTTCGGTCCGCGGCCTTCGTAGATGAAATCGAGGTCGTCCGGTGGCCGGCATCCGATACCGAGCGCGTACAGCATCGTGTCGCGGTTGGTCCACGAGTGACTGATCGGGTCGATCGAGAGTCCGACCAGGTCGCCGTTGATGGGGAGCTTGTTCATCGATTCAACCTTCTGTTCGTTGGAGGATGTGGACGACGCACACCGACCCCGCCCCAGCCATGTGGCACAGACCGGTACGTGCCCGTTGCACTTGCCGGGCTCCGGCCTCGTGACGGAGCTGCAGGGTCGTCTCGTGGATCTGGGCGAGACCGGTGGGTCCGCCCGGGTGGCCGCGCGCGGTGAGACCGCCATCGGTCGAGAATGGGATCCGCCCGCCGAGACGGGTTGCACCCTCAGCGACGAGTCGGTCTCCTTCGCCGTCGCCGCAGATCCCCAGCAACTCGTAGTAGACGAGTTCCTCGACGGGAAACGCGTCGTGCACCTGAACGAGATCGAGATCGTCGGGTCCCACGCTCGCCTGCTCGTAGGCCTCCCCGGCCGTGTCGCGAGTCATCTGTGCCGGACCGATGACGGCGCCGAGGAAGACGTGGCCATCGGTGTAGGTCTCGGATCGCTGTTGCGAGGCGGTGACACGGACCAGCGGGCGCCCCGAGCTGAGGCGTTCGGCGACCTCTCGAGTCGCGACGATCGCCGCTGCTGCGCCTCCGCCGGCGGCGCACGCCATCATCGAGGTGTGCGGATAGGAGATCATCGTCGATCCGAGTACCTCGTCGATGGTGACCTCGTGATCGGCCCGGCGTTGCGCGAGGGGATTGGCGCGTGCATGGTTCCAGTTCTTCGCGGCGATGGCGGCAAACGTCTCAGCAGTTGTTCCCACATCGTGCATCCGCCGTGTCGCCCACATCGCGAAGAACGCGGCCGGAAGCATCACGTCTTCGGCTCCCATACGGCGCCCTCCGCTTCGTCCGAGACCGCCCATTCGGTTCATGTCGTCGAAGCCGAGCGCCATCGCGACGTCGACGCGGCCGCCGGCAACTGCATGGACCGCTTCACCAAAGGCGCATGATCCAGTCGCTGAGGCGTTCTCGACGTGGGTGACCGGGATGCCGGTGAGTCCGAACTCCTTGGCGATGCCGACCCCGCTCGTGAGTCCGCCGCCGAGGGACCCGTTGTAGAGGGCGCCGACTTCCGGGAAGCCGATCCCTGCATCGTCGAGGGCTTGCATGCCGGCCACGTCGGCCATCGCTGCTGAGGCGAGGCGTTCGTTGTTGAAGCGGTGCATTCCGACACCGATCACGTACACGTCGCGGGCGAGTTTCGTTGCCATCAGCGCACCGCTTCGAAGCGGAAGGTGACGAGGTCATTGCCGTCGTCGTCGCGGCCGACCGGGAACGTCGTCAGACCCATCGGTGATCCGATCTGCCAGTCGTCGGTGGTACCGAGCAGCGGCGCCTGGACTCGAACCCCTTCCGGGAGATCGATCTGCCCGACGCCGTAGCCGCCGGTGTCGCCGAAGGAGATGCTTCCCATGCGCGGGACATAGAGGAACGTCCACGCATACAGCACACCCTCGGGGCTCAAGTCGACATCTGTCACGGGGGTCCGTGTCACGGGGCAGCGCAGGCGTCGCGGCCAGAAGTACAGGTCGGACTCCGGCGCATGTGAGCCGAGCAAGCGAGGACGGGTCTCGTCGCCTTCAGCGAGACGGAACAGTCGAGGATCGGTGGGCACCTGGATCGCTGCCATCGCCGTCAACCGTGGCCCCTGCGGCCGAACTTGGCCATCGTGTCGGCGACCGAGGTGGCCATCGAAGCGGGCGCAGCA
>JAUXQB010000096.1 GCA_030685215.1 Actinomycetota bacterium
CGAGCAGCGCGCCGATGATGCCGCTGAGCACGTCGCCGGTGCCGGCGGTGGCGAGACGGGCATCTCCGGTGGTGACCACCAGTACGTCGCCGTGCGGGTCGGCCACCAGTGTGGCCGGGCCCTTGAGCAGCACCACGCAGCCGGTGTCGGCGGCCAACCGTCGCACCGCCACCATGCGATCGTGGCCGGGCGCGGCGCCGGTGAGCAGCGCGTACTCGCCGTCGTGAGGGGTGAGCACCGTCGGCAGTGTGCGCCGCCGCAGCAACGCAGTGGCACCGTCGGCGTTCCACGCCATCGCGAACAGGCCGTCGCCGTCGATGACGGTGGGCACGGGCGCCTCGACGGCGAGTGTGCGCACCTGTTCCGCGGTGTCGTCGTCGCGCCCCAGCCCGGGGCCGACCACCAGCGCATGGAACCGGTCGAGACTGGCCAGCGCGTCGCGCGCCCAGCCCTTCAGCGGCAGCGGTCGCTGCACCACCTCGGCCGGCGACTGCGCCACCAGCGTGCCCGGTGCCGAGAGGTGCACCATGCCCGCACCGCAGCGCATCGCGGCGGCCGCAGCCAAGCGCGCGGCCCCGGTCATCCCGGTGCTGCCGGCGACGATGCGCACCGCCGCCCGCCACTTGTGCGCATCGGCGCCACGCAGCGGCAGCCACTGCGCCACGTCGCCAGCGGTCACCAGGTGTGCACGCGTGTGCAACTCGACGACATCGCCGAGACCGATGTCGGCCAGCTCCACCGCGCCGGCCAGTTCGCTGCCGGGCGAGACGAGCAGGCCCGGCTTCAACGCGGCGAACGTGACCGTGCGCGTGGCGGCCAACACGTCGCCCGAAGCCTCACCGGTGAGCGCGTTCACCCCGCTGGGTACGTCGACCGCCAGCACCGCCGCACCGTTCACCTCCGGCGGGTTCCACGTGCCGCGGAAGCCGGTGCCGTACGCGGCGTCGATCACCAGGCTGGCGGTGGGGAGCGACCGCGGACAGTCGGCCACGTCGAACACCTGCACGCGCACTCCCCTGGCGGCGAGCAGCGACGCGGCCACCCGCCCGTCGGCGCCGTTGTTGCCGGGCCCGGCGATCACGTGCACGGTGCGGCCGTACGTGCCGCCCATCATCCGCACCGCCGCTCGTGCCACGGCCGCGCCCGCACGTTCGATGAGCACGCTCTGGCTCTCCGCCGCCGCAGCATCGATGGCCCGCATCTCGTCCGGTGTCACGACGGGGATCACGACTCGACTCTACGCCCGGAGCGCAGGCAAGGCCCGCCGGAGCGTCAGTGCGCGACGACGTAGGCGATGGCGACGAGGTCGGTGTGCGTGATGCTCAGGTGCCAGCCGGTGATGCCGCGCTCGGTGGCGAGCTCGGCGGCGCGGCCGGTGACCCGCAGCGAGGGCTCACCCGACTGCGCCCGAGTCACCCACACCTCGTGGAACCCGAATGCGCCGAGTCCGAGGCCCATCGCCTTCATCACCGCTTCGCGAGCCGCGAAGCGCGCGGCCAACGATCGCACCGGGTCGATCTTCGGAGCCACGTACGCGAGCTCTTCGTCGGTGAACAGCCGCTCGCGCATCGAAGGTGTGCGCGCCAGCGACGTGCGGAAGCGCTCGATGTCGACCGCATCGACCCCGATGCCCTTGATGGTCACGACAGCACGGGCCGGCTCAGCTGCGCCAGTGATCGGCGGTCTCGCTGATCGGCAGGATCAGCAGGTCGGCCACCGACATGTCGGCGAGCAGATCGTCGCGGAAGCTGCCCTCGGTCTCCGTGACCCAGTCGACCAGGCGGTCGTAGCGACGGTCGTAGCCCTGCAGCACACCGCGCATGGTGGCCGCCGGCAGTCGCTCGTGGAAGCGAACGTGCAGCAGCGTGATGCCGGTGCAGGTGCCACCCTTCACCTCCGGCACGAAGATGACGGTGCGACCGTCGCTGCGCCCACGTGCCACCAGCACTTCCTTCTCACTGGCGACTCGCCGCTTGGTACCGAGCAGCTGCGAGTTCACCTCCACGCGGCTGGGCACGTCGCGCGACAGGCCGCCACGATCGACGATGGCGATGGTGGCGCCCGCGGCGCTGGCCGGATCGCCGTCGATCGCGTAGCGGGTGAAACCGACGACGGCATCGACCGCGGGATCGAGGTCGGCGAGCACCTTCAGCGAGCGATAGGTGAGACGGTCGCGGCCGGCGCCGGCGGCGAGCAGTTCCTGCACCAGCGCCCGGTCGAGCACGCCTTCGTCGCTGCGGCTGATGCCGACGGTGACCGTCTTCGCCTGGTGCTTGATGGCGTCGACGGGACGGGTGAGCTCTTCGATGGCCCGTGTGAGCGACGCGGTCAGGTCGTCGATGACCACGCCCGGCGTGGCGATCTTGCCGGTGGCGCGCTGGTAGGCCTCGAGCGCGGAGTCGCTGGCGAGATCGCGCAGCATGCCGATCAACCGCACCGCGGTGCTGGCCTCGAGGTGGCCGTCGTACTGGCCGGCGCGGAGCCCGTCGAGGAACTTCTCGCCGTGCACCAGCACACCGGCCTGCACGGCCCGTAGCACGTCGTCGCCGTCGGTGTGCGCGGCGAGCGCGTCTTCGATGACCTCGCGGGCCTCGCGCAGCGGGCGTGCCGACGCATCGATGGCGAGGGCTGCTTCGTAGCCGAACAGGTGGCCGACCATGGCCGACAGCACGAACGCGAGCGAGGAGTCGACCGACGGCACGGTGAGCACCGCGGCCGCGGCGGCGAAGCGCTCGTCGGCCTCGGTGGCGATGACGATGGGAGTGGCCTTGTGCGCTCGGTAGATGGCGACTTCCTTGGCCACGTCGTCGGCGGTGCCACCCACCAGCCCCGCCGCGCACACCAGGATGAGCGGCTCGCTGGAGAGGTCGATGTGCTTCTTGTCCTCGGTGACGTCGCAGGCGATGCTCTTGTAGCAGAGCTCGCTGAGCTTGATGCGCACCTCTTCCGCGGCGACGACGTTGGGGCCGTTGCCGACGATGGCCCAGTAGCGCTTCGACGGCGCGAACCGTCGCGCGGCCTCGGCGATGGCGGGTCGGGTGGCAATGGTGGCCACCATCGCGTCGGGCAGTGTGCGCAGCGAGGTGAGCAGTTCGTGACGGCGATGAGCGGTGCCCTTGCCCGCTGCCTCGGCGATGGCGCACGCCAGCAGCACACCGGCAGCCACCTGCGCGTAGAACGCCTTCGTGCTGGCGACGCTCATCTCCACGTCGCGACCGTCGCTGGTGTACATCACGCCTTCGGCCTTGTCGGTGAGGTCGCTGTTGCGGCGGTTGACGATGGCGAGCACCGCGGCCCCTCGGCCGCGGGCCAGATCGACGGTGCGGTTGGTGTCGGTGGTGGTGCCGCTCTGGCTGACTGCGACGATGAGCGTGTCGGACATGTCGAGCCGCAGATGGAACCCGGAGAGCTCGGTGGCCGTGATGTGGTCGACGTCGATCGAGCCACCGACCAGCCCGTCGAGCACCGCGGCCATGCTGCGCCCGGCGACGGCGGCGGTGCCCTGCCCGATGACCCGCACCTTGGTGATGGACCCGTCGGCCAACCGCTCGCGAATGGCCGACGGCAGCGCACGTTCGCCCACCTCGGCGCGCAGGCCCTCGGGCGTGTCGAGGATCTTGCCGCGCAGCGTCTTGCGGAAGCTGCCGGGTGCCTCGCCGATCTCCTTCAACAGGAAGTGCGGTGCGTCGCCACGGTCGATGTC
>JAUXQB010000099.1 GCA_030685215.1 Actinomycetota bacterium
ATCTGCGTCATGTCGCAGGGGCGGGTCGAGCAGCTCGGCACGCCCACCGAGGTCTATCGCACGCCCAGCACCGCATTCGTCGCCCGCTTCGTCGGGTCGATGAACGAGTTCGCGGCGCAGGTCACCGGCAGCGGTGAGGTCGCCATCGGTGGCATGCGAGTGGGGGCGCCGGGTGCGGCCTCGGCCGCAGTGGGCAGCGCCGTCAGCATGCTGGTGCGCCCGGAAGATCTCGCGCTGTCGGAGTCCGGCCTGCCCGGCTCGGTCACCGCCGTCACCTTCCAGGGCGCCACCACGCTGGTCGGTGTGCGGCTCGACGTGCTCGACCACCTGGTCAGCGTCGACGTCGGCCAGGGCGCAGCCGATCACCTGCAGTTGGGCGACCGAGTGGCGGTCTCCGTCAACGGCGCCAACGCCGTCTGCGAACCCGCCTAGATCAGATCGGCTGGCAGCGCCGATGTCGTGTGCGCTGTGTCTCGCCCAGCGGGACGGAGCGCACACGACGTACTGTTGTTGCCGGGCAGTCAGCCGTTGCGCAGCTCCGCCGCGGTGAGCTGCACGGCGGCGACGATCTTGGCGTAGCCGGTGCAGCGGCACAGGTTGCCCGACAGTCCGATGCGCACCTCTTCGTCGCTGGGGTTCGGCGTGCGATCCAGCAGGGCGGTGGCGGAGAGCAACATGCCCGGCGTGCAGAACCCGCACTGCACACCACCGGTCTCGAGCAGGTTCCGCTGCAGCACGTTGAGTGCGTCGCCGTCGGCCAGGCCCTCCACGGTGGTGATGGCGCGACCCTGAGCCTGCACCGCGAGGTAGCTGCACGAGTTCACCGGTTGGCCGTCGAGCAGCACCATGCACGCGCCGCACTCGCAGTCGTCGCAGCCCTCCTTGGTACCGGTGAGGCCGATCTCGGTGCGGATGACGCTGAGCAGGTTGCGCCCCTGGTCGACGGTGACCGGGTAGGCGACCCCGTTGACGGTGAGGTGGATGCTCTCGCTCATGATGCTGCTCCGATGCCGATGGCGCGATTGACGGGGATGGCGATGGTCTCGCCGGCGGCGCGCCGTGCCGCTGCTTCCACCGCGCGGCGAGCCATGACACCGACGGTGTGACGGCGGTAGGCCTCGCTGGCACGCACGTCGCTGATCGGTGTGGAGTGCTCCATCGACAGCGCCGCGGCGGCGGCCGCGGCATCGGCGACGGAGCGGCCCACCTGACCGAGCAGGTTGCCGGTGAAGATGGTGGGGGCGACTGCAGTGAGACCGACGCGCAGCGCGGCGATGGTGCCGTCGTCGGCGAGGGCCACGAACGCGGCAGCGCCGACGACCGCGATCTCCATCGCGCGGCGGTACTCCAACCGCACGTACGCGGTGTTGGCCCGTGGGTCCGGAGCGGGGATGTGCACGGCGACGCACAGCTCGTCCGGCTCCGCGCCGGTTCGACCGGGAGCGGACCACAGTGCCTCGATCGGCACCCGCCGTGTGCCGCGCACCGAGCGCAGCTCGACCTCGGCCAGCATCACGGCCAGCGGTGCGCCGGTGTCCATGGCCGGGCTGGCGTTCATGATGTTGCCGCCGAGCGTGCCGATGTGGCGAGTGGCGGGCGAGCCGACGAGCGCGCTGCCGTCGGCGAGGCCGGCGTACGCCGTGGTGAGCAGCGGATGGGTCTCGATCTGGTGGTGCGACACGAGCGCGCCGATGCTCACCCCGTCGGCGGTCTCGGTGACCGTCTTCAGCTCGGCGATTCGATCGATGGCCACTAGGTGTTCGGGCAGCGGTGCCTTGCCGTGGCGGGCGCCGACCACGAGGTCGGTGCCACCGGCCACCGGACGGGCCCCAGCAGCGAGCGCAGCGAGTGCATCGTCGAGCGTGGTGGCGATGGTGAAGCTCATGACTGCGCCGCCTGTTCCGTGAGGGCCGTCCACACTCGCTCGGCGGTCATCGGCAACTGCCGAACGGGAGCGCCGACGAGCTGTGCGAGGGCGTTGGAGATGGCCGCCGCGGTGGCGACGTTGGGCGCCTCGGCAAGCCCCTTCGCGCCACGAGGGCCGGCATCGGGTGTGTTGATCTCCACGAAGTGCACCGCGATGGGAGGTGCGTCGGCGGCGGTCTGCAACTTGTACTCGAGCAGCGCCGCGTTGCGTTGGCGACCCTGGTCGTCGTAGGTGGTGCCCTCGGTGAGCGCCTGGCCGATGCCCATCAGCACGGCCCCCTCCACCTGGCCCTGCGCGCCGATCGGGTTGATGATGGTGCCGCTGTCGTGGGCGGCGCTGACGTGCATCACGCGGGCGACGCCGGTGTCGCGGTCGAGCTTCACCCGCACCGCGTGGCAGCTGAACTGCGGCGCCACCCAGGCACTCATGCCCAGGTCGCCGACGCACGTGGAGCCGACGGTGGGTGGTGGGCCCGGTGGCATCCCCGACCCGTGCCCGATGAGCAGTTCGCCGCCCGCCGCGATGCCGGCGAGCTCGGCGATGGGCACGCCACGATCGGGGCTGCCGGCCACGCTGGCGGTGCCATCGGCGAGCACGATGTCGGCCGGGCTCGCCTCCAACCTGTCGGCGGCCAGGTTGCGCAGTTGCTCGGCGATCTGCCCTGCTGCTGCCACCACCGCCCGCCCGTTGTTGAACAACGTCTGCGAACCGGTGGCGCCCATGTCGTAGGGAGCGACGCTGGTGTCCTGGTAGACGAGCTCGAAGTCCTCGGGGTCCATGCCCAGCTCGTCGGCGGCGAGCTGGCGCAGCGTCATCACCGCGCCGGTGCCGCACTCCTGCGCGCCGGTGATGATCTGGCCGCTGCCGTCGCCGTCGATCTTCACGTACGCGCCGGAGGGCACCGAGAAGCTGGGCCACCAGCCGATTGCGACGCCGATGGCCTCGTCGTCGGGCAGCGGATTGCCGTAGCCGGCGCCGGCGGCCGCTGCCTCGATGCACTGCTGCACGCCGATCTCGCCGTAGGTCTGACCGCTCGGGCCTTCGGCTCCGGTGTCGACGGCGTTGAGCGTGCGGAACGCGACCGGGTCGAGCCCGATGGCGCGAGCGACCTCGTCGGTGTGCGACTCGAGCGCCCAACAGGTCTGCGGCGCGGTTGGCGCGCGCACCGAACCCGACGGCTGGTGGTTCGTGTAGACGAGGTGAGCCTCGGCGAGGGCGTTCGGGATGCGGTACGGGCCCAGCGCGTGCATCGCGGCGAGCTGGCTGAAGAAGCCGGCATCGGCGGTGTACGCGCCGTTGTCGATGGCCAGCCAGGCCTTGCGGGCGACGATGCGCCCGTCGGCGTCGACACCGGTGTGGAACTCGTAGACGATGCCCTCGCGGCGACGGTCGGGGGCGACGAACTCCTCGCGCCGGCTGAACACCAGGCGCACGGGTCGCTTCGCCACTCGGGCGAGCGCGGCGACGTGCGCCTCGTAGTGGAAGCCGCACTTGCCACCGAAGCCGCCACCGAGATGCGGCACGATGATGCGCACGCGGTTGTTGGGTAGCTCGAGCGTCTCGCACACGCCGGCGCGAGCATCGAACGGCACCTGCGTGCTGGTCCAGATGGTGACCTTGTTGCCCTCCCACTGGGCGACGACGGCGCGCGGCTCGATGGGGGCAGCGTGGCAGCCGTCGGCCACGTAGCGACTGGTGACCACCAGGTGCGACGACGCGAGACCCTGTTCGACATCGCCCTTGGCGATGGACGCGAACGAGGCGTCGTTGCGATCGCGCACCAGGATGCTGCCGTAGTCGGCCCATTCGGCGTGCACCAGTGGCGAGTCGGCCGCGAGCGCGCCCTCGATGTCGTTGACGACCGGCAGCGGGGAGTACTCGACCACGATGGCGGCGACGGCGCGGTCGGCGGTGGCGGCATCGACTGCGGCGACCGCGGCGATGATCTCGCCTTCGAAGCGCACGGTGCCGTCGGCGAACAGCGTGCGGTCCTGCACGAACGGCCCGAACTTCACGCTCGGCACGTCGGCCTGGGTGAGCACCGCGAACACGCCGGGCATGGCGCGCGCCGCCGATACGTCGAGCTTGGTGATTCGGGCGTGGGTGACGTCGGCGTACTTGAACTTCGCGGCGAGCGCACCGGTGAGCGTGAGGTCGGCGGTGTAGCGGCCGCTGCCGGTGACCTTGTCGGGGCCGTCGGCGCGGACGAACCTGGGTGCGGGCTTGGTGGCGGTGGGTGTGGCAGTCATCGGGATCAGCACTCCTTCGGGGTCCCAATATGGCAGATCCGTCGGCGTCGTCCGTCGCTCATCGAGCGGCAACCTCGCGCAGCACGCGCTCGACGTCGACTTCGACGGTCGGTCGAGGTCATCCGCTGAGGCTCGCGAGCCCGCTGCCGCTGTCGGGCTCTTCTCCGCCACGTCGCTGGATGGCCTTCAGCAGGGCCGCAGCCAGACCGACGGCGGTGAGGGTGATGAACAGCATCACCGTCGCCAGCGCGTTGAGCGCCGGAGTGGAACTGGCTCGCGACCCTGCGTAGATCTTGATCGGCACCGTCTCGGTGCTCTCGCCGGTGGACAGGAACGACGAGATCACGAAGTCGTCGACCGAGGTGGCGAACACGACCATCACGCTCGCGAAGATGGCCGGCGCGAGCAGCGGCAGCAACACCAGTCTGATGGCCTGCAGGCGCGACGCACCGAGGTCGCGTGCGGCTTCCTCGTACTGGGTGCCGATGGCCGCCAACCGGCTGCGGATGATGACCACCACGAACGAGATGGTGAACGTGACGTGGCCGAGCAACTGGCGTGTGATGCCGTCGGGTACGCCCGTGTAGAGCTGGCTGAACACCAGGAACAACGCCACACCGAACACGATCTCCGGGGTCACGATGGGCACCAGCATCAGACCGTTCGCGGCGTTCGACGTCTTGCCCCGCCAGCGCTGGAGACCGAGGGCCATCGCAACGCCGATCGGGGTGGCCACCAGCATGGTGAGCGCCGCCAGGCGAAGCGTGTTGAACAGCGCGGTGTGCATCGAGTCGTCGTGCCACAGCGACGCGGTCGGATCGCCCCAGTACCAGCGGAACGACATCGGCTGGAACGACGATCTGCTGCGGCCGTCGTTGAGCGAGATGCGAACGGCCACCAGGATGGGCAGCAGCGACCACAACACGTAGACCCACGTGATCATTGCCAGCACGGGAGCCGAACCGTGCTTGCGTCGCAGCGGGTTCATCGGTCGGCCGCCTTCTGCTGCCGGATGGTGGTGACCATGTAATAGACCATCAGCACGAAGAGCATCGCCATCAGCACCAGCACCAGTGAGGCGCCGCGTTGCGGCTGGCCGACGATGCGCAGGTAGTACTCCACCTGGTTGCCCACCATCTCCGTCTTCGGCGAACCGCTGGTGAGGTAGCTGTTGGTGTAGTAGTCGCCGAACATCGGCAGGATGGTGACGACGCTGGCGGCCATCAGGCCGGGCACCGACAGTGGCAGGGTGACGCGCAGGAAGGTCTGGAACGACGACGCGCCGAGGTCGCGCCCGGCTTCGATGAAGCGCCCGTCGATGCGCTCGAGCGTGCTGTACAGCGGCAGGATGAAGAACGGCACGTACCCGTAGATGAGCCCGATGACCACGGTGTGCCACTCGCCATCCAGCCAGGTGCGGTCGTCGGGCAGGCCGAACCAGCCGATGAACTGGTTCACGAGACCGTCGGGTTGCAGCAGGTTCGTCCACGCGAGCATGCGCATCAGGTAGCTGATCCAGAACGGCAGCACCAGTGCGGCCAGCAGCAGCCCCTTGCGGCGACCCGCCTTCCTCGCTGCGTAGTACGCCACCGGATAGCCGATGGCGATGCAGCCGACGAGCGCGAGGCCGACGAAGGCGAACGTGCGCACGAACACCTTGCGCAGGTAGCCGGTGAACACCTCGTCGAGCACGTCGCTCATCGTGGTGAAGTCCCACTCGAGCGGATTCCACGCGGGGATCGCGGTCTTCAGGAACGGGTCGGCGCTGCCGAACGCCACCGCCATCACCGCGTACACGGAGATGAGGAAGAAGCCGATGAGCCACCCGATGCCCGGCAGCGCGAACACCGACCACACACGAGTGCGGGAGCGCGACTCGCGCTGCAGCGTCGCGGTCACGCGGTCAGCCGCCGGCGGTGAATCGGGCCCACGCGTCTTCGTACTTGGCGTCGCCTTCGGCCCCGAGCGGCTTCAGGAACAACGCCTTGCTGATCTCGTCGGCGGTGGGCACGCAGTTGCGCAGGTGCTCCGGCACGTACCCGGCGGCGATCACGTAGTCGGCGTCGAGCTTCGCGATGGCGGGCAGGTACCCCACCCAGCTGAAGTTCTTCTCGGCGACCTCGTTGTCGAGCAGGTAGTTGAGGTAGAGGTGCGCGAGCACCGGGCTCTCTGCGGCGGCGAGCACGCCCATGCTGTCGTTGGTGACCACGTACTCGCCGGCGGGCGGATGCCAGAAGCCCAGCACCTCGTCGGAGACACCTTCCGGGAGGTAGCCCGCTGCGCCTGCGATGAGGTCGGCACTCCACGTCTGCGCGACGGTGGTGGTGCCTTCCGGGATGTCCTTGTAGGCCTCGATGTTGACCTTCACGTTGACGAGGTCGATGAGCTCGCTCACGTCGGCGAGCGCCTGGTCGATGATGGCCTGATCGGTGGTGTTGATGTCGGTGACGCCGCGGCGCAGCATCGCCATCGTGAAGGCCTCGCGTTCGTCGTCGAGCACCGACACCTCGCCCTTGAAGTCGGTGGCGTTCCAGATGGTGTCCCAGCCCTGCTCGTCGACGAGCGCGCGGTCGATGCGATCGGTGCGGAACCCGATGCCGGTGCCGAAGAACGTGTAGGGCACGGAGTAGCGCGCGCCCGGGTCGTACCAGGGGTCGTTGAACGTGGAGATGACGTTCGCGAAGTTGGGGATGTAGCTGCGGTTGAGCGGCTGGATGAGCCCGCCGGCGATGAGGTTGCCGATGGAGGTGCCGGCCATCGAGTGGTGCACGTCGGCCTTGATGGCGCCCGATGCGAGCTTGGTGGTGGCCTCCGTGTCGGTGTCGATGGTGCTGATCTCCACCTTCACGCCGTACTCTGCCTCGAAGTCGGCGATGACCTCGAGGTTCACGTAATCGGCGTAGTTGATGATGCGCAACGGGCCCTTCTCCGGGGACAGGCCGTCGGCGATCGGGTCCTTTCCGGAGCTGGTCTTCTTGTCGTCGCCGCCGCACGCTTGCAGCAGCGGCACCCCGGCGCCGAGCAGCACACCGAGCTGTGTGGAACGTGCAAGGAAGTCGCGGCGTGACGCACTCATGATGTTCCCCCAGGAGTTGATTGACTGATGAGTCAGAATAGCAAACATGGAACGCCCGCTGAACGTACGACCGATCGACGACCCGCCCGGCATCACATCGGCACGCACGTTGCCGGCCGCGTGGTACTCGTCGGCCGATCATCACGAGCGCGAGCTGCAGTCGGTGTTCCGCGACGAGTGGGTGTGCGTGGGCGACGTCGACGACATGCCGGCGCCGGGTGCGTGGCGCGCGATCTCCGTCGGCGGGCTGCCCGTGCTGCTGGTGCGAGATCGCGAGGGCGTGTTGCGCGGGTTCGTCAACGTCTGTCGCCACCGCGCGGCGCCGCTGTGCGAGCACGGCGGCGAGGGCAGCGGCGCGGCGCTGAGCTGTCCCTACCACGCGTGGCTGTACCGCCTCGACGGCACGCTGGCTCGCGCGCAGGGCGTGGGCAACCCGGACGACTTCGACGTGGCCGACTACTCGCTGAAGCCGGTGTCGGTCAGCCAGTTCCGACGCTGGGTGTGGATCCACGCTGACCAGACAGCCGTGGCGCCCGACTTCGGTCCGCTCGCCGACGCGATCGACGCGTTCCCGCTGGAGTCGATGGACGTGGTGCTCGCCGAGACCGACGAGCGCGCGTTCAACTGGAAGGTGCTGCTCGAGAACTACAGCGAGAACTACCACACGCCGTTCATCCATCCCGAGATCGACACGTCGAACACGCACGACTATCCGATGGTGAGCGACGGCCTGGTGCTCTACGCGTGGGATCGACCACTGCACCCCACCGACGAGGCGGGACGGGTGATGGCAGGCCTGTTGCCGGGCGAGCCGGGCTGGGAGGCGCTCGCCGGCGCCGACACCGGCCAGCCCTACGCCGTGGGCAGCTACCTCACGATGTGGCCGAACCTGATGCTCAACGTGTTCCCCGACGCGGCGCTGGCGATGTGGATGGAACCGGTCGCAGCGAACCGCACGGTGGTGCACCGTCGCCTCTACATGCGGCCCGGTGGCGACGCCGACGCACGGGCCGCCAACATCGCCGCGCACCGGTTGGTGCACCTGCAGGACATCGACATCTGCAACGCGGTGCAGACCTCGCACGACGCCGGCGTGAGTGCCGACGGTGTGCTCGCCACCGTGGAGGAGCGCGGCGTGTACTGGGTGCACCAACACGTCCGCCGAGCCGCGGGTGCAGGTCTGCAGCCCGCGCGCCGCATCTGGGGCCGCGGCACGATCGCCGAAACCCTGCTCGAGGATCGCGGCGACTGAATCAGTAGCTGCGGGGCAGGCCGAGCACGTGCTCGGCCACGTAGCTGAGCACCAGCTCCTGGCTGATCGGGGCGATGCGCATCAGGCGTGCTTCGCGGAAGTAGCGCTCCACGTGGTACTCGCTGGCGTACCCGAAGCCGCCGAGCGTCTGCACGGCTCGGTCGGCCGCGAAGAAGCCGGCCTCCGCCGCGAGGTACTTGGCCAGGTTGGCCTGCTCGCCGCATGGCAGCCCTGCGTCGACGAGTCGAGCGGCTTCCTGCACGACCAGGTCGGCGGCGTGCAGCTTGGCGTGTGCCTCCGCCAACGGGAACGCGATGCCCTGGTTCTGGCCGATCGGGCGACCGAACACCACGCGCTCCTTCGCGTACGCGACCGCGCGAGCGAGCGCCACCCGCCCGATGCCGATGGCCTCCGCGGCGATCAGCACGCGCTCCGCGTTGAGTCCGTCGAGCAGGTAGCGGAAGCCCTGACCTTCCTCGCCGACGCGGTCGGCCACCGGCACCACCACCTGGTCGTAGGTGGTCTCGCACGACGCCACTGCGTTGCGACCCAT
>JAUXQB010000113.1 GCA_030685215.1 Actinomycetota bacterium
CGATGCCCACGCCGGTCGACGACCAGCTCGTCGAGGAAGTGTGGAGCCTGACGCTGGGCAACCCGCTGTTCGTGACCACCGTGCTCGCTCAGATGAACCACGGCCAGGACGACACCGGCGGCGGCAACGGCCACGGCAACCGCAACGAGGCGGTGATCGATCGACTCGTCGCCGAACAGCTCAGCGGCGTTCCCGCCGACCTGCGCGACGCGCTCACGGTCATCGCGCTGGCCGAACCGATCGGCGCGGCGATCGTGGAACAGCTGTGCGACCCACACGCGCTGGTCGCGCTCGAGCGCCGGCTGCTCATCCGGCCCGAGCGACACGGCCGCCGGATCGACGTCTCGATGCGTCACCCGCTGTACGGAGCGCACCTGCGCGCCACGGCGTCGCAGCTGCTCGCACGCGGCATCCGCCACCAGCTCATCGACCACCTCGTCGCCCTGGGTGCGAAGCGGGCCGACGACCTGCGTCAGCTCATCGACTGGTCCACCGCCTCCGGCCGTGCGCTGCCGCCCGACGTGGCCGTGCGCGCGGCGTGGTACGCGCTGCGGCACGGCGACCCGCTGCACGCCGAGCGCCTCGGCCGCCGAGCGTGGGACAACACCGGGTCGGTGGCCGCCGCGCTGGTGGTGTGCGAGGCCCGCTACGCGTGGGGCGATGGCCGAGCCGTGCATGCGCTCGCCGAGGCCGCCGCGTCGGCCGCCGGAGGCGACGCTGCCGGCGCCGCCGTGGCACGACTGGCCGAAGTGGACCGGCGCACCACCACGTGGAAGGTCGGTGGCGACGTGCCGGCGCCGATCGAGGAGCTGGAGCCGATCGGCGCCACCATGGCACACGTCGCCCGCGCGCGGTTCGCCGACGCGGAGACCGAGCTACGGGCGTTCCTCGCCACCCAACCACTGCGCCGCCCCGACGAGCTGGCCGTCGCGAGTGCCATGTTGGGATGGACGATGGGATGGCGCGGCCGGCCCGCCACCGGCACCGCCATCGCGGCCGACGCCGCTCGCGCGCTCACCGCCAGCGGGCATCGACCACTCGCTCGCTGGGCGTGGGTCTTCACCGGCGACGTGGCCGTGGCCGCCGGCGACCACCCGGTCATCGACGAAGCGATCGCAGCGCTCACCGGGCCGTACGGGCAGGGCGAGGAGACACCGACCAGCTTCGACATCTGGATCGACATCGTGATCGCCGGCCGGCACCGGTTGCTGCACGACTTCGAGGCGAGCCGCGCGCTGCTGCGCGTGGCCGCCGAACGCGCTCGCGCCGAGGGCAGGTGGTTCGACGAGGTGATCGCGCTGCACGATCAGGTGCGCAGCGGCAGCGAGGCCGACGAGGTCGTCCAGCGCCTGCACGCCCTGGCCACCGACGGGCGCGAGCTGGCCGGCATGCTGGCGCGGCAAGCGTCGTCGGAGACCAGCGACGACGTCGACGGCATGGTGGCCATCACCGACGAGCTGGTCGCGGCCGGCGTGCTCGGCTACGCCGCCGAAGCGCTGGCGCGAGCCGGTGAGCTCGCTGCGGCGGCGGGTGATCGTCGGCGAGCCCGTGAGCTGGGCATCCGCTGGCAGGAGCTGATGGACCAGTGCGAGCGCCCCGCCGTTCCGCCGCCGATCCTCACCATCGACGCGCTCACCGTACGCGAGCGAGAGGTGGCGCTGCTGGGAATGGACGGCCACACCAGCCGGGCCATCGCCGACCGGCTGGGACTGTCGGTGCGCACGGTCGACAACCACCTGGCACACGTGTTCACCAAGCTCGGCATCACTTCACGCAGCGAGCTGGTCGACGCGCTCACGCGACTGCAGGTGCACTGACCGCAGCACCTCTGACCGGTCGCCGCTATATGAGTATCGGTTGCTCATGTCGCCGACGACGATCTGTTGTCCACTGGTGCCATGAACCAGCACCAGCACCCCCGTCCCACCCTCCCCCGTCGACTCGCCCGCTCGGTCCGGCAATCCGTCGCAGGCCACCCCAGCCGTTCGGTCATACTTGACGCCGAATGCCACCGCCACACGACGCGACATCATCGTCCACCCGACGCAGTCGTCTCCCCCTCGTTGGTCGCGCCACTGAGGTGAGCCGCTTCGAGCGGCTGCTCGCGGACGGCGGCCGCGGCATCCTGCTGCACGGCGAGGCCGGCACCGGCAAGACCCGTCTTGCCGAGGAGCTCGTCGCCCTCGCCGAGCAGTCGGGATACGTCGGCCGCTTCGTCCGCGGACGCGAATCCATCGCGGACCTGCCGCTCACCGCCTTCGCGCCGCTCCTCTCCGGCGAGATGGACCGCTACGAAGGTGTCTCGCTCCTGGTCAGCGCTCGCGCTGCCATTTCGGCGTTGGGCGGTGATCGGCCGTTGGTGCTCGGCCTCGACGACGCCCACCTCCTCGACGCATCGTCGGCCACGCTGGTGCATCAGCTCGTCTCGGCCGGGTCCGTCATCGTCGTTGCCACCGCGCGCGACGGGGTGTTCGTGCCCGAGCCGATCACCGACCTCTGTCGAAGCGGCCAGCTCGAACGCTGGCCGGTGGGCGACCTCGGCCGCCACGAGACCATCGCGATGGCGCAGGCGTTGCTCGACGACGACCTCGAACCCGACACGGCCGACGAGCTGGTGCGGCTCACCGGCTGCAACCCACTGTTCATCGCGACGCTGGCGCGCACGATGGCCGAGACCGGCACCTCCAGCCAACTGTCGTCCATCACGTCGTCGCCGAAGCTCGTCGACTTCGTCGCCGGACGGCTGTCGTGGCTCGATCCCGCCGGCCGCGACTCGCTGGCCGTGGTGGCGCTGGCCGAGCCGATCGGCCTCGCGATCCTGGAACAGGTGACCGAGCCGCGGGCGCTCGTCGAGCTGGAACGCGACGGTTGGATCACGGTCACCCAGGACGGACGGCGCACCGACGTGCGACTCGCGCACCCGCTGTACGGCGAGGTGTTGCGCCGCAACCTGTCTCGCCTGCTGGCGCGCACCATCTACCGCGAGCTGGCCGGGGCGGTGCAGGCGCGTGGCGCCCGCCGCCACGACGACCTGATGCGCGTCGCTGCCTGGTCGCTCGACGGCGGCGCGGCCGTGCCGCCGGAACGCCTGGTGGCGGCTGCCGGGCGTGCGCTGGAGCTGGGCGACTTCGGGCTCGCCGAGCAGCTCGCCGAAGTGGCGTGGGACGACGAACCGCGGTTCGACGCCGGCATCATCATGCTGCTGGTGCACGACTCGCGCCGCTTCCAGGAGGACCGCGAGGGGTTCCTGAGCACGCTGGAGTCGTGCATCGAGCGGCCGATCGAACTGGCGCAGCTCGTCACCGCACGCTCGTACGAGGCGTTCTGGCGCAACGCCGACCTCGCGGCGGCCCTCACCATCATCGACGACGGCGTCGCCCACCTGCGGCCGGGCGACCACCGCATCGATGTCGACCTCGACGATGCGAACTCGGTCCGCGACGCCATCGACGAGCTGCATGCGCAACGAGCTGCGCTGCTCGCCAACTCGGGCGATGCGGCCGGCGCGCGCCACGTGCTCGAACCGCTGCGCGCCACCACCTCGTCTCGTGTGCGCTCGGCGTTCGAGTACGCCGACCGCCTGGTGGAGACCGCCTACGGCGATGCCCGCCGCGTGGTGTCCGAGGTCGACCAGTCGGTGGTGGTGCCCGCGTCGGCCGAGTACGAGCTCGGCCTGCTCGCGCAGCGCATCCGCCAAGCCGGGCTGGGCAAGAGCCTGGTGCAGGCCGCACTGGGCGAACGCGCCGAATCCACCGTGCGCGCCGCGGTCGACGCCGCCGCCGGGAGCCAGCTGCTCGCCGCCACCCCGGAGTGCCACCTGGCCTGGGTGCTGATGTGGCGCGGCAAGGCACAGGAGGGCTACCGCCACGCGCACCGCGCGGCCACGTTCCAGCACCGCCACGGCTACCGCACGCTCGAACGATGGAGCCGGGGTGTGATGGCGCTGTGCGCCGCGCACGCCGGCGACCACGAGGCCGCAGCGCGAGCACTCGACGAGGTCGACGCGCTGTCGCCCGTGCCCGCGGTGGTGTGGGACGCCGATCTGTGGCACGCGCGCGTGATGATGTCGTGGCTGGTCAAGGACATCGACGGCGGCCAGCAGTGGGCACGACGCGGTGCCACCGAAGCGGCCGAGCGCGGCTCGCGCTTCGACGAGGCGCTCGGCTGGTACCTGCTCGCTCGCTTCGGCAGAGCTCGCGAGGCCCTCGAACCTCTGGCGCTGCTGGGCACGGAACTGGGTGGCCTGCCGGCCCTGTTCGCGCAGTACTGCCGCGCGCTCGTCGACCACGACGCCGAGCAGGTGGGGTCGGCAGCGGAGGCGTTCTCGGTCGCCGGCATCGAGGGCACCGCCACCAATGCGGCACGCCTGGCAGCGCGCTGGTTCGACGCCGCCGGCGACGAACGGGCCGCGGCCAAGTGGGCCTTGCGGTCGACAGAGCTGAGCCGTCGCTGCGATGTCATCGGCCCCGTGATCCGCCCTTCGGAGGTGGAACCGCTGTCGCACCGTGAGCGCGAGATCGCCGAGCTCGCCGCGGGCGGGTTCGCCAGCCGCGAGATCGGCGAGCGCCTGTTCGTGTCGGCGCGCACGGTGGAGAACCACCTCGGTCGCATCTATGGCAAGCTGGGCGTGAGCAGTCGCAGCGACCTCGCCGACGCTCTCACCAGGTACGTCTCCGCCGGCTGACCGCGCCGCTGACCGATGAGTGTCGGCTACTCATGTCGCTGCTGACCGGCTGCGCCTCAATGGGTCACCATGTTGACCGCACGAATCCACACCCGCCTCGCCGTCTCGGCGATCCTCGCTGCCGCGGTGCTCACCGCCTGCGGTGGCGGCTCCCCCTCGTCCACCGCGGAGCCCGACTCGACCATCGGCACCACTGCCGAACCCACCACCGTCACGTCACCGAGCACCGCTGCGACGACATCGCGCTGGGACGACCTGCTCGGCACGATCGGCGATGACGGCGAGGTGAGCCTCGAGCTCGCGCTCGACGCGTTCTCGCTCGGCGTCGCCCCGTTGCCCGGCAGCGAGGTCCACCGCGACCACGCCGACGAGACCGTGCCCGACGCCACCTCCGCAGTGGCATGGGTGCTGCGCCACTTCGACGAGCTGAGCCCGGAGCAGCAGCACGCCGTTGCCGTCGCGCTCAGCCCGCTCGACACGCCTCCGCCGCCGCCGACCGCGGCGGTCAGCGGCCTCCGGTCGACGGCACCGGCGATGACCCTGGGCTGCTACGGCCAGGTGGTGCCGACGGCCGACTCGCCCGGCGCCGAGGCGTTCCGAGTGATCGTCGACGACTCCAGCGCCGAGATCACCGCCAAGCTCGGCGGTGCGATCAGCATGGTCGCTCCCATCCATCTGCTCGTCGACGACCGCGACCTGGGGATCAGCCTGGCCTACACCTGGGCCGACCCGGGCGATTGCGGCCAGAACGGCCTCGCCAGCTGCACCATCCACCTCAGCCCGGAGGCCACCGATGCCGAGGGCAGCGAGCTGTACGGCATCATCGCTCACGAGGTGATGCACTGCTTCCAGTTCCAGTACCTCGGTGTCGCGGCCTACGAGATGCCCGCCTGGATCCTCGAAGGCATGCCCGCCTGGGCCGGTGAGGACCTCGCCGGCGGCACCACCGTCAGCACGAAGTGGTGGACCCGCTACCTCACCACCCCCGGCCGCTCGCTGTACGCCCGTGACTACGACGCGATCGGCTTCTACGCACACCTCGACGAGGTGGGCACCGACCCGTGGTCGCGGTTCGTCGGCATGCTCGATGGCTTCTCCAACGAACCGGCCTTCGACGCCGCCGGAGCCTCGAGCGGATCGTTCCTCGAGTCGTGGCCGTCGAGCATGCTGCGCCGCACCGACTACGGCCGGGCATGGGACGCGACGGGGCCCGGAATCACCATCGATCGCGCGACTCCGACGCCGCTGTCGGTCGCCAACGGCAGCGTCGCCGAGGCACAGGTGGCCAAGGTGACCGGAGGGTTGTACGACGTGTCGCTCTTCGCCGATCTGGTGACGTTCCAGTTCGACGGATGGGCGCGCATGGGCGCCGAGGGCGGCATCGACCAGGTGCTGTCACCCGGTGTCACGTACTGCGCTCGCCCCGGCGGGTGCATCTGCCCCGACGGCAGTGGTCCCACGCACGACCCCATCGATGCACGTGTGGTCGTGGGTCTCACCGGCGGCACCTCGAACGCCACGCTCAGCATCGTCGGCAGCGAGCTCGACTGCGAGCGACGCGAGACCACCACGACACCCGAACTGGTCGACCGTTGCCTCGTCGGCCGGTGGACGAGCACCGCCTCCTACATCGACGACACCGTCACCGGCGCACCGGTGAACGAGCGCGGCGGCGGCGCCGGCATCGTGCTCACCATCGAGCGCGACGGCACGTTCACGATGGACTTCACCGCCGCCACCCCCTCGTCGACCGATCTCGGTGACGGCATCGTGCTGTCGACCCAGACCAGAGGCGTCGCCACCGGTCACCTCACCGCCATGGACGGTCAGGTGCAGGTGATCGACCACGACTACGCCACCTCGCTCACCACTCGCTTCAGCACCGGCGGCCAGATCGCCGGCGGCACCGGCATCGGCTCCGGCACGTACACGTGCGGCACCGCGTCGATCGAGATGCGCACACCGTTCGAGCTCGGCGAAACCATCAACTCCTTCACCGCCCTCTCCTGAAAGCCACCGTCATGATCACCACCCTTCCTCCCTCCACCGACATCCACCCCGCGACGCCGGCACCCATCCGTCGCCTCGACGGCCTCGACACACCGGCCGCCGGCATGTGGCCGTTGGTGGTCAGCTCCTCGGTGCAGCGCTCCCTCGCTCGCACCCCGTCCGAGGCGCTGCCGATCTCCGGCGGCTGGCTCGACGTCGGCGCAGCTCCGGTCGCCAGCTGGATGCACGTCCAGCTGGCCGACCGGGTCATCGACCTCACGGTCGACGAGATCGCCGCCGACCCGTTCGAGCCGGCAGCGTGGCATCTGTCGGGCGTCGCCAGGTTCACCGACCACGCTCGTCAGCAACCGGTGACGATGACGCTGCGGTACCACGGCGTGCACCGGCGCGGCGGGCATACCTGGGCCTGGTTCTCGGGCACGGCCGTGGTGGGCATCGCCCGGTCGCGCCGTCGGCCGGCCGAGCGGCTGACGCTCGACCTGCTGTTCGAGTTCGATCAGGCCGGCGGTCGCTGAGCGCGATGGATCGCCTCGGCGATCATCATCCGTGGCGTGTCGCGCGCGTTCGGCGACACGCAGTGGAACGTGTGCAGATGGGTGATCCACACGTCGCCCGGCTCGCCGGTGAGCTCGACGATCTCGAGCGCGATGCCGTCGGCGTCGTGCGGACCATCCATCAACGCGCCGGTCTCGGTGCGGTTCGGGTGTACCACCTGGCGCAGCCACGGGTCCTGCCGCATCACGCCGCTCCAGAGCGCTGAGACCGCGCCGCGCTCGTCCCGCGCAAGCGTCGGCCGGTACCGCTCGACCATCCGGTGTGAGCCGGCGATGGCCAGCGTGCCGCCACCCCCGGGCCGCACCGGTTCGACGCATGCGAACAGCTTGACGCCGAACGTCGGGAACGTGCGGTGCTCGAACCCGGAGTCGGTGTGCCACAGCCGGTTCGGCAGCTGCCACTGCGCCGCGTTGGGGAACGTCATCAAGATCTGCGGGCCGGCCTTCGCGTTCGTCCACTGCCCGGCGCCGAAGATGCCGTCGAGCGCCTTCGACGTCGCTGGGTTCTGCGTGAGCGCCGCGAACGAGCTGTGCGACTTCAGCCTCTTGAAGTTGATCGGTCGGCCGTTCCACGTGGACGGGTCGTTGCGCCGGCACGGCGTGGTGCGGGCGACGTGACGCCAGACGGCGTCGCTCATCGCGTTCGCCTGCGCACGCGTGAACGCCGCAGGCACGCGCACCAGCCCTCGGTCGAGGAAGGTGTCGAGCATCGTTGCAGCAGCCATCTCGGCAACCAGCGTCGCGCTCGTCGGACGCCGCCGCGAAGCCAATTCACCGCGCAGTCCGTGCCATCCGAGTGTCAGCGGCCCGACGGGGGTGCAGCTGGCACTCGGATGGTCGGCTGGCACTCGGATGGTCGGCTGGCACTCGGATGGGACGGGACGCGGTGAGCGTCAGAGCTCGGTGAGCGAGCCCTGCTGCCACTGTTCGCGCAGCTTGAACTTCTGGATCTTGCCGGAGCCGGTGAGCGGGAACTCGTCGATCTCGAACCAGTGCTTCGGCGTCTTGTGCGGCGCGAGATGGTCGCGCATGTACGCGAACAGCTCGTCCTTGCTGATGCTGGCACCGGGCGCCGGGCGGACGAAGGCAGCAACCGTCTCTCCCCACCGGTCGTCGGGCAGGACGATGACCGCGACGGAACCGATCGAGGGATGCGCGAACAGCAGCTCCTCCAGTTCACG